>NZ_JBFUIF010000047.1:0-24636 GCF_056402015.1 Allobosea sp. P4_C6
AGGCTGGCGCGGAAGGCTGGCGCGGATGCGCTCGACATCGGCGGGCGAGGCCTGGTCACCGGCGATGATGGCCGCCGGGTCGCCCGGCGCGATATAGAGCAGCGAAAAGACGAACAGCGCCACGAAGGCCATCACAGGGATGGTCGTGAAAATGCGCCTGACAACAAAAGCGAGCATGTTCCACCATTAAGCCACAACCGGTCCAGGCGACCGGCTTGGCAGGCGCCAGGGTCCGAAGGTCCAGCAAAAGAAATCGGTCACAGGCGCCTTCGCTTGCACCACGGCGCTTCAGGTCTTTGCTGCCGCACGGAAATGAGGGCCAAGTCGGCTTCGGCCGCCGCGTCAGCCGGCCGACCGGAGGCTGCCGAGCACCGCATCCTTGAAGGCAAAACGCTCGGCCTTGATATCGATGTCGTAGCTGGCCGCGAACGGAGGCTGAGGCTGGCATGACAGGGTCACGATGACGATGTCGGCCTTGCGGTTCACATACAGCGTCTGCCCGGCGAAACCTGCTGCGACCATGGAACCGTCAGGGTCGATCCACCAGCTGTAGCCATAACCGTCGGCGCCGCAGCTGTTCGTCGACGGATCGACGGCAAAGATGCGCGATCCCGCGTCGTCGAGCCAGTTTTCCGGCAGTATACTCTGACTGCCGATCACGCTGTCGCGAAGCAAGAACAGGCCGAACCGACCAAAATCCCGCAGCGCCATGCCTGCCCGGCTGCCGCCTATCTCCTGGCCACCTTCGGATTCGAGCGTGTAGAACGCATCGAACTCCATGCCAAACCGCGCCCAGATCTTGCTCGACATATAGTCGGCCAGGGTCTGGCCCGTCGCCGACGAGAGTAGAGCTCCGAGAACGTAGGTGTCGCCGGTGTTATATAGGAACTGCGTGCCCGGCGTGTGCAGGCTGTGCACGCTCCTCATCAGTTCCAGAACGCCTCCGGGAACCTTGTCGCCGAGCGACTTGCTGTAGCGGTTCACATGGGAGTTTCGGTCCGTATAGTCCTCATTCCAGTCCATACCGGACGACATGGTGATCAGATCGCGCACGCTGACGGTGTCATAAGCGCTGCCGCGGAGCGCCGGGAGGTAATGCGAGACCGCATCTTCCAGGCTCGCAATGGCGCCGTCCCGCAGTGCCACGCCGACCAGCGTCGATGTCAGCGACTTGATCATCGACATGGACGACCAGCGCAGATGCTCCTCCAGGCCCAGCCCGTAGCGTTCGAGCCGGATTTTGTCGCCCTGCAAGACGAGAAGGCCGGCGACGTTGGCACGATGGATGTAGTCATCGACCCCATATCGTTCTTCGCCCACCTCGTATTCGGGCGCGATCTCGGCTGCCCGGACGAGCGGGAACGCATGAGGTCCGCGCGCGATGGAGCGCGTCGCGAACATGCTGTCGACGTTGCGATAGGCGTAGGCCTGCCACGTTGGCGAAAGCAGGAGGAAATCCTCGCCTCTCGGGACGTAGCGACGCGGCTCTGCCTTGCTTTGGCTCATGTCCGGCGCACCCCGTAGAACAGCGGCAGGCCCTTCTGCACGCCCGTCAGATTGCTGCGGTAAGCCGTCTGCTGGTAGTAAAGGCCGGTCGGCGCGTAGGGCACCGCCTCATAGGCCACCCGCTGGATTTCGGCGCAGATCGCAGCCTGGGCCTTTTCGTCCGCGGCCCGGAACCAGTCCATGCGCAGCTCCTCCAGGCGCGGGATATCGGACCATCCGAAGATCGCGGAAGTGCCGCTCCCGCGCAGGAAGTTGTTGCTCGACGGGTTGAGCAGGCCGACGCCGGCCGTGAAGGTGCCCACCATATGCCAGCCGCCCTTGTCGGGGGCCTGCCGGTTATTGGCGCGGGCCAGCACCGTGCCCCAATCCATCAACTGCATGTCGATGTTGAAGCCGGCCTGCTTCAGCGCGTCCGTCACAACCTCGCCCTGGGCCTTGATCGACGCAACGTCACCCGGCACCAGGAAGACCAGAGGCTCGCCTTTGTAGCCGCCCTCCTTCAACAGGCGCTGCACGAGCTCCCGATCCGGCGGTTCCTTCTGCGCAGCAGGACTAACGGGACTGGCCATCGGCGTGTGGGGCTGGAAATACCCGACCTTGTCCCGCCAGTGCTTGGAGTCCTCGCCGATGACGGCGGTCATGACGTCCTTCTGGCTGATGGCCGCCAGCGCGGCCTGCCGGATGCGCGCATTGCTCGTCGGCCCCTGCAGGAAATTGAAGCGGATGACGCCGGCCGAACCGAAGGTGTCGATCAGGTCGAGCTTGACGTTGCCCTTGGCCGACAGCAGGTCCCAGTAATCGGAGGCAGGCTGTTCCCACCAGTCGATCTCTCCCGTCTGCAGGGCCGAGGCCGCAGTGGCGACATCCGGCATGACCACCCACTCGACCCTGTCGAAATGGGCGACCTTGGGGCCGGCCAGCGCGCTCGTCTGCCCGCTTTGGCGCGGTACGTAGTCCGCAAATTTCTCATAGACGAGACGGCTGCCCGGCACCCTCTCTCCGGCGACGAAACGATAGGGACCGCTGCCGGTCATCTCCGTCACCTGGACGGTCGCCTCCGTCAGGGCCAGCCGCTCCGGCATGATGACGGCATTGTTGGTCCCGAATTTTCCCAAAGCGTCCGGCAGCATCGGGAAAGGAGCTTTCAACCGAAAACGCACGGCCCGGTCCGAGACGGCCGAAAGTTCGTCTGTGAGCGCCGCCAGAACCTGGCCGACATTGTCGCGCTTCCACCATCTCTTCACGCTAGCGACGACATCGCGGGCGAGGACCGGCGAACCGTCGTGGAAACGCAAGCCTTCCCGCAGAGTGAGCGTCCACTGCCGCCCGTCCTGCTCCACAAGGTGGCCCTCGATCATCTGCGGCTGGGCGCGATTGTGCTCGTCGGCTCCGTACAGTGTGTCGAAGATCAACATCGCGTGGTTTCGCGTGACGTAGGACACGCTCATGATCGGGTCGAGGATCGCCACGTCGGATTGCGGCGCGAATTTCAGGACCGAAGCGCCCTGGGCTCGCGCGATGGACGGCATGCACAAAGCTGTTGTCATGCCGGCGAGGAATGCGCGTCTTGTGGCCATTTCGTTCCCTGTTTGCGTTTGTTTTCGTTTTTTCAGCGCCCGTCATCCGCCAAGCGACGCGGTTCCGGCAGATCGAGATCGAGCAATGCGGAACTGAGGCCCTTGCCATGGGCGTCGAGCGCCAGAGAGCGCGTGACGCCGCCGCCCAAGGCGCCGCGCATGACGAAGTTCAGGGCGCATAGGGTGGGTAGTTCGTAGCGCGTGACAGGACCGGTCGCGATCCCGCGGAAACGTTCGGCTACGAGCGCGGCCGTAACGTGCTCGGCGATGAAGGGGTAGTCGCGTTCGTCGAAGGCGATGACGGAGATGGTTGCGACGTTGCCCTTGTCGCCGGTCCGGGAATGCGCAATCTGGCGAAGCTTCATGACGTCAGGCCTCGAAGAAGCTGAGCTGGGTCGACACCATGGTTTTGGGCACCAGCGCCGATGCGATCGCTACGATGGGTCTGACCGACTTCCAGCACCCGCCACCTCCGGCCGGGCCGTTTGTGTAGAGCGCCTCGACCTCGTCTCCGATCGCCTTCGCATCATCCGCGGCTTCGGTGCGCGCGGCGACACGGATGCGGACCTCGTAAGGTTCGCTCCGGCGCGAGAGCTCGGCGCCGTGCAATGCGTCGACACCGATCAGATCGAAGCGCGCTTCCGTCATGGGGGTACCGCAGAGCGCCAGGCGTTCGCGTACGATATCGAGCGCCAGGCGAGCACGTTCGACCGCACCGCTGCCTGCGTAGGAAATCTGCCCCTCGCCGACAAAACCATCCCGATAGCCGATGGAGACCTTGAGAGAGCCGGGGCTGGGCTCTCCGCTTCCGCCTTCGACGGCCACGCGGTCCCGCCCCGCGCAGCGTACGCGCACATGCGAGAAATCCGCGACGACGTCAGGCTGGAGATAGCGCGCCGGGTCCTCGATCTCGTAGAGCAGTTGCTCCTTCACCGTGGCGGTTGTCACTGCTCCACCCGCCGTGTCGAGCTTCGTCACAATAAGGTCGCCGCTCTCACCGACCTCCCCGATCGGAAATCCCAGACGTGCCAGATTGGGGACATCCTTGACTCCGGGGTCGGCGAAATAGCCGCCGGTGATCTGTCCCGCGCATTCGAGCAGATGGCCGGCGAGAACCCCCTTGCCGAGCTTCTCCCAATCGTCCGCCGCCCAGCCGAATGCATGGATCAAAGGGCCTAGGAACAGGGCGGGATCGGCTGCGCGGCCCGTCACCACGACATCCGCCCCCGCGGCCAGAGCCTCGGCAATCGGGTGCCCGCCGATATAAGCGTTGGCCGAGATCACGCGATCACCAAGGTCGGACAGCGCGCCGCCCTCCAGGAGTGCGGTATCCCTGCGACGGATCGTTTCGAGGATGTCGTCGCCGGTGACCGCCGCAACCTTGAGGCCGGACAATCCCTGCCGCCGGGCCACATCGCGGACGAGCTCCGCGGCCGCCAGCGGATTGGCGGCCCCCATATTGGTCACGATCCGCGTACCCGCCTCCTGGCACGGCCGAAGCACGGCCAGCATGCGTCGCTCGAKCAGAGGATCGTAACCCTTGGACGCATCGGCGAGCCGCGCCTGTTGGGCCAGAGCGATTGTCCTCTCGGCGAGGCATTCGAACACGAGGTAGTCCAGGCGCCCATGCCGGGCGAGCTCGAGGGCGGGCTCGATGCGATCCCCCGCGAAACCTGCCCCTGCACCAATTCTGATCGTTCTCATGTCGCGCAGGCTGCGGGCAGCACAGCGATTAATCAATTGAAATAATTCAATTGCTCAAATAGCTTTTTACTATGGATCTCAGCCTGCGTCAGATCAAAGCGTTCGTGGCCGTCGCACGGCTGAGCAGTTTCACGCGCGCCGCGGCGTTGCTGCATGTCGCCCAGCCAACATTGACGGTGCAGATCCGGAAACTCGAAGAGACGCTGACGGTCCGGCTCTTTGACCGAACTTCGCGTTCCGTCACCCTGACCCAGGCGGGGCGGGACTTGCTGCCTGTCCTGGGACGATTGGTCCAAGAGCTGGACGGCATCGTCGGCGACGTACGAAGCCAGGGCACCGACTACCAGGGGCTCGTGAAGATCGCCGCGCTGCCGACCGCTGCCGCTGGCCTTTTGCCAAAAGCCATCAAATCCTTTCGCRCCGCTCATCCCGGGGCCGATTTCCGCATAAGGGATGTCATCGCACGCCGCATCCTGTCCTTGGTGGACGCAGAGGAAGTCGACCTTGGAATAACCGGCGGTCCGACGAACATGGCTGACGTCGACGTGCTGCTGGCTCTCGAGGACAGCATGCATGTCGTCTTCCCGCTCGCCCACCCGCTTGCTGAGGCGCAAACGATAACGCCCGACCTATTGCTTCGTTATCCGCTGATCATGATGCATCCCGATACCAGCGTCCGGGCGGTGGTCGAGGCGGGCTTCCACGCAGCCGGTCTGATCCCGACAGCGGCTGGAGAAGCGACCTACATGATGACTGCTGCCGGCATGGTGCACGCGGGCCTGGGCATCACCTTCCTGCCCTCATCCGCAAAGGAGATCGAAGCCTTCCCGACCCTATCCTCGCGCCCGATAGAAGCAGCAGGCTTCGTCAGGCCTATCAGCCTCGTTAAGAAGAGCGGGCGTCCGCTGCCGAGACTTCCTGCGATGTTCGTCAGCCACTTGCGCGAGACGATCGTTGTATCGACTTCGTGAGAGTACCGTGACCAACTACTACCTAGCGCCAATAGCGGAACCTAGTTCGCTGCCCGAAAGCGGACCTTCCGATCTCGATGTTCAAGGCGCTGATCCTTCAGGCGCAGCATAATCTGAGCGACGCGGGGACCGCCTGTCCTGGATGCGTTGCCTGCACTCGATCTTGGCGCTCCGACGCCCGACGAGAACACGATCCGGCACTTCCGCAACAGACTGGCTGAACCGGCACGCTGCGGCGGGCGATGAAGGCCTCCGACTGGCAACTGCAGAAGAAGGGCTACATCCCGATGTCGGGTCAGATCGTCGATGCCTTCCTCGTGCCCGCACCCAAGCAGCGGAACACGGAGCGGAGAAGGAGGCGATCAAGCCTGGCAAGACTGCCCAGGAGATCTGGCCCGATCAACCCAGCAAGGCGGCGCAGAAGGACGTCGATGCGCGCTGGACGCTCAAGATCGGCGGCAAGAATCTGGTACGGCCCGACGGCACGCCCTTGCGCAGATCGCCTTGCCAGCCTTCGGCTATAAAACCCATATCACGATCCACCGTCGTTTCGGCTTCATCCGGGAGAGCGCGGTGACCTCGGCAGCGCATGCCGATGGGCGGATGCTATCGCGCCTGCCGACGCGATGCTTCGCGCCTGGTGGCGACGCAGAACACCGCCTGCGAGGTCTGGGCCGACAGCGCCTACCGATCACAGGGGAAGAAAAGCTCTGCGGCGAAGATGCTGGTCAGCCGAGTCCATCGCCGCAACCGCCCGGACGGCCGATGCCGCAGCATGTCGCGCGCGCCAATGCCGGCAAGTCGGCGATACGGCCTGCGGTCGAGCACGTCGTCGCCCATCAGAAGCGAGTTCACGCTGAGCCTTCTCTGGGAACGGGTCGGCCTAACGGCTCTGCTCAACCATGGGCATCGATTGCGAAGAATGCGACCAGTGCGGCGATTGCCAAGCGCCCGCGCCGACGCAGCAGGCAAGACAAGAATCCGCAAATTCAGGAATGGATTGCTTGTCTCGACGCAAGGATCGATGTTTGCCGTTGTGATAGCCTCGTCGGACAATCAGTCAAATTTAAGATTTAATCACAGCAGCTTAAGCCGATTATCAAAGTCCCTCTCCCACCAACTTTCTCGCGAAGCTTGGGCTCACGGTCGATCTTTCGAAATCCCGTATGTCTGCGGCAGCATCGCAGCCCTGCGTGCCGGTCAGGCGGCCAGGATGGCCCTGATCTGGCGCCAGCTCTCTGCATCGGGCGCGCAGAGCAAGCCGGTGGATGGCCGTCCCGCGCGATAGACGCTGCCGTCAAGCATCCGGGCATGCCCACCGGCCTCGCTGAAAAGCAGTGCGCCCGGCGCGTGATCCCAGGGATTCAGGACACCGTAGAGCAGGAAATCGCAACGCCCTCCGGCCGCGAGCCGGTATTCCTGCCCGCAGCAACGCAGCGACGAAACATTCGCGAAGGCCGGGAATCGCCCGGGAAGCGCGTTGCGGAGCAGTTCGGGAAAATACTGCCAGCTGACCATGCCGCTCATCGCCGCTGGCGTTGCCGCCTTGCCGACGCGCAGGTCGCGAGCTTCGCCACCACATCCGCGCAGCCAGGCACCTTCCCCCCGCAGGGCGAGCGCGCTGTCGGCGAGGATGGGGTCGTGGATCACAGCCGCCACGGTTTCGCCCTTGACGGTGGCGGCTGCCATGACGGCGAAAAGCGGCAAGTCGGAGGCATAGTTCAGCGTGCCGTCGATCGGATCGATCACGAAGGCGAGCTCAGCATCCGCCAATTGGCTCAGCACCGCCGGATCACGCGTCGCCGCCTCCTCGCCGACCAGCAGCGCGCCGGGAAACGCCCGCTCGAGCTCGGCATAGATGAAGCGCTCCGCCGCTTCGTCGGCTTCCGTCACGAGATCGCCTGGCGCGGACTTTGCGCGGACATCCCCCTGCGCCAGCTTGCGGAAGCGCGGCATGACCTCGCGGCGCGCGGCCTCAATGAGAATGCTGTCGAGCCTGTCGTGGTCCTGCCGCGTGAAGATCATCACAGTACCGCCTGCCCGCGCTCAGCCGGCATCGAACGCGACCAGGATCGGCTGATGATCCGAGGCGCGCGTCTCGACGTCGCAGACGATGCTGCGGGCTCGGGCGGCCAGATCGGGCGTCGCCAGCACATAGTCGAGGCAGCCCGGCGGACCAAAGGTCTGGTCGACGATGAAGGCGGTAGGCGGCGGCGGGGCCTCCCCCATCAGCGCCGGCCAGAGATCGGCAAGCGTTGGCGTTTCGCTATCGAAGGGGGCCATCAGCCGCGCCAGTGACGGATCGTCGGGCCGCATGTTGAGATCGCCGGTCAGGATCGCGCTCGCCGTGTTCGGCGTCGGCGCATAGGTGTGCTGCCCAGGCGCTCGCGGCGTGCGTGCACGGGCTGCCGCCATGCGATGAGCCTCGCGGATGCCCTCGACCTGTGCCGCGCGCAGCGCAGGCGAGGAATATTCGAGATGCGTCGTCATCACCCGCACCGACCCGAACGGCGCCACGACGACCGCCTCGACCAGCACGCGCGGCATGTTGCTCGTCGCCGCCGCCTCCCAGGGCAGGAGGTGGCGCAGTGCCTGCGCGACGGGGTAGCGACTCAGGATCAGGTTGCCGAAGCGCTTGCGCCCGCCCTTGCCGTCATCGACATCAACCCCGATGCCCTCGATCGCAGTGAAGCCCGGCAGGAGTTGCGAAAACAGCGCGAACTGGTCCGTCGTATCGTTGCCATCGAGATCGGGGAAATTGGCCGCGACCTCCTGTAGGCAGAGCACGTCGAAATCCGCCATCGCGCGGGCGTGTTCGATGATCCGGCGCGGATCGACGACATCGTCCGTCCCCCGCGCCCATTGGATGTTCCAGGTGATCAACTTCATCTGATCAGCTTCGCCCGATGCCTTATTTGATCCCTGCGCGCATAAAGCTCTGCACGAACTGACGCTGGAACAGCAGGAAGCCGACGAGCAGAGGCGCCGAGGTCATCAGGGTCGCAGCGCAGATCACCGCCCAGTCGATGCCCTGATCGCTTGACGAGAACACTTGCAGGCCGACGGTCAGCGGCCGTGATTCGACCGAATTCGTGACCAGCAGCGGCCAGAGGAAGTTGTTCCAGTGGTAGCTGACCGAGACCAGCCCATAGGCGATATAGGTCGGCTTCGCGAGCGGAACATAGACCTTGATCAGCACCTGCAGCGGGCTCGCGCCCTCGACGCGAGCGGCATCGTCGAGCTCCTTGGGTACGGTCTTGAACGTCTGCCTGAGCAGAAAGATGCCGAAGGCCGAGGCGATGTAGGGCAGCGCGATCGCGGGAATGGTGTCGATCAGGTTGACTTTGGCGAGCGTGCGGTAGTTCTCGACGATCAGCGCATCCGGCATGATCATCAGCTGGGCCAGGATCAGCGCGAAGGCAACGTCGCGCCCCCAGAAATCCTGCCGCGCTAGCGCATAAGCCGCGAGCGTCCCCAGCACAAGCTGGAAGGCGAGGATCATCGTCACCAGGATGAAGGTGTTGAGGAAATAGCGGGCGAAGGGCGCCGCCGCCCAGGCGCGGGCGAAATTGTCCAGCGTCAGCGGCGCGGTGAGAACGAAGCGCGTCGTATATTCGGCCGGGTGGAAGGCGGCCCAGACTGCATAGGCCAGCGGCAGGACCCAGAGCAGCGCGAGCAGGATCGCCCCGGTCGATTCCAGCGTCAGCGAGAGACCCTTCGGAGCGTAGGGGTCGGTGCGCGCCGCATGCGCGGCCGGCTGCGCGACGGGAGCGCTCATCGATAATGCGTCCTGCGCTCGAGGATGCCGTATTGGACGAAGGCGACGAGCGCGAGCAGCGCCAGCAGCACACAGGTCAGCGTCGCCGCATAGGCCGTATCCCAGAAGCTGAAGCCGACCTGATAGATGTAGAACAGCAAAAGCGTGGTCGCGTTGTCGGGCCCGCCGCGCGTCATGACGAAGATATGGTCGACCATGCGGAAGGCGTTGATCACGGCGTTGATCAGCACGAACAGCGTCGTCGGCATCAGCAGCGGGAACTGGATCCGCCGAAAGTAAGTCCAGCGCGAGGCACCCTCAATCGCGGCCGCCTCGCCCAGGCTCGGCGGCAGGGCCTGGAGCGCCGCGAGGTAGAAGATCATGAAGAAGCCGGCTTCCTTCCAGATCGCCACTATGGTGATGGCGGAAAGCGCCGTGTCCTGGGAACCCAGCCAGTTGGTGTTGCGCCCGCCGAAGAATCCGACGATCTGTTCCAGCAGCCCGTATTGCGGGGTGAAGAAGAACAGCCAGATATTGGCCACCGCGATCATCGGCAGGATCGTCGGCGTGAAGAAAGCCATTCGCACCCAGGTCCGCCCGACGATCTTGTCGTTGACCCAGACCGCCATCAGCAGTGCGAGCGCGATCGAGGCCGGAATCGTGCCGAGCGCGAACCAGAGATTGTTCGACATCGCCTTCCAGAAGATCGGGTCGGCGAGCATCTGCTCGTAGTTGTCGAGGCCGACGAAGCGCGCCGGGCGGCGCGCCTTGGCTGTCGAATGGAAGCTCTCGATCAGGCTCGCGACCGCCGGCCAATGCGTGAAGAGCACAAGGCAGGCCATGGCAGGCAGCAAAAGCAGCCAGCCGTGGACCGTGGCGGTCGCGCGGTTGTTCATCGCCAAAAGGTCTTGACCTCAGCGATACGGCTTCAGGATGCGCTCGGCCTCGGCCTGCGCGTCCTCCATCGCCTTCTGCGGCGCCTTGGTGCCGGTCAGCACCGCCTGCAACCCATCGTTCAGCGCCTTGGTGACGCGCTGGTTCTCATGGGTCGAGAGCTCGGCCACGGCATTGGGCAGTTGGTCGCGCGCCACCAGCGCCTGCGGGAAATCGGCGACGTATTTCTTCATCGCCTCCGTCTCGTAGGAGGCGGGTGTCACCGCCACATAGCCGGTTTCGATGCTCCATTGGGCCGCGCGCTCCGGCGTCGTGATCCAGCGCACGAACTTGACGGCGGCTTCCTGCTCGGCGGGCGTGGCCTTCTTGGACAGGTAGAAATTGCCGCCGCCCGTCGGACTGCCGAAGCGTTTGCCGGCCGGCAGCAGCCCGACGCCGAAGGGAAACTTGGCGTTGGCGCGCACATTGGTCAGGTTGCCGGTGGTGGTCCACATCATCGCGACCTTCTTCTCGAAGAAGTCCTTCGGCGTGGTGCCCCATTCGACGATGCCGGTCGGGTGCACCTTGTACTTCTGCGCGAGGTCGACCCAGTATTGCAGCGCCTCGACGACACCCGGATTGGCGAAGTCGGTCTTGTCGCCGGCGGCATTGGCGAGGATCGCGCCGGCCTGCGTCGAGAGGCCCTGGAACAGCCAGTAGGGGAAGCCTGAGGACGGGATCTGGATGCCCCATTGCGTGACATTGCCGGCAGCGTCGCGCTTGGTCAGCTTCTGCGCGAATTCGACCTGCTCGGCCCAGTTCTTCGGGGGCTTGTCGGGGTCGAGCCCGGCCTCCTTGAACAGCTCCTTGTTCCAGTACAGCACCACCGTCGAGCGCTGGAACGGAATGCCCCAGGTCTTGCCGCCGGACTGGCTGTTTTCCATGAAACCGGGGAAGAATGAGCCGAGCCACTTCTTGTCGTCGTCGCTCTTGATGAAGCTGTCGAAGGGCACGACGGCCTCTTCGTCGATTAGCGTGAACATGTCGGTCGAGAGCAGCACCGAGAGCACCGGCGGGGTGCCGCTCTTATGCGCGGTCAGCGCCTTGACGATGGTCTCCTGATAGGTGCCGGCATAGATCGGCTTGACCTTGATCGAGGGATTTTCCTTCTCGAAGCCGGCGGCATAGGCATCGATCAGCTTGGTGATCGGCCCGCCGACCGCGACCGGGTAGAAAAAGGAGATCTCCGTTGCCTGCTGCGCGAGGGCAAGGCCCGGCAGGGCCAGAGATCCCGCGAGCGCGGCAGCGCCGCCCAACACTTCACGCCTGTCCATTTTGTAGTCCTCCCCTGTGAGATGGCTCGCGCCCGACCCTTGTAAGCAGGTCCTAACCCCGAACCACTTTGCGCTCGGACGCCTGGTCGAACCAGTGCAGTCCCGATTGTGACAATGTGATGCAGACCTTTTCGCCCGGCTTCGTCCGCACCTTGCCGGGGCGCCGGACGATGAAGCCATGCCCGCCGATGCGGGTTTCAACCAGCGTATCGGCACCGAGATATTCCACCGCGACCACATCGGCCGCGATGCCGCTGTCGCCGAGTTCGGTCATCTCGGGGCGGATGCCGACGGCAAGCTTGGCCGGGTCGAGGCCCGGCGGCGGCGTCAACTGCCCCACACTACCGGCCGCCACAATGGCCGACAGCGGCACGACATTCATCGGCGGCGTTCCCACGAAGCGCGCGACGAAGATGCTCGCCGGATTCTCGTAGATCTCGTCGGGCGGCGCATCCTGTTCGATGCGGCCGTTGCGCATCAGCACGACCTGGTCGGCCATGGTCATCGCCTCGACCTGGTCATGCGTGACATAGACCATGGTGATCCCCAGCCGCTGTTGGAGCTCGCGAATCTCGCGGCGCATCTCGACCCGAAGCTGCGCATCCAGATTCGAAAGCGGCTCGTCCATCAGGCAGACGGGAGCCTCGGCGACTATCGCGCGCCCGAGCGCGACGCGTTGCTGCTGCCCACCCGACAGTTGTGAAGGCTTGCGGTCGAGCAGACCACCCAGCCCGAGAATATCGGCGGCCCGCGCCAGCCGCGCATCGCGCTCGGCGCGCGGGACCTTCCGCACCTGCAATCCGAAGGCGATGTTCTCCGCGACCGACAGATGCGGAAACAGCGCGTAGTTCTGGAACACCATCGCGATGCCGCGCTTCGATGGCTGGGCGTAGGTGACATCGCGCCCGCCGATCATGATCGCGCCGCTGCTGGTGTCCTCTAGCCCGGCGATCAGGCGTAGCGTCGTCGACTTTCCACAGCCGGACGGCCCCAGCAGCGCGACGAGCTTGCCGCCCTCCACGGCGAAGCTGACCTCGTCGACCGCGGCAGCGCCGCCCCAGGTTTTCGAAACGGCTTTCAGCTCAACAGAAACCATGCGCTATCCGGTTTGCCGCACCAAATGCCATCTTGGAGCCGGCACATGATCTGCTGTTCCCTCTTGACCAGGAGCATGAGGCCAAAACGCGCCAATGCACAAGGGCATGCCTATGCTCGGAAAGTAGCACGGCGGAGCTCCCGGACTGGGGTTTTACGTCAGAACTTTAACCCTCGTAGCGAGCAAAGCCCCACCCGCCGCCGCTGGTGTGCCGCCGGCCGATGCGCGCTTCGTTGCGCATTTCGATCGCTGATCAAAGGGTAACTTGCCTCCTGACCTTCACGAACCGACGCGTCGCTCAGTCCTGACAAGTCAACCAGCGGCGTGTCGTGCCCGGGGGTGAAGCTCAAGCTCATGTGCGTCGGCACGCCCGAAGACTGGCAGCCTTTCTCGAACCCTAGCAGCGACGTGGCACATACATTTCCGCAGCCACGTGCTCACTTTCGGATAGGTGTGATCTGGTGTGCACTCGTAAGCTACCGGCGGAAATGGGCCGCGACGGCGGTTGGAAGCGGGGCTACGTCATCGCCGACGCCGATGGTTCCGCTTACGACAATGCGGGCTGTGATGCCGCCGAGTCCCCGCACTGCATTGTATCCGCCTACCCCCAAGATTTCTTCCATGCGACAGCACGGATGACACTCTCCGGTCGTTTCCAAGACAGTGGAACCGATCTTGAATCGCTTCTCCTTGAGTGCGAGCAGATTGATGCCGCAGGTTACGACGTTGCGCCGCAAATCCTCGGGAAAAATTTGCGGGCGCCCGATGTGGCTCGCGATCGCGGCGAGGTGTTCGGCCTGAACCAAGGTCACTTGCCGCGCGCCTGCGGCCCGGACGTAGCGATCACCAATGATACCCTGCACCAGATCAAGATCCGCGCTTTGTACAGGAAGCATTGGCTCTCGGCGGCGCGGCCGGAGGCCAATCCAAATAACCTGCCCCGGTTTCACCGGGGCGTTCAAGAGTTGGGAAAGGGCAGACGAGGGATTGAGAGCCATAACGTCACGCCGAGCAAGCGAGTATCTGCCTCGCGTTTCTGGCGAGGAGCCGACGACGCTTCCGAATGGTGCCACTTCGCTTTCTCAAGGGACAATCCTTGTCGCTGTTCGAGATCGCTGACCACCAATTCATTCTTAGCACAAGCTGCTCAGCTCAAGACAGGCGGGCGCCAGTTGCCGACGTTCCAAGGCCGCCGGAAGGCGGAACTCAGCCAACTGCAGGGCTCAGCAGACTAAGCGAACGCAACATAGGTGAATACCGGCTTCCAACTTCAGAAGCTGATCCTGATCTGAGCGCTTCCGCCGAGGCGTCTGGTGTTGGCGGAGAGCTCGCTGTCGAGGCGGACGCCAAGGGTGACCCGCTCACCGAGTCTGGCATTGAGCCCGGCCGCGAGCAGAGCGGCGTTGGTGGCGGGCCTCGTGCCTTGTGTCACGAAGCTCGCTCCGGGCAGCGCGATCAGGCCTGCGGTGATCTCAGCATCCCGCTGGAAGCCGCGCCCAGGAGGCGCGATCTATCAATCCTTGTCGATCTTGCCTAGAAGTATCGCCCTTGTGGGCGTCAGCCCAGTCGCGGATCTCTGACGTGAGACGACTGAACTCCTGGCCCCTTCGGACCCCTCAAGTCCGTCGCTTAGCGCCGCCGCGCGCGAGGGCCGCACGATACTCGTCCTGTCATTGGACTGCTCCGACATCATGTGAGCTCAACCGGCCCCGCCGATTGTTCATCGAGCAATTCGGCCGCCGCCCGAATGAGCGCTTCCGGAGGCGTCATGTCTTCCTGCAGATGCCATTCGACAAAATCGCGGCCCTTACCGGATCGCTCCGCGAGGAGCGCAACCCAATCGCGTTCCGGGTTAGCGGAGGAACGCCTTCAGCCTGACCGGTTCGCAGTGAGTGATCCCGTCGGAGGAGTCGGTCGACTTCGAGAAGGCCGAAAGCGGGGCGTCAAGCCGAAGGCGGTGGTGGAGTTGCAGGGGCCTTGTTTAGGAGAGTTGCTCTTCACCACTCAGCCTCGCGCCGAGTGGTGAATTGATTCTGACAAGAAGGCATCGGCGAGTTGCAGGGATAGCACCTAACCGAACGTCGACGACCGGTCATGGCTCCCAACAGCATATGTTGAAGTGCCCGGTGCGCCGCCCACATTTGCCTGAGGTGCGAGCGCTTTCCGATCGAGTTTTGTCGCAACGAAAAGGGATAGCGGATTGATCGCGCCGCTGTACCGTCTGAGTGCCGACGAAGCTAGGGCCGACGGCGCGAAGACCCCAGCATCGCAGCGACGGCGGCCCTGGCGTTCCAGAGGCATGATCTCGCGCTTCAAAAGCTCGCCCTAATTGCCTACATAAACTCGGAAATACTTTGTAGCCTATGGCGCCACCCTCTGATGTGGACAATGGCTACGGTGTTCCTTCCTGATAGCAGCCGGCTGACCGAGCGAGGCTACGGACGTGTTGCGCACGTTCGCCGCCCGTTGGGGCGGCGAACGAAATTGGCCCCATTTCGGACTCTGGGAGCGTCTGCTGTCGGGCATCTTGGATTGGAGGCAGGCCGGCAATGATGTAGACATATTGCGAAAGGTTGTGCGGCTTGACCGCCCGCCCGGCGGAAAGGTCGCTTCCGAATTCGAGGGAGAACCTTCGATGCTGCGCTCGACCTTGATGGCCTCGTTGATGCTTGCGGCCCTGTCCCATCCAGCCAAGGCGGCCGGCGAGCCCGCCGCGGGTGAGAAGGTCTTTCAAAAATGCCGTGCCTGCCACCAGATCGGGGAAACGGCGAAGAACGCCGTCGGGCCGAGATTGAACGGCCTCCTCGGTCGGCCGGCGGGATCGATCGAGGGCTACAGTTATTCGGCCGCCAATAAGAGCTCCGGCATCGTGTGGGACGAGCCCACGTTCCGGGATTACATCAAGGCGCCGCAGGTAAAGATCCCAAGCACCAAGATGGTGTTCCCGGGCCTAAAAACCGATCAGGAAATCGACGACATCGTTGCCTTCCTCAAGCAATTTGACGCTGACGGAAAGAAAAAATAGCCTTATCGGCGCTTGAAGCAGCCGTGACGACTCCGGGCTGCGATATCGGATCGATTGACAACTCCCGCGAGCAGGACGACAACATGAGGCGACTATGGGCTGGAGGCTTGAGTGTCCTGCGGCCTGGCTGAGAGCTTATGCGTCAGATGCGACGCGTGGTCGTCCAAGCGAACCATAGGTTCGGCGATGGCGAACAGGAAGCAAAACTTGCAGCCCGACGGTGCGTTCGCTCGAGCCCGCGCCCCACGGCAGTCATGTGCCTTCCCTAATGTTGTTGTCCTCGTCCGTTTTAAGCTGACGGCCCGATTCACCTCGGGCCGCAACACCGTTCTCATGTCGAAAGTGAGCGCGTTTACGTAGCGCCGCGGCGCGTTACTCATGCTGCGGCATTGCCTGATTCCTGTTCGTTGCCGCCCTCGGCAAGGATGAAAAGGGATGGGTATCGCGGTCGTCCTAGCTCTGGTCGTGATCGGCTCAGTGGTGTTCCACTTCCTGAGTCCGTGGTGGTGGACGCCGATCGCCTCCAACTGGGGCTATATCGACGATACCATCATCATCACGTTCTGGATTACCGGCGCCGTCTTTGCGGCTGTCGTGCTGTTCATGGCCTATTGCACCTTCCGCTTTCGCCACCGCGAGGGCAGCCGCGCCGCCTATGAGCCCGAGAACAAGAGGCTCGAATGGTGGCTCGCGATCGGCACCGGCGTCGGCGTCGCCGCCATGCTCGCGCCCGGCCTCATCGTCTGGCACCAGTTCGTCACGGTTCCGAAGGACGCCACCATGGTCGAGGTCATCGGCCAGCAGTGGCAATGGGCCTACCGGCTGCCGGGCGCCGATGGCAAACTCGGCGCCTCCGATGTCGCCCATATCACCCCGGAGAACCCGCTGGGCGTCGATCCGAAAGACCCGCACGGGCAGGACGACGTCGTCATCCAGGGTGACAACCTCCATCTCCAGCTCGGCAAGCCGGTGAAGATGCTGCTGCGCGCGGTGGATGTCGTGCACGATTTCTACGTGCCGGAGTTCCGCGCCAAGATGGACATGATCCCAGGCAGCGTCACCTATTACTGGTTCACGCCGACGCTGGCCGGCACTTTCGACGTGCTTTGCGCCGAGCTCTGCGGCACCGGCCACACCTTCATGCGCGGCAATGTCGTGGTCGAGCTGGAGGGCAAGTACCAGACTTGGCTGCAGCAGCAGAAAACCTTCGCCCAGCTTCAGGCGCCCGCCAGGGCGGAGGCGAAGAACTAGGGTTAGATGCGGGGCGAACCCCGGAACGGGACTTCGCCCCCGCGAGGAGTGGAGATGGTCCGATGGTCGACGTAATGCACGGCGCCCCTGAACCGCTACCGGCGGCCGAAGTCGACGATGTCGAACTCTATCACCCGCATAGCTGGATGACGAAGTACGTCTTCTCGCAGGATGCGAAGATCATCGCCATCCAATATTCCATGGTGGCACTGTCGATCGGCCTTGTCGCCCTGGTCCTGTCCTGGCTGATACGGCTGCAGCTCGGCTTCCCGGGGACATTCTCTTTCATCGACCCGGATCGCTACTACCAGTTCATCACCATGCATGGGATGATCATGGTGATCTACTTGCTGACCGCCCTGTTCCTCGGCGGCTTCGGCAACTATCTCATTCCGCTGATGCTCGGCGCGCGGGACATGGTGTTCCCCTATTTGAACATGCTGAGCTTCTGGATCTACCTGCTCGCCGTGCTGGTTCTCGTCACCGGCTTCTTCGTGCCGGGCGGCCCGACTGGCGCGGGATGGACCCTCTATCCGCCGCAAGCGATCCTGGCCAACACGCCCGGCCAGCAATGGGGCATCGTCGTGTTGCTCGTCTCGCTCATCCTCTTCATCATCGGTTTCACGATGGGCGGGCTGAACTATGTCGTGACCATCCTGCAAGGGCGCGCCCGGGGCATGACGCTGATGCGCATGCCACTGACGATCTGGGGCATCTTCACGGCGACCGTCATGGCGCTGCTCGCCTTTCCCGCACTCTTCGTCGGCGCCGTGATGATGCTGCTCGACCGGCTGATCGGCACGAGCTTCTTCATGCCGGCCATCGTCGCGATGGGCGAGCGGCTGGCTTATAAGGGCGGCAGCCCGATCCTGTTCCAGCACCTGTTCTGGTTCTTCGGGCATCCGGAGGTCTACATCGTCGCGCTGCCGGCCTTCGGCATCGTCTCCGATCTGATCAGCACCCATGCGCGCAAGAACATCTTCGGCTACCGCATGATGGTGTGGGCGCTAGTGGCAATCGGCGCGCTCAGCTTCGTCGTCTGGGCGCACCACATGTACGTCAGCGGGATGCACCCCGCCTTCGGGTTCTTCTTCGCCACCACGACACTGATCATTGCGATCCCGACCGCGATCAAGGTCTATAACTGGGTGCTGACGCTCTGGCGCGGCGACATCCATTTCACAGTGCCGATGCTGTTCGCCCTCGGCTTCATCGTCACCTTCGTCAATGGCGGGCTCACCGGCCTGTTTCTCGGCAATGTCGTCGTCGACGTGCCGCTCTCCGATACGATGTTCGTCGTCGCCCATTTCCACATGGTGATGGGCGTCGCGCCGATCCTCGTGATCTTCGGCGCGATCTACCATTGGTATCCGAAGGTCACCGGGCGGATGCTCGATGACGCGCTCGGGAAGCTGCATTTCTGGATCACCTTCCTCGGGGCCTACCTGATTTTCTTCCCGATGCACTATATCGGGCTGATGGGCGTGCCGCGCCGCTATCACGAGATCGGCGAGATGGCCTTCATCCCGCCTTCGGTGGGGACGCTGAACGCCTTCATCACGATCGTCGCCCTGATCGTCGGCGCCGCCCAGCTCGTCTTCCTGTTCAACCTCGTCTGGAGCGTCAGGCACGGCCGGCCGGCCGGCGGCAATCCCTGGCGCGCGACCACGCTGGAATGGCAGACGCCGACGACGCCGCCGCCGCACGGCAATTGGGGCAAGACCCTGCCGGTGGTCTACCGCTGGGCCTATGATTACAGCGTGCCTGGCGCCGCGCAGGATTTCCTGCCGCAGAACCAGCCGCCGACCCCGCTGACCGCGTGAGGAGAGGCGCGATGGGCGTGGTCCTCGTCTTCATGGTCATCGTGGCAGCCTTCGCTGGCTGGTGGCTCTCGCGTCAACGCCTGGCTTCCAAGCCCTGGCTCGAGGTCGGAGTTATCGGCGATGCCGCGGAGCCGTCTTCGCCGGCGACGGCGAAGCTCGGCCTCGGCGCCTTCCTCGTCGTCGCCAGCTCGCTTTTTGCGCTGCTCGTGAGCGCCTACTCGATGCGCATGGGCATGGCGGATTGGCGCGCGCTGCCGATGCCGACCGTGCTCTGGTTCAGCACCGGACTTCTGATCCTCGCGAGCGTCGCGCTTTACATGGCGGTGATCGCCGCGCGCTGCGACGAGCTCGGCCATCTTCGCTCCAGCCTCGTTGCCGCGGGCGTGTGCTCGCTCGCCTTCCTTGCCGCTCAGGTGCTGGCGTGGCGCGAGCTTGCCGCCTCCGGCTATTTCACGGCGGCCAACCCCGCCAGCGCCTTCTTCTACCTGGTCACGGCGATTCATGGCGCGCATATGCTGGGCGGGCTCGTGGCGCTTTGCCGGACTTCCGCCGGAGTGTTCGCCGCACCGAAGGACATCGCCCCGAAGACGATGGGCGAGCTGACCCTCAGCGTCGAGCTCTGTGCCATCTACTGGCATTTCCTGCTGCTGGTCTGGCTCGTCCTGTTCAGCCTGCTGATGCGCTGGACGGACGATCTCATCGAGATCTGCCGCGGATTGCTGAGTTAGCGAGGAGAGGCCGATGAATGAGGTCGCGCCCACCACCCTGAATGCCAAGGTCGGTCGCGCCCCCGGCTGGCAGGGCATCGTGGCGGACTGGTCGTCCGATCAGCGGGCCTTCAAGAACGTCTCATGGGGGAAGGCCATGATGTGGATCTTCCTGCTCAGCGACACCTTCATCTTCGGCACGTTCCTCATCTCCTACATGACAGTGAGGATGTCGACGACCGTGCCCTGGCCCAATCCGAGCGAGGTCTTCGCTCTTGAGATCGCCGGCCACCACCTTCCGCTGATCCTGATCGCGATCATGACCTTCGTCCTGATCAGTAGTAGCGGCACGATGGCGATGGCGGTCAATTTCGGCTATCGCCGCGACCGTAGGAAGACGGCGATCCTGATGCTGGTGACCGCCGTGCTCGGCGCGACCTTCGTCGGCATGCAGGCCTTCGAATGGTCGAAGCTGATCTCGGAAGGCGTCCGCCCCTGGGGTAATCCCTGGGGCGCGGAGCAGTTCGGCTCCAGCTTCTTCATGATCACCGGCTTCCACGGCACCCATGTCACGATCGGCGTGATCTTCCTGATCATCATCGCCCGTAAGGTCTGGCGCGGCGATTTCGACCAGGAGCGGTGCGGGTTCTTCACCAGCCGGAAGGGACGCTACGAGATCGTCGAGATCACCGGGCTCTATTGGCACTTCGTCGATCTCGTCTGGGTGTTCATCTTCGCGCTGTTCTATCTCTGGTGAGTGGTCGACATGGCACAGGCCGCAGCTCATACCGACGCACAACAGCATCCGATCAGGCTTTATCTCGTGGTCTGGGCCTGGCTTTTCATCCTCAGCGCCTGCTCTTACCTGGTCGATTACTTCGGTCTCGTCGGCTATCTCAGATGGTCGCTGATCCTGATCTTCATGGCGCTCAAGGCCGGGCTGATCGTCGCCGTCTTCATGCACATGGCCTGGGAGCGACTGGCGCTGAGCTATGCGATCCTCGTCCCGCCGCTGGTTTTGTTGGTCTTCGTCGGAATCATGGTCTTCGAATCGAACTACACGCTCTTCACCCGGCTGGCGTTCTTCGTGGCCGGTTCATGACGGGCGGTCTGGAGGCTCGGTCACCATGGATGCCGCAGCCGGATGGCGCACCAGCCCACCAGGCTGTGTTTCAGTAGAGGGAGGCGCTCATGAGAACCTACTGCTTGTTCCAAGCGGTGAACTCCCGTGACCTACGCGGCTTCACCGAGGAGCCCACCGGCGCCAGCTTGCCTCCGGATCTTGGGCCGTGGACCCTCGTGCGGGAGATCCGACCCGACGCGGAATGGACCCCGAAAGTCAGCAGGGCGGTYGTTGCGGCCGGCATCATCGAGAATGGCTTCTATCTCTGGGGGCCGGTCGAGCGGCCAGCGGCAGCGCACCTGTTCATCGAAAGTGATCGCGTCGCAGGGACCGCCGTATTCGACCGCAAGTACGATCAGATCGGCACCATCAAGCGCTTGTTGATTGAGAAGGTCAGTGGTCGCGTATTCTTCGTCGATGTGACGTTTGGAGGATTTCTCGGCATTGGCAGCCACCACGTTACGATCCCATGGGAAAAGCTCGTCTACGACAAGGAGCTCGAGGGCTATCGCACCGACATCACCGAGGCCCAGGTCCGAGGCGCCGCGACCCTCTATGGGGACGGAAGAGTTTCACCAGACCAAAAACGTCAGCAGGAAATGAGGGACTATTGGAACGACCTTCCCCAATGACACGCCATTTTCCGACGACTTATCGCCAACGGGTAATTGTTGCGAATACGGTCTGAAGTAGAGGCGAGGATACGCTTCTGTCTCATTGACAGACACGGCGCGTCTAGGGTCTCTTTTCTCAACCGAAGCTCGCTACTATGTCGGGATACTGGAGCGTTTCAATCGCTGGGGGAACCGAAATCGTCGGTCTTCCGCCGATTGAGGCCTCCGATTCAGGTTTGCTGTGAAGGCCCGCTTTCAGGCGAGGACCCAGAGTCCGCTGGCGCCCGGCTGATACTGAGCTGTTCCGCCAAGAACGTTCCTTTTCGGTTGCGGCCGGTCTTTCAGCGCGCCGAACAGCTCATACGGCGTCACCGCTGGATGTGTGACCCACATCACATTCAATTCCCCCGAGGTGCGTATCCATAGCGCTGGATTGAACCCCGGAGCGTGCCACATGCCCCCCACTTTCGATCACAAACTTGCGCTATTCCATCGCAATACCATTCAACAAATGCGGAGCATTGGGCTATCGGCTTATCTTCTAAGAGAAGATGGCAGCGTCATACGCTTTAAGCCTGATGGACAAAGAGAATACATCGTTTCGGGATCAATTTTCGCCGCAAGATTGACTTCGGAAGCGCACGCGCTGGCGCAAACCTGAAGACTAAACATTGCAGATGACGCAGCTCCGAGTTCGATCGGCAATTGTGGCGTATCCAAGACTTCGACCACACCTTGCCGCGACGCAGGCCAACAACGCCATTCATCGCAACCGACCGGGGGACCCCGCCATGCGCAAGGCCACCATCCTGCTCTATGGCCTTCTGTCATACGCTTTCTTCTTCGCAACCTTTGTCTATGCGGTCGGCTTCGTCGGCGCACTTTTCGTGCCGAAGGGGATCGATGACGGACCGGCTACGCCGATCGTGCAGGCTGTCGTCATTAACCTCGCATTGCTGTCGCTTTTCGCGATCCAGCATAGCGTAATGGCTCGCCCTTGGTTCAAGCGCCGGTGGGGCGGTTGGATCGATCCAGCGCTTGAGCGGCCAACCTATGTCCTGCTCGCGACGGCTGCCCTTGCGCTCTTGATGTGGCAGTGGCGGCCTTTGCCGCAACTCGTTTGGAGCGTGACGGATACGAGGCTGTCGGCCGCTCTCACCGCGCTGTCCTTGTTCGGCTGGCTGCTCGTACTGCTTTCGACCTTCATGATCAGCCATTTCGAGTTGTTCGGGCTGAAGCAGGTGTTCATGCGGTTCTCCGGGCGCGGCATGCCCGCTGCCGAGTTCCGCACGCCGGGCCTCTACAAGCTTGTTCGGCATCCGATCTACCTCGGATTCATCATTGCCTTTTGGGCGACGCCCGTCATGAGCCAGGGTCATCTCCTCTTCGCGGCAGTCACGACCGCCTACATCCTGATCGGCATCATGCTGGAGGAGCGTGATCTGATTGCGCTCTTCGGCGACGACTACCGGCGTTACCGCGAGCGTGTCTCCATGCTTCTGCCGTTTTCGCGAAGAGGCGCCGTACGGCGCAGCAGTGTTCCATCAGCACCCGCACATGATGCGGGGCAAGAATGGCCGCGCTGACTGTAGATGCTCGCGCAGCTGGCTGGTCGTCGGCTCAGCCGCCCTCATGCTGGCTTGGTGATGAAGGATGGTTGCCTTGGGTCGGACTGGCCTTGGCTAAGCGGCCGGGGGCGTAACCGACATCGGTGGCCTTGAAGCGAGGCCGACGACGATGACGACAGAAGCCATCAGGCAGCTCACGACGATCAACGCCGTCGACAGCGAGACTGCGGTCATGACCGCGCTGGCGATGATGACACCGGTCGCGTTGGCGGTGCGGAGCAGCGCGAAGACCTCGGGCCGCTTTTTTGGCGGAGCAAGCGTGTCGAGGATCAGCGAGTAGTAGGTTCCCAACGGCGCGAGCACTGCACCGACCAGGATAGCCCCCGCCACGGTCACCGCCATTGATAGCTGAAGTGCGACGACGATGGCGCCAACCGTCATGACCGTCAGCTGGATCAGGACGGCACGCCGGCTCGCGATGCGATTTCTGACGCTGACCCAGATGCCGCCGGCCACCGACGCGACGCAAAGCGGGACGGTGAACAGGATTGCAAGAGCCGGGGCATAGCCAAATTGCAGGGCAAGCCCGACCGCGCCGATCTCCAGAGCTGCCACTGTCGAGCCGCCCGCCGCAGCGCACATCAGCCAGAGCAGGATCGACGGCGTAAGGACGGAGGCGTCCGGCGCGTGCACGTCTTCGGTCGGCGCCGATGGGGCGGTTGGAACGAGCAAAGCGGGAATGGCGCCCAAGCAGGACAAAGCGACGACGGCAAACGCGGGAGAAACCGTGCCGAGCCCGGAGGCGAGCACCGGTGCGAGAACGAACGTCACCTCGTTCAGCGTCGAAGAAATGCCCAGCGCCCGGGGCAATTTACCTGCCGGAGCAAGCTCGCTCAGCACGGCTCGCAGATATCCGAAGGCCGCGCCTGTCACCGCTCCTGCCAGAGCCGAGAATGCGACCAGCCAGATGAAGGGCGCAGCGTAATGCGTCATCAAGGCCACGGTCCCGAGCGCGACAGCCCGGAACAGAACGAGCGCTCGCAAATACGTTGTTGGGGCGAGGCTCCGACCCGCCCTCGTGAGGGGGATCGCGCCCAACACCTGGGCGAGCGTGAAGGCGAGGATCATCGCCGCGCCGCCGCTTGTGTCGCCCGTCAGCGCCAGCGCGACGAGGGCGAACGCGACCGGTCCCGCCGCCTGAGGTACAGCGAATGTCGCGGACGATACATACCAGCGAAACAGCGCCGCCGTACCTGATGTCGTGGAAGTCGCCATAGCCAACGCCAAAAGTAAGGGCCGGGCCGTTCCCGGACATTGCTAATCCCGTTTTGGGATCGAGGCCGTTACCTCGCGGCGCGTACTCGGCGATGTTCAATGCCCTGTCAACGCTCGCCAAGCTCCGATAGCCTGCTGCGGTTCCCGCGACGGTGGCTCGATGTCTGCTTTACGCAGTGGGTTGAACGTCTGCAAATGGCGGCGGGCTCAACTGATCGCCGCAACACACTCGGCGAACCTCTCGGCTGGGGTTTGATAGAGCAAGGTCTTTCTGGGCCGTTCGTTGAGCTGACGGGCGATGGCGCTGAGCTGGGCCTGGCTTTGCAGGGACAGGTCGGTTCCGTGGGGAAGATACTGGCGCAGGAGCCGGTTGGTGTTCTCGTTCGAGCCACGTTGCCAGGGTGACCTGGGATCGCAGAAGTAGACCTCGAC
>NZ_JBFUIF010000048.1:0-24609 GCF_056402015.1 Allobosea sp. P4_C6
CCATAACGTACATCGATCCACGAGCGCCTGAACGGAATCGACGAGCTGAAACGCCGCTTTGCCAACACCAAGAGCAGATTGGCCGACGCAGAGGGCCGGAGCGGCTGTCTCCGGCCCCTGCCGCCGACAGCCGCAATGACCCTCATGAACGGGCCCGTTCTCTTTTTCACTGCCCGCATCGACACGCCCGGGCCGGGCGACACCGGTGCCCTAGGCTGGCAGGACGACAACCTTCGTCTTGACCGGCGTCTTTGAATACAGGTCGATCATATCCTGGCTGAGCAGGCCGACACAGCCGCTCGTGACGCCGGAGCCGATCGAGTCCGGATCGCTGCTGGCGTAGATCGTGTAGAGCGTGTAGGCGCCGTTCTGGTAAAGATGGAGCGTGCGTGCGCCGAGCGGATTGTCGAGCCCGCCCGGCATGCCGCGCGCCCATTTCGCCGCCTCGGGCTGGCGCTTGATCATCTCCCTGGGCGGTGTCCAGGTCGCCCATTCGGACTTGCGGCCGACATAGGCGTCGCCGTTCCAGCGGAAGCCGTCGCGGCCGACATTGGCGCCATAGCGGGTGGCGTTTCCGTCGCCCTCGATGCGGTATACGTAGTAATTGCCGGGATCGACGATGATCGTGYCGGGTGCTTCCTTGGAGTCGTAGCGGACCGTCCGGCGGAAATATTTCGGATCGACCTTGCTGACGTCGACCGCCGGGATCGGGAATTTCTCTTCGGGCACCGGGCCGTAGACCCTCTGCGCCTCGGCGAAGCTCATCCCGTCGGAGGTCGCGCAGCCGCCCAGCCCCAGCGCGCCGATACCAACAGCTGAGCCGACCAGAAACGACCGGCGGCTGAGGAGCTCCGAGCGACGCCCGAGCAAAGCGATCTCGTCCATACCACCGTCCATGATCATGATTTTGAAGCTTCCGATGCTCTGTTGCCCGACGAGATAGCACTCCGGCATAAACCTGTCGAACGTCTTTGCCGATCCGAGACTGCCGTCACATGTCCCGATTGGCAAGCTCGGGTCTTCGCTGCACGAATTTTCCGTCCTCCAAAGTCGTTACCGTACACACGGTCTCGCAGTCTCACTTCGGACCGGAACAGCGCGTCAATCGAGCGGATTCCCGCATGTCCGCTGCCGGCTTGATCCTGCGTGGAATTCGCGATCGGCGGCAGTGAAACGCGTGACTCGCCGTCGTCGGGCCTCAGCGATAGCGGCGCTGGACGACGAGATTGGCAACGACCGTGAGCAGCAGTGTCGCCGTCATCAGGATGAAGGAGATAGCCCCGCCGAAGGGCCAGTTGTTCTGCTGGGCGAACTGCCCGTAGACCAGCGGCCCCATCATCTGGAATTTCGGCCCGCCGAGCAGGACCGGCGTCGCATAGGCATTCATGGCGAGGATGAAGGTGAGGATCGTGCCAGCGAGAACGCCGGGCATGGCCAGCGGCCAGAGCACGCGCCGCACCATCGCGGCCGGCGCCGCACCGAGGCTGAACGCCGCCTCCTCGACATTGCGCGGAATCCCTTCGATCACGCTCTGCAACGTCAGCACCATGAAGGGCAGGTTGACCGCAATGATGCCGATCAGCACCGCGGTCTCCGTGAACATGATCTCGATCGGCTGGTCGATCAGGCCAAGCCCCATCAGCGAGACGTTGAAGGCGCCCTTGTTGCCGAAGGCTGTCATCCAGCCGGCCGCGCGCACCGCGTTGCCGACGAAGAGCGGCAGCACCACGGCGATGATCAGCAGGTTCTTGAAGCGGCTTTGCGTGCGCGCCAGCACATAGGCCAGCGGAAAGCCGAGGATCAGGCACGCCAGCGTGCAGATCACCGCGACGCGCACCGTGCGCAGCAACACGTTGAGATAATACGGGTCGGTGAAGAACTTGACGTAGTTTTCGATCGTCAGCCCGTCGACCATGAACTGGCCCGGGATGAACTGGTTGAGCGAATAGCGGAACAGGATCGCGATCGGCCCGATCAGGCCGACCATGACGAGGATCGTCGCCGGGATAACGAGCAGCCCGGCAAGATGGGTCCGGGAGCCGGCAACCGGCTCAGGCGCGGCGGTGCTCATGACAGCCTCCCCGTTCTTTCCGGGGGCGCTCCTGCGGAGCGCCCCCCAACCCTTGAACACGACACGGAACCAGGCAATGTCGCCGCCTCCCCGAGGCGCGAGCCGGACCGACGTTTCGAGCCCGACCAGGATGCCGAAGCGATCGTGGTCAGCGGCTGCGGGCCTGCGGCTCGCATCGGAATGGCGAGGCGGCGCATCCTCACGCCTTGAAAACCTTGTCCCACCATTCCTTCATGGCCGCGTCGTTCTTGGCGAGGAAGGCGTAGTCGAGATCCTTGAGGCGCTTCTCCTCCTCAGGGGTGAAGCCGATGCGCTTCTGCAGGTCCGCAGGGACCGCGAGCCCCGATACGGTGCCGTTGTAGCCCATATCGGCGGCGAAGGCCTCCYGCGGCGCCTTCTCGAGCATCGCGTTCATGTAGGCGTAGGCGTTGTCCTTGTTCGGAGCGTTCTTCGGAATGACGAAGCCCGAAACGTAGATCGGAATGCCCTCGATGGGCGCGATCGCCTCGCAGGGGATGCCGGCATTCTGCCACTGCACCACGCGCGCCTTCCAGATCGCGCTGATGCCGACCTCCTCGTTCTTCATCGCCTGGGCGAAGGCCTCATTGGTCGGATAGACGCGCCCGCCGGCCTTCTTCACCGCAAGCAGCACCTCCTTGGCCTTGTCGAGATCGTTCATGCTGGCGCCGTTGGTGGCGGCCATCGAGGCGGCGATCATGATCGACTGGTATTGGATGTCGATGAAGCCGATCTTCGACCCCCATTTCGGGTCAAGCCAGTCCTTGAAGCCGGTCGGCGCGGGGCTGATGATCTTCGGATTGTAGATGACGACGTTGCCCGAATAGATGTGCCCGACGCCATACGGATACTTCATGGTCGGCAGCAGGCTTTTGGCGTTCGGAAGCTTGGAATAGTCGATCTGCTCGACGACGCCGGCCTCGTTCATTTCGAACATGTTCGCAGCCGAGAGGCCGTGAATATCGACGGTGCCGCGCGGCAGGCGCCTCTCCGCGATCATCTTGGCGCGGCGCGGCGCGTCGCTGGCCTGGTCCTGCACCACCTCGACGCCCTTCGGCTTCAGCAGCGGGTCTTCGATGTTCTTGGTCAGCAGGCGGGCATAGTCGCCGCCCCAGGTGCCGACGACGACCCTGCCGCCGGATTGCGCCCGTGCTGGCAGGCCCGATACGGCAAGGCCGCCCGCCAGGCTCATACCCGCCAGAAGGCTGCGGCGATCGATTGTGAATGTCATCTCTGTGACTCCCCTGATTGGATGTCTGGAAACGCGCGGCTCATACCGCGCGCGGATAGACGAGCCCGACATCAGCGGCCCAGCCTATGGTGAGGGTGTCGCCCGTCTTCGGCTCCACCATGCCGCGGCGGTTCGGGATCTGCAGAAGCATGTGGTCCTGCTCCGACAGCGCGACATCGATCTCGAGCAAGGCGCCGAGATAGGAAACGTACTCGACGCGCGCCTGGAAGCCGTTCGGCAGGGCYTCGCTCTCGGCRCCGACCGCGACCCGCTCGGGCCGGAGCGCAAGCGTCGCCGGCCCCGGCACGGCGGCGGCCATGCAGGCGATGTCGAGTCCGCCTGCGCTGCGGAATCGGCCGGCCTCCGCAACAGACCCTTCCAGGAAGGCGCTGCGCCCGATGAAGCCCGCGACGAAACGGTCCGCCGGCTTCTCGTAGAGCTCGCGCTGGGTGCCGATCTGGCGCACCTGCCCCTTCTCCATGACCACGAGGCGATCGGCCATGGTCAACGCCTCTTCCTGATCATGCGTCACCATGATCGTCGTCAGGCCGAGCTTGCGGGTGAGATCGCTGATCTCGACCCGGACCTCCTGTCGGAGCTTGGCGTCGAGATTAGAGAGCGGCTCGTCGAGCAGGAGCACATCCGGCTCCATGGCGAGCGCGCGTGCCAGCGCCACACGCTGCTGCTGCCCGCCGGAAAGCTGCCGAGGATAACGGGAATCGAAACCGGTCAGGCGCACCAGGCGCAGCGCCTCGGCGACGCGTGGGGTGCGTTCGGCGGCCGAGACCTTGTGCATTTCCAGCCCGAAGGCGACGTTCTCGGCGACTGTCATATGCGGGAAGAGCGCGTAGCTCTGGAAGACCAGCCCGCAATTGCGCTTCCACGGCGGCAAGCCAGTCACGTTGCGCTCACCGATCGTAATCGAGCCCGCCGAAGGCGGCATGAACCCGGCGATCATGCGCAGGGTCGTGGTCTTGCCGCAGCCGGACGGGCCGAGCAGGACCAGGAACTCGCCATCGGCGACGTCGATGGTGACGTCGTCCACCACGGTGAGGTCGCCATAGCGTTTGTTGAGATGATCGATCGAAAGGCGTGCCATCAGACGACCCGGCTCAGTTTGACGTAGCGGTCGGTGACGATCATCGCCACGGCGATCAGGACGATCTGCATCAGCGACGCCGCAGCGACGGCCGGATCGATCTTCCATTCCAGATATTGGAGAATCGCGATCGGCAGGGTGATCCGGCCCGGCCCGACGAGGAACAGGCTCATCTCCAGATTGCCGAAGGAGGTCACGAAGCCGAACAGCGCCGCCGCGACGATACCGGGGCGGATACCAGGGAGGGTCACCCGGCGGAAGGTGGTCCAGGGGCCGGCGCCAAGGTTCTGGGCGGCCTCCTCGATGCTGCGGTCGAAACCGGCGAGGCTCGCGGTGACGAGCCGCACCACCCAAGGCAGCACCACCAGTGAATGCGCCGCAACCAACCCGGCGAGCGAGCCGAGAAGTGGCCACCCTGTCGCGATCTCCGTCTCGATCTGGAAGACGTAGATCGAGGTGCCCAGCACGATGCCGGGCATCACCAGCGGCAGAAGCAGCAGCGTGTTGATGCCGGGGCCGAGCGGGATGCGGTGACGGACGAGCACAAGGCTCGCCGGAACCCCGAACAGGAGCCCGATCAGGGTCGAGAGCACCGCGACCTGCGTGCTCAGCACGAAGCCTTCCCGGAACGACTTGTTGGCGATCGCCGCATCGAACCAGCGCAGCGAATAGCCTTCGGGAGGAAAGGAGGGAATCTCCTGGCGAAAGAAGGCGAGCCAGGTCACGAAGAACAACGGCATCAGGATGAAGCCGAGGGTGAGTGTGGCGGCGCCGTTCAGAGCGTAGCGCCCGAGGCTGGATCCGGACGCGCTCATGCTCGCCTCCCGCGGCGGCGGCCGGCCGCAATCCCGGCCCGGCGTCGTCTTTCCCTGCCCCAGTCGCTCATTCGCCTTCGTCCCCAACTCGCTGTTTGCGCGCGCGCCTCAAGCCCGCAGCGGCCATGCCGGCATCCGGATCAGTGCAGCGTGTTCTTGTGAAAAACGCCGCCCTTCATGATCGCCGCCAGATGGCGGCCCTGATCCTGAAACAGGCCGAGGTCCTTGAGCGGATCCCCGTCGATCAGGATCAGGTCGGCGAAGGCCCCGGCACGAAGCGTGCCAAGCTTGCCTTCCATGCGCAGGAGCTGTGCGCCGATCGTCGTGGCGGAGCGAATGATCTCGATCGGCGACAGCACCTCCCGGCGCAGCAGGAACTCCCGCGATTGCTCGACCTGGAGCTGCCCGAGCAGATCGCTGCCGAACGCCACCGGCACGCCGGCGCGCTTGCAGATCTCCAGGGAGCGCAGGCCGCCATCGATGACGAGGTCGTTCTTGGCCAGCATCTCGCCGGTCATGCCGAAATCGGCGGCACGCTCCTTCATCGCATAATACGCCACCAGATTGGCCGTCAGGAACATGTCCTTCTCGGCCATCAGCGCAGCACTGGCCTCGTCGATCAGATTGCCGTGCTCGATCGCCCTGACGCCGCAATTGGCCGCGCGCGTGATCGCTTCGGGCGTATAGGCATGGGCACAGACATAGCGGCCGAAGGCCTTCGCCTCCTCCACCGCGGTGCGCACTTCATCCTCGCTGAACTGCATCGAGTCGAGCGGGTCGTAAGGCGAGGCGACCCCGCCGGACATCATGATCTTGATGTGGTCGGCGCCGAGCCGCATCTGCTCGCGCACCGATTTGCGGACCGAGGAAACTCCGTCCGAGACGTTCATCGTATAGCCCATCGCATTGCAGCAATGGCAGCGCGCGCCGAAATCGGTACGCCGGCGCGGATCGCTGTGGCCGCCCGTCGGCCCGATCGCCTGGCCGGCGATGAACAGGCGGGGACCGGCGACATCGCCCTTCTCGACAGCCTCCTTGATGCCCCAATCGGCCCCGCCCGTATCGCGGACGCTGGTAAAGCCGCGATCGAGCATGCCCTTCATCAGCCTGACCGCGCGGGCCGTCATCAGCGTCAGCGGAACGGATTCCAGCAGGCGGATATAGACCTCCGACAGGAAGACATGGACGTGGGAGTCGATCAGGCCGGGCATCAGCGTGCGACCCCCGCAGTCCAGTACCGCGGCCTTTTCGATCTTTAGCGGCTTGTCGGAGAGTTCCCGGATCGTCTCCCCTTCGATCAGCAGTTCATAGCCTCGGCGCAGCTCGCCGAATTCCGGCTCCAGAAGGGCGAAGTTCCTGAGATGCAGCATGGTCATCGGCAATGCCTCCCAGCTCGGCGTGGAACAATTCTTCCGCGCCTCCTGCCATCGTGAGAAGAGTGTTTCCGCTTGTCCATGCCGAACCCGCCAGCCGGCGACAATTTCAGCTCCGACAAGTCGGGGAACATGGAGAGCAGCCTCGTCGAGGAATGGAACGACAGGCTCAATTCAGGCTCGTGCGCTTGAGGAAGACGCCACTCTTCATGATCAGCGGCATGTGCTTGCCCTGGCGGGTCAGCAGCGAGAGGTCCTTCAGCGGGTCGCCATCGACGACGATCAGGTCGGCATGGGCGCCGGGCGCGACCGTGCCGATCTGCCCCTCGAGCCGCAGCAGCTTCGCCGCGACATGGGTCGCCGAGGCGATGACCTCATGCGCCGGCAGGGCGCGGCCGCGGATCACGAACTCCTCCGACTGGTACTTGTGCATCTCGCCGAGCAGGTCGCTGCCATAGGCCATGGCGAGGCCCGCCTTCTTCATGATCGCGAGCGACTCCATCCCGGCCGAGCGGACGACATCCACCTTGGCAACCGAATCCGGCGGGAAGCCGAGCTTCGGCCCGTCCGAGACCAGCTTGTCGTAGGTCACCAGCGTCGGCACGGCGACGGCCCCCTTGCTGGCGGCGAGCTTCGCCGTCTCGGCCTGGATCAGGTTGCAATGCTCGAGCGAATGCACGCCGGCCTCGACGCAGCGGCGGATCGCGTCGTCCGTATAGACATGCGCCGAGACATAGGTGCCGGCCATCCGCGCTTCCTCGACCACGGCCTCGAGCTCGCTGACGGAGAAGCCGAGGAAGTGGATCGGGTCGGTCGGGGAGGCGCAGCCGCCATTGGCCATGATCTTGATGAAGTCGGCGCCGCCCTTCAGCTCCTCACGCGCGGCGCGGCGGACCTGGTCGACGCCGTCGCAGATGCGGCCGAGCGCGCCCAGCCGATGGCGCTCTATCACGCTCGGGCGGTCGTCGTAGCGGCCGCGGAAATCGGCATGGCCGCCGGTCTGGCTCAGCGCCTTGCCGGAGATGACGAGGCGCGGCGTCGGGAAATGGCCTTCCTCCGTCGCCTGCTTCAGGCCGAAATCGGCGCCGCCGACATCGCGCACCGTGGTGAAGCCGCGCATCAGCATCGCCCGCATAATGCCGAAGGAGCGGGCGGTGACGAGCGAATCCGGCAGGCGGGCATTCGCACCGAGATCGGCGACGCCGGCGACGACATGGACATGGGCGTCGATCAGGCCGGGCATCAAGGTCTTGCCCTTGAGGTCGACGACCTTGGCCTTGGCCGAGGTCACGGACTTGCCGACCTCCCGGATGGTGCCGCCCTCGACGAGGACGCTGACGGGCGCGCCCGCTTCCGGCGCCGAGCCGTCGACGATGCGGGCATTGGTGAAGAGGGTGGAAGCCACGGGCATGTTCCTTCGGGCAGGCTCAGGAGGATTGAATCAGGCGGCCTTGTTTGCGGCGCGCGCGGCGAGGAAGGCCGGCACCAGCATGGGCGCCAGCCGCTCGACCGGCGCGACATGCTCCTCGCGGTAATGGTGCTCAGAAGCGAGCAGGTTGATCGTGCCGACGACCTTGTCGTCATAGATCGCGGGGATGTTGATGACGGAACCCAGCCCCATGCTTTCGATCAATTCATGATCGAAGAAGGCCCAGCGGATACCGGCCTTGTCCTTGCCGAGATAGGGCTGGCGGCCGTCCAGCACATGCTTGCCCCAGGGCGTCGGGCCCATCGTCTTGCGGCCGGAGACCGGGTACTCGTCCGGCCGGTTGGAATAGATGCGCGCGACCTCCTGCCCGTCGACATAGAGCAGGGTGAAGAGCTCATGCCCGACGAGCCGCCTGGCGATGTCCTCGAAAGCCTTGAAGGCAGCCTCGGGCTGACCCGGCTCCTTGAGCAATGCGGCGAGGATGGCGAGATCGTCTGACATGGCGGGCCTTCGGTTTCAGGCGGCAGCCGGCGGGACCGGCGCCTTCGGGATTCGCTCGGGCAGGATGCCCTGCGGCTTGAGGTGCAGGACGAGGATGAGCGCCAGGCCGATCAGCATCTCGCGCGTGGCGGCAAGCTGGACCGGCTGCAGCCCGGGCACCCACTCGGTGAGGAAGCGCGTCGCCTCCAGGAAGATCACGACGCCATAGGCGCCGAGCACCGCCCCGCTCGGGCGGCCGACGCCGCCGGCCGTGACGGCGAGGAAGATGTAGATCGTGATCAGCGGCTGGAAGTGATCGGGCGAGATATAGGATTGGAAATGCGCGTAGAGCGCACCTGCCAGCGCCGCGATCGCCGCCGAGAGTGCGAACGCCTGGAGCTTGAAGCGCAATACGGTCTTGCCGGCGAAGGCCGCGAGCTGCTGATCCTCGCGGATGGCCTTCATGGCGCGGCCATAGGGGGAGCGGTCGAGCCGGCGCAGCAGCGCCCAGACGACGATCAGCACCAGGGTGACCACCGCGAGATAGAAGAAAGCGAAATTCTGCGTGCCGAGCTCCGCCTTCAGCGGTGCCTTTATGCCGGAGATGCCGTCCGAGCCGTTGGTCAGCCAGCGTTCGTTCAGCGCGACGAGCCGGATCACTTCGGCGAAGCCGAGCGTGACGATGGCGAGATAGTCGTCGCGCAGGCGCAAAGTCGCGAAGGTGACGATGAGCCCGACCGCCGCGCCGACGATGAGTGCCGCTCCCCAGCCGATCAGGACGGGCGCACCGGCGCCGGTCGCGAGCGCCGAGGCATAGGCACCGACAGCGAAGAAGCCGGCGAGGCCGAGATTGACGAGGCCGGCCCCGCCCCAGATCAGGTTGAGGCTGAGCGCCAGAAGCCCATAGATGCCGCAGAGCGTCAGGGTGAAGATCAGATAGGACAGCATCAGGCGGCCCTTTCACCGAGGATGCCGCGCGGGCGCAAGGTCAGCATCAGCAGGATGGCGACGAAGCCGACGGCGGTGCGGTAGGTCGCGGGAACGGCCAGCAGCGCGAGCTCCTCGGCAACGCCGAGCATCAGCGCACCGAGGACGGCGCCGGGGATCGAGCCGAGCCCGCCGAGTACGGAGGCGGCAAAGACGGAGAGCAGCACGCGATAGCCGGTCAGCGGGTCGATCGAGGTGTCCAATCCGATCAGTACGCCGCCCATCCCGGTCAGCCCCGCGCCGAGGAAGATGGTGACGATCGCGATCCGGGCCGGATCGATGCCCTTGAGCCGGGCGAGGTCGGGATTGTCGGCGACGGCCCGCATCGCCTTGCCGAAGCGGGTGTAGCGCAGGAAGGCGAACATGGCGGCCATGATCAGCACCGCGAGCAGGAGGCTCTGGAGCTGCTGCGGACCGATGCGCAATTCGCCGAAGCGCAGATCGCGCGCGATCGGCAGATCGTAGCCCCGCATATCGTTGCCGAAGATGAAGCGCACGATGTTCTCGAGCACGAGATTGAGCGCGATCGAGGCGATGGCGACGATCAGCGCACCGTTGTTCCGCAGGCGCTTGAGCGCAGTCTCCTCGGCGACGACGCCGACCGCACCCGTCACCACGAAGGCGACGACGAGCGCGGCCATCACCGGCAGCCCCATCTGCGCATTGGCCCACCAAGCCGCGAAGGCGCCGATCGTGGCGTAAGCGGCAATGGCGAAGTTCGGATAGCGCAACACCGCGAAGATGGCGGAGAAGCCGATGGCCGGGACAGCGATCAGCGTCCCGGTCATCACCCCGTTGATGAGCGCCTGGAGAAGCTGGGTCACGCGATCTTCACCAGCGCGAGCTTGCCCGATTGCACCTGTTCGTAGCGGAACCGGCAGTCGCTGATATCGCCGGTCTCTGTGAAGTCGCAGGGGCCGCTGGCGCCGTCATAGTCGACCGGCTGCTTGGCGGCGATCGCCTTGAGGCCGTCGACCGCGTTGTCGACTTTCACCCCGCCGGGAGCCTGGCTGACCTTGCGGATCGCGTCCTTGATCGCAGGGCCTGAGGCCTCGCCCGCAAGCGCGATCGCCATCAGCACGAGATTGATCTGGTCGTAGATCTGGGTGGTGTAGGGATCGGGCGAGGCGACGCCGATCATCTTCACCAGCCGCTCGTAGGCCTTGGAACCTTCGGCCGGCGACGGCGCGATGGTGAAGGTCTTGTCGACCACCTCGGCCGGCACGCTCTCGACCAGCTTCTGGTTCACCGAATAGGCGAAGGCGACCTTCAGCCCCGAGAAGCCGGCGCGGTAGATGTCCTTGAGCATCACGGCGGTGTCGGGGGTGTAGCCGCTGAAGATGATGGCATCCGGCTTGAAGCGCAGCGCCTCGTCGATCTCGGTGCGGTACGCCGGCTTCTTGTCGTCATAGATCAGCGAGCCGGTCTCCCCGCCGGCGGCCTTGACGGCGGCGGTGATGTTGTCGAACTGGCTCTTGGCGAAGGGCGTCTGTGGCGAGAGGAAGAAGACCCGCTTGGCCTTCTGGTCGATGCAGAACTCGCCGAACTTCTTGCCCTGCAGCGTGGTGTTGGGCTGGGTGCGGATCAGATAGCCCTGATGCGGCAGCAGCGTGATCGAATCCGCGCCGGAGACCGTCGCCAGGAAGGTCTTCGATTCCCAGCACAGCGGCGCGACGGCGGTCGTCACCGAGGAGGCCCAGGTGCCGAGGATGGCCGAGACCTTGTCGACGTCGATCAGCTTGCGGGCGGCGCGCACGCCTGCTTCCGGATTGGTCTGGTCGTCTTCGGAAACCAGCTCGACCTTGCGGCCGAGCACGCCGCCGGCAGCATTGACCTCGTCGATCACGGCCTTGACCGCCTTGACCATGACCGGGCCGTAGGGGCCGCCGGAGCCGGTGAGCGGCGTCAACGTGCCGATCCTGATCGGGGCGCCCTGCGCGAGGGCGCGGCCGGACAGGGCCGAGAGGCTGGCGAGGGCGGCGGCTCCGGTCAGGAGCCTGCGGCGGTCAGTTGCGAACGGCGTCATGATGGTCCCCTGCTTATTTTGCTTGATTGTTACGGCGTGGTTTCGTCCTAGCCGCCGAGGAAAAGCCGGCGGATATCCGGATCGTTGGCGAGCGCCGGCCCGGCGCCCTCGCGGCTGTTGCGGCCGGAAACCAGCACATAGCCCCGCGTCGAGATTTCGAGCGCCTCGAGAGCGTGCTGTTCGACCATCAGGATCGGCAGCCCACCTTGGTTGAGCTTAACGATCGCGTCGAACAATTCATCGGCCGCCCTTGGCGACAGGCCGGCCGTCGGCTCGTCGAGCAGCAGCAGCGAGGGCGCGTTCATCAGCCCCATCGCCATGGCGAGGATCTGGCGCTGGCCGCCCGAGAGCGTGCGCGCCAGCGCCTTGCGCTTCTCCGTCAGCATCGGATAGCGCGCATATAGCTCCTCGCTGCGCTTGCCGACCTTGCCCGGCTCCTGGAAGCCGCTGATCTCCAGGTTCTCGGCGACCGTCATCGCGCCGAAGACGTTGCGCTCCTGCGGCACGAAGCCGATGCCGGCGCGCGCCCGTCCGAGCGCATTCGCGCGGGTGACGTCGGCGCCGTTGAGCCGGATCGCCCCTTCGCGCGCCGGGACGAGGCCGGCGATGGTCTTGAGCAGCGTCGACTTGCCGGCCCCGTTGGGACCGATGATGGAGACGATCTCGCCGGGAGCGACCCGCAGCGATGCGCCCTTCAGGATCTGTTCGGCCGCGCCGTAGCCGGCGACGATGCCGTCGACGGTGAGCAAGTCTCCCGGTGCCGGGCTCAATGCCGCCTCCCGAGATAGGCTTCCTGCACGCGGCTGTCGGAGGCGACCTCCTCGAAGCTGCCCTGCGTCAGTGTCCTTCCCTCGGCCATGACGATGACCGGCGCGCAGAGCTTCCGGATCAGCCCCATGTCGTGCTCGATCAGGCAGATGGTCAGCCCGTTGCGGTTGAGCGCGACGAGGTGCTCGGCGATCTGTTCGGTCAGGCTTGGATTCACGCCGGCCATCGGCTCGTCGAGCAGGAGCAGCTTCGGCGTGGCCATCAGGGCACGGCCGATCTCGACGAGCTTCTTCTGGCCGCCGGAAAGCGCAGTGACGGGATTGTCGAGCACATGGTCGAGCTTGAGCCGCCGGGCGATCTCGAAGGCGCGTTCGGCCAGTTCCGCCTCGCGCCTGCGTGCAGGGCCTGTACCGAGCAGGGCCGCCAGCAGATGCTCGCCGGGCTGGTCCGCGCCGTAGAGCATCAGGTGCTGGAAGACGCTGAGCTTGGGAAAGCCGCGGGCGAGCTGGAACGAGCGTACAAGGCCGGCCGCGACCAGCTTCTCCGGCGGCAGGCCGGCCGTCTCGGTCTGGCCCAGCCGGACAGAGCCTGCGCTCGGCCGGTAAAGGCCCGACACGGCGTTGAACAAGGTTGATTTGCCGGCACCGTTCGGCCCGATCAGCCCGGTGAAGGAGCCTTGCGGCACCGCGAAATCGACGCCACGCAGCACCTCCACGCCGTAGAAGCCGAGCTTCAGGCCCTCGATGGTCAGGGCAGCCGTCATGCCGTGGCAGCCTTGCGCGCTTTGGCGGCGACGATTGCGGGCTTGATCGGGAAATGCTGGCGCACCTGCTGCTTCCAGAAGTTCAGCATGCTCTCGTAGTAGACGGGGTCGTTGGGACGCAGCACGGTCTGGCTGATCATGCCGCGCACGAGACACATGGTGGCGTTCATCACGATCCGGGTATGGTCGGGGTCGGTACCGGCGCGGGTCGCGAGCGCTGTCCAGACCGCGTCGAGGCCGGCATGGAATTCGCGGACGGTCGGGATGAGCTCCGCGCGGAAATCGGGATTGTGGCGGGCCTCCGGCAGGTATTCCATCGTCACGTAGAACAGCCGGTCGTCCATCATCCGCCAGATGTAGTCGACGATCTCGTCGCTGGAGCCGCCCCGCTCCATGAAGTCCTCGGCGAAGCGGTGCAGGTCGCGGGCCGCCTTGCTCAGCAGGTCGGCAACGGAGGCGCTGATGATTGCCTCGCGGCCGGCGAAATGATGGGTCAGCGCGCCGCGGGAGACACCCGCATGCAGGGCGATTTCCGGGGTGGTGGTGCGGGAGAGGCCTCGGCCGTGAAGCAGGTCGATGGTCGCAGCCATGAGACGCGTCGAGGTCTCGGCGCTGCGCTCCTTCTGCGATCGTCTCTTGCCRGTTTCGCTCACGCCAACCTCGCTGCCGGGATCGTGGGGAGGTTGTGTTCTCATTTACAAACAGTCAAGCCTGTTTTTATCGAATCTGTATGCGCCTGCTTTCACGGGGCGGCGCATTGCGCGTGAAAGAACAACGGGCGGTTGCAGCCGCGGCGAGTCAGAGCGCCCCGGCCCTTTTTGAGGGCGGTGCATTGGGGCCGAGGCGATGGAGGCGCCTGGCTCCATGCCGGGATCAATCGAAACGATCTTCAGGGAACAACCATTGGGCCAGGCAGAGAATGTTCCCTGGAGAGCGCTCCAGGCTGTCCTGCTAATCTGCTCGGTTCGTTGAGACCTTCTCCCAGCCCTTGTCTGGATTGAAGCTCTGCATACGCGCCGCGATGCGGTTGGTGCCGGAGCCAAGGTCCTTCTGATAGACCGTCCCGGCGTGATTGAGCATGAAACTCGTTACACCGGAGCGGCCATACTCGGCCGGATACGCCAGCAGGGCGAAGCCGCCGAGCATCTTGCCGCCGGCGACATAGTCGATCGCGCCGCCCGGCGCCGAGGACCCCTGGCGCTTCAGGACCTTGTAGTAGTAGCCGTGGAAGGGCCGGCGCGTCTCACCCGCCTTATAGCCTTCCGCCGCAGCTTCAGCGGCGAGTTCGCCCAGGGGACTCGGCTCCTCTCCAGCGGCGCTGTTCCAGTAGAGGCCATCCTTGGCGCCCGGCCTGCTGACGATCCTCTGCGCATAGACGCCCGCGCCCTGGCCGGTTCGGTCCTTGGCGGCGTATTCCTGCTGCGCGTCGAAGAATGCGAGGCTCGCCTGGATCGCCGCGAGCTCGTTGCGACCGATGCGCCTGGCGAGGATCTCGTCGCGGCCGGATACGCCATCGAACTTCCAGCCATCGCCCCGGCGCACGATCGGGATCGGGAAGGGAAAATCATCCTGACCGACGAGCAGCGTCGCCTTGTCGCCCTGCTCGTTGATCGAGTGCCGGCTGTCATAAGCTTCGAGGAAGCGCTTGCGATCGGCGGCATCGGCGACGTCGTCCCCGGAATGCAGGCTATCCCGCCCGACAATTCCGAGAACGGCGCGCAAGCGCTTTTCCTCGTTTCCGCGCGCCGCCTCGATTAGCGCCGTCGCAGCATCCGACGGCGTCTTGAAGGGCTCCTGCGCTCTCGCGGCCGTCGCCGCCGCGACAAGGCCGAACGCGGCCGCGCAGATCAGGCGAAATACTGATCGCTCCATTGGCGATGCGATGGTCATGGCCTTGCATCCTCGACATGCGAGACATGGGCGGGAGCCGGCGATCCTTCCCGGTGGCCTTGGCCCCAGGCCGGAACCCGCGCGCCCGATGATTTCCACTGCTCAAAGGTCTGGAACGGCACGCCCAGTTGACGGTAATCGACCCTCAGATAGCCATCCGAGCCGCGACGCACCGCCCAGGGCGCGACGCCTTGGACCTCCTGCGCGATCACACCGACATAGCTTTGCTGCGAGCCGTTATAGGCGAAGCGGTAGAAACCCAGCCCGTTATCCAGCCGGCCGATCAACATGATGTCGTGCTTGAGCTGGATATCGGAGCGACGTCCGCCGCCGCCTCCACCGCGCCCTCCGCCTCCGCCAACCCGGCCGCCGCCGCCTCCGAAGCCGCCGCCGCCGACCCGGCCTCCACCACCATAGCCGCCGCGCATCCCGGGGCCGCCGGCATGCATCGCGCGGCCTCCTCCTGGACGGGCGCCCATGCTCGCATGCCCGCGTTGCGACTGAAGGTTAGCGCTGCGACCGGATTGCATCCTGTATGCGCTCTCGCGCGATGCCGCGGCGCGGTTCGCGCCGCTGGATGGACGCCGGGCCTGCTGGGACGCCCGGGCCTGACCGCCGCGTCCGGCTTCCGGCCGCCGCTGCTGCGTCGCCGCCCGTGCCTGACCGCCGCGTCCACCATCGGGCCGCGCACGGTCGCCGCCCGGGCGGTCGGGCCTGGCGCCCGCTCCGGGGCGGTCGCCCGGCCTTTGCTCCGGGCGGGCACCTGCTCCCGCCCCGCCGCGGCCGCCTTCGGGGCGCAGCACCTGGTCGCCGCCGCGTCCGCGGAAATCCATCCGTCCGTCCGCCCCGGCCCGGATGTTGTTGTTGCCCGCGAAACGCTGCTGGACCGCGTTGTTGCGATACTGCACGCCATGGCGATGCTGCGGGTTGTGCTGCCAATGCGTTACCCGGTCGCGGTTGATATTGATGTTGTTGTTGTTCCAGTTGACGTTGCCGCCCCAGTAATTGCCGTTGTTCCAGCGCCCGAGCGCATAGCCGGCTCCGAAAGCGAGACCCGTCGCCACGACGCCGGCGGCGACATAGCCGGTGTAGGGGAAGTAATAGGGCGGGTAAGCGGGTTCGGGCCAGGCGCCGTAGACCACGCCTGGATCGTAATAGGGCACGTAGACGGTGTCGGCCACGGCCGGCTCGATCGCGATCGTCTGCCGCCCGCTCTCCTGCCGGACCCCAACCACCTGCTGGGGACCCGAGGACAGCTTCTTGTTGTCATAGGCTCGCGTCCGCATCCGCTGGACGCCGTCCATCACGTCGGGCTGCTGGGCCAGCACCGCGTCGCCGAGCTTTTGCGTCCAGTCGAGATTCTTGCTCATCATCTCCAGCACCGAAGGCGTGGCGACGAGCGACTTGACGCTCACGTCCCAGGCCTGCTTTTCGGCTTCCACCTTCAGGGCGTCACCCTTGAGCTTGTTGTTCGTGGCGAGCCAACGATCCGCCTGCACGACTTCGAGCGGATAGGTCGAGGCCATCAGAACCTGCGCCAGCAGCGTATCCGGATAGAGCGCGATCGGCGCAACCAGCGCGTCGAGTTGCGCCTTGTTCAGGAGTTGGTCGGCTTGGACGGGAGTGCCTGCCGATGGCTGCGGTTGCCCGGGTGGCTGGACCTGCGGCGTCTGCGCGAACGTCTGGGAGGTAAGGCCGCCCGCGATGATGCAGGCCAGCAGGATCCGGACAGGCATGGCGTTCTCCCGACAAAGACGTCCGGGGCGATGGGCGCTCCGGCGCAAAACCCCCTCACTTTCTGGCGTAACCATTTTGCTGCGCTGCCTGCAGCGCGCGGAAGGCCTCTGCTCGAATACATGATCAATTTGCCCGGCCCAGATTGGCCTTCCGACCTCCGATTTTAGACGAAAGTGGCTCGCGCGAACCTGTTCTCAAGGACAATACGTTGCCGGCCCGGCTTGTGATGAAATCCCTCCGATAAAGCCGTCGAGATTAACGCCACCGAGGTCGCGCTTGACAACCGGCGCGAGGTCGCAACGCATCCCATCATCTCGAAATATTCCAGGGTCGCCGGCGCCGGCGGGATGGTGCCGAAAGAATACGGGAGCAGCGGCTTCGTCGATCTCCTTGATCGCGGCACGCGCTGAGACGGCCAGTTGCGCAGCATGCGGGGATGAATTGCCTGGAGCCCACCCGCATGACGCTGGTCTGCCGCACCACGGGCTTGCACGGCACCTTGTTCAGGGGCCTGCTCGCATCTGACTACATTATCCAGGCCAACAGGACTTCGCACAATTCGGTTCTGCTGCAGGCTTGCCCGGACCGGACGGCAGACAGGCGCGATGTGGACGCCGGACATACGGGATCGGAACGTCGATATCACGGCCGGAGGCGAGGCAGATGGCGCAAGAGTTCAAAAGCATCCTGGTTTGCCTGGTGCCAGCCGACGATGGCGATGGCGCGGCAACCTCCGCCGTGCGCTTTGGCGTCGGCCTCGCACGTCGTTTCGGATCGAGCCTGACCTTCCAGGCCTTCGTCCCGCGTGCATCCTTGCCTTACAGCCCGATCGGCGGTTTCGCCGCGGGAATCGTCGCGGAGGAGAACAAGCGCCGGCGACACTTGGTCGAGACGTGTGCCGCAGCGGCTCGCGCTATTGTCGACGAAGCCGGCCTGAGCTGTGTGTTTGACCTGCCCGATCTCGCCCTCGACGATTTGACTGAGCGCTTCAACCAACAGTCACGTCTCCATGATGTGGCCGTTCTCGACGGGAACAACGATCTTTTCGAAAGCAACCGCTATGCGGTCGAGGAAGCGCTGTTCAATAGTGGACGACCGGTAATCGTCGTGCCGAAGCTGGGGGGCAATCCTGCGCCGCAGCGGCTTGCTATCGCTTGGGATGGCAGCGCACGTTCAGCCCGCGCCGTCGGCGATGCGATGCCGCTGTTACAGAGCGCACAATCCGTCTCGGTCGTAGTCGTTTCCGGAGAAAAAGATCTGAGCCGCGCAGCCCCCGCCAGTGGCTTGATCAGCTTTCTCGAGCGCCATCGCGTGAAGAGCGAGTTCGTGAGGCTTGATGCGGCCGGCGGCGACGTCGCCGAGGCTCTGCGACAGCACGTTCATGATAGCGCGACCGAGTTGATCGTCATGGGCGCCTTCGTTCACTCGCGGTTCCGCCAGGCCATTCTAGGCGGCGTGACAAGCTCGCTACTTCAAAACAGCCCGGTGCCTCTATTTTTGGCTCATTGAGCGGCCATGCACGCAATGTGGCGCTGCCGGCGCCGACTCAATCGATAATGTGATAACCCCCGTCGATATAGAGAACCTGACCAGTCATGAGCCGAGCGGCATCATGCGCGAGAAATGCGGTCGCGGCGCCGACATCGTCGATGGAAACGAGCTCGCGGGCCGGCGACTTTCGCTTGGCCTTTTCCAGAAGGGTGTCGAATTCGGGGATGCCGGAAGCGGCGCGTGTAGCCAGCGGGCCGGGCGAAATCGCGTGCACGCGAATTCCCTTCGGGCCCAGTTCGGCGGCCATGTAGCGGACGGCGGATTCGAGGGCTGCCTTGGCCACGCCCATGATATTGTAGTTCTCCACGACCATCTGCGAGCCGTAATAGGTCATGGTGAAGAGCGTGCCGCCATTCTTCATGAGCGGCTCCGCCAACTGCGCCATGCGGAGGAACGACCAGCAGGAAATCTCCATCGTTTTCAGGAAGCCGTCGAGCGGGGCATCGGTGACCCGGCCGGCCAGCGTATCGCGCGGCGCGAAGGCGATGGAATGGACCACGAAGTCGAGCTCGCCCCAGCTTTCGGCGATCTGTTCGAAGACCGCCTCGATCTGCCCCGGCACGGCCACGTCCAGCGGCAGGACGATGGGAGCTTCCAACTGCCGGGCAAGTGGTTCGACATGGGGGCGCGCCTTCTCGTTGAGATAGGTCACGGCCAGTTCGGCTCCGAATGCACGGAAGGCCCGGGCGCAACCCCAGGCGATGGAGCTCTCATTGGCGATCCCGACGATCAGGCCCCGCTTTCCCTCGAGCAGCTTTGCTTTCGCGGTTGGAATGGTCATGACGGCCTCGACTCAATGGGTGGCAGTGATCAGTCTCAAGGTATGGCCGGCGATCATCAGTTCCTCATCGGTCGGAACGACGTAGACCCCGATACGGCTGGCGGGCGTCGAGATCAGCGATGAACCGGCTCGGTTGGCCTCCGGATCGAGCTCTGCTCCCAGCCACGCCATGCGGCTGACGATGCGTTCCCGCAGCTCGGGCGCATTTTCTCCGATGCCCGCTGTGAAAACGAAGGCATCGAGCCCGCCCAGCGCCGCTGTCAGCGAGCCGATGTTGAGAGCGCAGCGATAGACGAAGTGGTCGATCGCGAAAGCGGCGCGCGGATCCTCGCTTGCGAGCAGATCGCGCATATCGTTGGAGATGCCGGACAATCCCTTGAGTCCGGCTTCATGGTAAAGCAGTTTCGAAACGGCCTCGGCCGCCATCCCCTTCTGCATGATCAGGTGCAGCACGACACCGGGGTCGAGCTGCCCCGGACGCGTTCCCATCGGCAGCCCGTCGAGCGCGGTGAACCCCATCGTGCTCTCGACGCTGCGCCCGTCCAGCAAGGCGCACATCGAGGCGCCGCTGCCCAGATGAGCGATAATGATCCGCCCGACGGCAAGCTGCGGAATGATCTCGCGGAGGCGCCCGGCGATATACTCGTATGACAGCCCGTGGAAGCCGTAGCGCCTGATTCCCTCGCGGTGAAGCGCCAGGGGCAAAGCATAGAAATCGGCCAGATCCGGATGGTTGCGATGGAAGGCGGTGTCGAAGCAGGCGATCTGCGGCACGTCCGGATTGATGTCCATCGCGAGCCGGATCGGCAACAGATTGTTGGGCTGGTGCAGCGGCGCCAGCTCGGCATAGGTCGCGAGCTTGTCGAGGAGCGCGTGATCGATGATGGTCGGAGCAGAGTAGTCGGGTCCCCCGTGCACGACACGGTGACCGATCGCCAGGAGGCTGTACCCCTCCAGGCTGCGCAGCCACGTTCGGGTCTTGTCGATCGCCGCAGGAAGATCTGGCACCTCCTCGCGCTGCAGGATCAGATCGATCAGAGGCATGCCCCCGGCATCGGACGCGCGCAGGCGTGGCCGCTGGCCGATGCCGTCGAGCTGCCCCCGCACCTGGCGTGTCAGCGTCGCCTGGGAGACCGTGAAGATCTGGAATTTGAGGCTCGACGAGCCGGCGTTCACCACAAGGATCGCATCCATGGGCTCAGACCGCCGCCACGGAGGCGACTCCCCGCCGGGCGACGGCATAGAGTGCGGCGACGGCGCATGATGCCAATCGCGTGCGGACCGTATCGGCCCGCGATGTCAGAATGATCGGCACGCGCGCGCCCAGGACGATTCCGGCCGCATCGGCATGGGAGAGAAAGGTCAGATTCTTGGCCAGCATGTTGCCGGCCTCGAGATCGGGAACGACGAGGATCTGCGCGCGCCCGGCCACCGGCGATTTGATGCCCTTGATGCTGGCGGCTTCCGGGGAAATGGCATTGTCGAAGGCAAGCGGGCCGTCGACCAATGCGCCCGTGATCTGGCCGCGATCGGCCATCTTGCACAGCGCCGCGGCCTCCATTGTGGAAGGGATCTTGGTCGTCACGGTTTCGACGGCCGACAGGATCGCGACGCGCGGCACGCCGAGGCCGATCCCGGTCCAAAGATCGACCGCGTTCTGAACGATATCGCGCTTTGCGTCGACATCGGGGAAGATATTGATCGCCGCGTCGGTGATGAAGAGCGTCTCGGCATGGCCGGGCACGTCCATGATAAAGACATGGCTGATGCGCCTCTCCGTGCGCAGACCGGTGGCCGAGGCTGCAACCTCCCGCATCAGCTCGTCGGTATGAAGGCTGCCCTTCATCAGCAGCTCGCCGCGCCCTTCCCGGATGAGCTTGACGGCTTCGGCCGCTGAGGCGTGACTGTGCGGCGCGTCGACGATCTCGATACCATCGAGATCCAGCCCCTCGGCCTCGGCGACTTCAAGGATTCTTGGCCGCGGCCCCACCAGAATTGGCACTATAAGACCCTCGTCGCGCGCTTCCAGCGCACCTCGAAGGGAGGTGGCGTCGCAGGGGTGGGCGACGACCGTCAGCGCCGGCGTGTCGCTGCGCGCCGCCGCAATCAGCCTGTCGTATTTGGAGCCCGGTTTCGCGGTGTCCGCATCCAAAGTGCTGTCGTCGACGCGCATGCCTAGGCCCTCTGTCGGGTGGCGACGTGCAGCTTGCCGGGAGGATTCGAACCCATCGGTGAAGCAACCTCGAAAAGACGTCGGATCTCTTCGAGCCGGTCTGCAGCCTCCCCCGAAAGTGAACCTCGCGCCGTCGCCACTTGCTCAATAAGCTTGAATGCAGCGGTTCGGCCCTCGTGATCAGGGGGCAACAGGCCGGGCAGTGTCCGCAACGCCTCGGCCTGATCGATCAGCAGCATGAAGAACTGTTCGCGCGTCAGCGCTTTGAATTCGCTCAATGTCAGGCGGCGGAGATGCTGGCCCTGCCTGCGCAATCGCCGGATCGCTTCGAAACTGCGTTCGTCCGCGCTTTCCCGCGCCATGCCGACATAGAGAAGCGCCCGTACGCAAGCGTTGAGCATGTCACCGGATGCCATGCTCGCGCGTAGTTCCTCGATACGCTTCGCGAGGAGCTCGGCGTGCAACTTGCTCTTGGGGGCGTCTCGAGGTCGGCGTTGCGAATGCGTGTCGATGCCCACCGCCGATTGGAGCAGCGGCGAGCCATAGACGGTACGGAAGGTCTGCTCAGATATCCGCTCCACGATCTGGCGCCAATTGTCGAGAGCGCCGACGATCTGGGCCGAGGCGGCTTCCTGTGCCTTGAGGAAGACGTTGTCGTCTGCAACCTGCTGGCGCTCCTGGCGCATCTTGGGAGCCGCTACGTCGAGCCAGGAAAAAAACGGGTTCCGCGAGCCGAATATCTCATATTGCAGGCGCAGCGGGTGCATCGCCCGCATTGCCCCGGCAACGGCAGGATTGGCGTTCATCTGGATCCAGGGCTGAACCAGCGCGCGGTAGAGCGAGAGATTTATCTCCGATACGCGGGCGACGGTGGCGAAGCGGCGCTCGTCCTCAAGCTCGTTCCCCCCGAGCGCTCGGATGTCGTCGAGGGTTCGCGCTTCGCAGCGCATCACCCATTCGCCGCTCACCAGATCCGGGTTGGCCTCGGTTCCGGTCTTCGGTTCGAAGATCGCTTCGTAAAGACCCGGCGGCAGGACGTCGATGAAGTCGATGTTGGACGCGAACTCGTCATGCTCCTTCCGGGCGACCCCGGCCGACACGAAGATACCGAGATGTCCGATCTTGTCGTGGATGGCGTAGACGATCGTCTGCCCATAGGAACGGATCTCGTCGACGCTGCCGTAGAGATCGAGGATCCAGTCGAGCGCCTGCTGAGGCGGAGTGATATTGTCGCCCTTCGAGCAGAAGACGACGATCGGCGAGCGGATGTTGCGGAGGTCGATGGCCGTGCCGTCGGAGGTTCTGATTTCGCCGCAGGCCAGCCGGTTACCGATGAAGAGCTCGTCGACGATGAACTGGATTTCCTCGGCATTCAGGGTGACGTGGCCGCCCCACCACTTTTCGAAGCCGAGATAGCGTTCCACCTCCGTGTCGATCTTGGAATACAGGTTGTACTGCTTGCTCCAGAGCGTATTGGCCGGGTTCTGGCTCTCGAAGTTCTGGACGAGCCATGCGCCGTCGAAGGTACCCGCACCGAGATCGCTGGTGAGGGCGGTCAACCAGCTCCCGCCCAGCAGGCCGCCGGCGTATCGCATCGGGTTCTGGCCTTTCACACCCGCCCAGTACGACAGGGGCGAGCCGGCCAGGATGATGGGGCCGAAGAGTTCCGGCCTCAGCGCGGCCAGGATCATGACGGCCCAGCCCGCCTGGCAGTTACCGACCACACATGGTTTGCCGTCGGCCTCCGGATGCCGCGCAATGACCGCTTCGAGAAATACCGCCTCGGCGAGCGCGACGTCTTCTATCGTCTGCCCCGGAACAGCGTCAGGCAGGAAACCGACGAAGTAGCAGGGATGCCCGGCCCTCATCGCGACGCCGATCTCGCTGTCGGCCTTGAACCCGCCGATGCCCGGTCCGTGGCCCGCGCGTGGATCGACGATGACGAAGGGGCGCTTGACCTTGTCGACGACCATGCCTGGAGGAGGAGCGATCCGCACCACGACGTAGTTGACGGGCCGGGGCAGGCTGCGTCCGTCGCAGACCAACTCGGTGTCATAGTCGAGGACATGGGGAGCGAGCTGCGCCAGATGCTCCTCATACTGGAGGCCGCGCTGTCTCAAGGCATCCAGGAACAATACGAGACGCTGCGAAGCGTCGGTCGCATAGGAGAGCGCGTCGGCGAAGGCGTCAGCGGGGTCTTTGGCCATGGCCGCACTCCGGGGGCTGCTTCACGCTTGAAAGGGCTTCGACGTCGCCACGGGGGATACTGCGTCCATCAAACACGATGCTTGAGCATGGCCCAACGCCGCGTCGCTGTTCATTCGTAGCCCAGCGCGCGTTTCCCCGACGGCGTGGTGCTGCCTCTATCGGGCATGTCCACTGCGTACGACGCCCACACCACCACATCGGGCGGTTTCAGCGTATTGTCCCTAGGGACAGCTTGCCATGAACAAAGAGCCGTCAAGCCGCATCGCTCACGGAGGTCATCGACCGCCTGCCAAGCCCCCTGGTCGAGCTTGCCTCCAACCAGGCCAGCGCGAGCGCTTTCTCGTTTGCTGGAAACAGCCTGATCTCGTCCGCCACGAAGTGCTTCGCAATGTGGGGAACGAGCTTCAAAACTTCACCGTCTGAAACAACCGCAACGCGCTCGATTGTGCGATGGTGGCCCCTCGCGAACTCCAGATGGGAGATGAGCGCTCCGATGCCTTCCCAGCCTGGAAATGAAGGCGCATCGACCATCAGGCCATTGAGCGTCCCTTTTGGCCGGATCCGCTACTTCTTGGCCCACATGCCGATCAGACGTGGCAACCTCGCAAGCCTCGAGCTTAGCCGCCAGCTTGTCCCGCGCAACGGCGAATGGCTGGTGACGTTGGAGGCCAATGAAATTAAAAATGGTCGGGCATGCTCCGCGCCGACGCCGCGAAGCTGGCCACTCATCTCAAGGCTGTCTCGCGATATGCCGGCTGCACCGTCGGAAATTCGACACCCTCCGAGAGTCATTGGCGGCTGACGAGACACGCACGGAAGCGCTGGGCATTCTTCGATCGCTGATCGAGGCTGTCGTTATCKATCGTATCGAGTGCAGCTACGAGATCGAGCTGATCAGCGAGATCGCGAGCATGATCGATCTGGCGGCGGGGTGCGGGCAACAAAAAAGCCGCCCTGGGAGGGCGGCTTTGGATACCGAAGATCGGCGTTTGGCGAATTTGGTTGCGGGGGCCAGATTTGAACTGACGACCTTCAGGTTATGAGCCTGACGAGCTACCGGGCTGCTCCACCCCGCGTCAACGGTGTTTGCCTTTTGGTTTTGTCCTGGAGGGCGTTTGGCCTTTCCGGGGAACCTTTGGGCTTTAAACGGCAACGCGGCGGCGACGTTAGTCGACCGCCGCGTTTGAGCGTTTTGTGATTGTGATGAGG
>NZ_JBFUIF010000049.1:0-24297 GCF_056402015.1 Allobosea sp. P4_C6
GAACAGACACATGCCTTTCGAATATGAGCGCCGTGGCAAGATCGGCTATTTCACAATCCGGAACGGCTCGGTTAATCCGATGACCCCGGCCATGCACAAGCAGTTCTACCAGATGATGCTCGAGTTCCTCGCCGATGACGAGGTACGCGTCGGGATTCTCCAGGGGGCCGGAGACCGCGCCTTCTCAGCAGGCGACGACATCAAGAACGACTACGCTAAGTTCGCCACGCCGATGGACGAGCTCACCTATTATCTGGCGCCCAAGCACCGCGTCGCCGAAGGCGAGCCCGATACCTTCAGTTGGTCGCGGGAGGTCCTGTCGCTCAACCGGTTCAAGCCGATCGTCGGGGCCGTGCGCGGCTATTGCTACGGCCAGGGCATGATCTATCTCAGCCATCYCACCGATATCCGCGTGGCGTCTGAGGATGCGAAGTTCGGCTTCCCCGAGATCGCCTACGGCATGGGTGGCGCAGGCGGTTCGACCCGGCTTTCCCATTTCCTGCCGCACACCGTTGCGATGGAGATGCTTCTCACCGGAGATCCGCTGTCCGCGCAGGATGCCTTGAGAGCAAACTTGGTGAACGCTGTCGTGCCATCCGATCAGGTTCTGGCAAAGGCGGAGGAATATGCAGCGCGCATCGCGCGTCACCCCCTTCTCGCGCTGCGCGTCGAGATGGAAGCTTCGGTCCGCTGCATGGACATGTCGCGGCAGGACGCGTTGGATTACGTGAAGAACCTCTATCGCATGCAGCGACTGGCTTACAATGGCGAAGAAAAGGTTGAATCTTTTTTATATAAAGAAAAAATCTGAAAACTAAATTATATACTCTCGATATTCAGATCATTTAGCGCGTGGCGATTGATCTAAATTCTATAAAATGTGTTCGGAGATCCGAAGGACCATGGATCCATCGGATCTCCTTGTGAATGAGTAGTCTAAGGCCGCATGCTAGCCGGGCTGATGCTCTGATGCTGCTGGACGCCCGCATTTCAAGGAATGCTGTGGTTGGCATGAGTTGACCCGACCGCGGAATGTCCGCTTCCGGGCAGCCAGCCAAGGTCCGCTTATGGCGCGATCAGTGCCTTTGCAGCGGCGGTCGCGAAGTTCAACTTCCCACCCGAGTTTGCCGTTGGCCGAACGGCGGAAGGAGCACGGCGGGAGCCCGCCGTGCCAAAGCTCATAGGTCCGTTTGCTCCGAAAGGAGAAGCGCGTCGTCGACCTCGATACCGAGGTAGCGCACGGTGCTTTCCAGTTTTGTGTGGCCTAGAAGAAGCTGGCAGGCGCGTAGATTGCCCGTGCGCTTATAGATCAGCGCAACCTTCGTTCGCCGGAGACTGTGCGTCCCGTAGAGCGCTGGATCCAATCCGATCAGCGCTACCCAGCTGTCCAGAAGGCGGCCGTACTGGCGCGTTGTAATGTGATCGCCGTGCCGGCTACGGCTCGGAAAAAGCCAGTCGTCTTCACGTGAACCTCGCATTCTAAGCCATGCAGTAAGCGCTTCGCGGGCTGAGTCGGTCAGTTCGAATGGTACCGGCCGCCCCGTCTTCTGCTGAACGATCGCGGTTCGGAGGCGAACGGTGCCTCCGAGGACGATATCGGCGACACGAAGGCGAACGAGATCGCACCCGCGCAGCTTGCTGTCGATCGCAAGATTGAACATGGCGAGATCGCGGGTCCGCCCCTCATGCTGAAGTCGGGTTCGCAACGCCCAGATATGCTTTGGCTTCAGAGGCGGCTTCGGTCCGATGATACGACCGAGGTTCCACGCCTGATGATGCTGTTGGTTATGCGCCTGGATATCCATGGCAGATCCCCTTCTTGGGACGCCGCATCCTGGAAAATTCTATCAAATGCGGACGGGTTTCTAACGCCTCGTGGTGAAAACCGCAGGGAGGAGCGCAGCTTGCGCCAATGCGGACATCGGGTGGTTGCCCGGCAGCGGACATTCGGGGGCTGTCCATTAGCGCGGTCCGTTGGCGATCCTTTGCGGACCTAAGTGATGGTTGGGCCACTTCGTTTGAGCCTGGCGTCATAGTTCGAGCGGGCGGGCCGGAAGCGCTGCTTCGTTTGGCTGCTGATGTTCGCAGAGGCTGCGCGCTTCATCAGCATCGCCGACCGATCGATGCGCTAACCCAAATGTTTCGCCGCTCCGGACATCGCAGCCTCGGCCGACGCTTGACAGGCGCCGCAGTTAACCCATAGCGTATCAAATAATAAAATGACGTTTCATTATATAAAATGAAACACGAGGAACGCTCTTGTCGACGGATTTGCCAAAAGCTGCGGGGAAGCCTGCGCCTGCCGGCACCAGCACGCTCGATCTCGCACTTCACGCGGTCGAGTATCTGGTGCAGCAGAGCCGCCCGGCTTCGCTGGCCCAGATCGCCGAGGCGCTCTCCGCGTCGAAGGCGACGATCTATCGGCACTTGGTAACGCTGCAGCGCCACGGCTTCGTGCGGCAGGATCCGGAAACGGGCCGCTATGACGCCGGCATCAAGCTGGTCGTGCTGGGCGAGTCGCTGCGTCAGCGCTTCGACATCGTCAGCGCCGCGCGCGAGGAACTGATGACCTTGCGCGACCGCACCGGCCAAGCCGTGACGGTCTGCGCTGCGGTCGATGACGAGCTTATCGTCCTCGAACTGATCCAGGGGCGTACGCTCATCGAATTTGCCACGAGGCCGGGCACGCGGCTCGCCTTCCATGCCAGCGCGCACGGCAAGATCTGGCTCACCTTCGGTCCCCAGCAGCGCGCGACCGCCATCGCCAACGGTCCGCTCGAGGCCTGGACGCCGGCGACGATCGTCTCGCGAGATGCGCTGATCGCCGATCTCGATGCCGTCCGCGCCCGCGGCTGGGCGACGGCGCCCGACGAGGTGATCACCGGCGTCAACACGCTGGCCGCACCCGTCTTCGACCACCGCAAGCTTCTCGTCGGCTCGATCGCCATCGTCGGTGCGACGCAGTTCATTCCGCCCGTTCCCGATCCCGAACAGATCCGTGAGGTCGTCGGCAGCGCCGCACGTATCTCGCGTGGCTTGACCTGGAAAGACTGAGAACATGACCTATTCGCTGGCCGTCGATATCGGCGGCACCTTCACCGATATCGTATTGCGCGACTCCCGCGGGGGCTTGAGCGTCGACAAGACGCTGACCACGCATCACGACCTCTTGGAAGGCTTTTTCCGGGGCGTGGACTCCGTGCTGGGGAAGGCCGGCGTCGCCGCGGACGCGGTCGATGGCGTCGTGGTGCATGCCACCACGGTCGTCACCAATGCGCTTATCGAACGCAAGGGACTGCCGACGGCGCTCGTTGTCACCGAGGGTTTTCGCGATGTGCTGTCGATCCGCAACGAGCATCGCTACGACATGTACGATCCGCAGATCGAGTTTCCCGAGCCCCTGGTCACGCGCGAGCTGACTTTCGGGCTGAAAGAGCGCGTCCTGGCGGACGGCACGGTTGCGCTCGCGCCGAGCCCGCAAGACATTGCCGAACTCGCGGCGGAAATCCGGGCCAGCGGCGCGCGCGCCGTTGCGATCTGCTTCCTGAACAGCTTCGCGAATCCCGACAACGAGGGGCTGGTCGCGGCCGCCCTGTCGCGCGAGCTCAACGACGTCTTCATCTGCACCTCGGCCGAGGTCGCGCCGCAGATCCGTGAGTACCAGCGCGCCTCGACGGCGACCGTGAACGCCTATGCGATGCCGATCTCGCAGCCCTATCTCAAGCGCCTGAGCGACCGGCTGCGGGTCGAGGGCTTCGCGAACACCCCGCTGATCATGCTCTCCTCCGGCGGTGTTGTCGGGGCCGAGACGGCGGGCCGCAACCCGGTGCGGATGATCGAGAGCGGCCCGGCGGCCGGCGCGCTCGCAGCCTGCCACTATGCCGAACTCCTTGGCATCGACCGGCTGATGTCCTTCGACATGGGCGGCACCACCGCCAAGGCCTGCCTGATCGAGAACCGCACTCCGCTGATCACCGGGCTGTTCGAGGTCGACCGTCGCTACCGCTTCCGGGAGGGCAGCGGCCTGCCAGTCACCGTGCCCTCGATCGACCTGATCGAGATCGGCGCAGGCGGCGGCAGCATCGCCCATGTCGACGATCTAGGCCTGCTCAAGGTTGGTCCCGAAAGCGCGGGCTCCAATCCCGGCCCGGCCTGTTACGGCCGCGGTGGTCAAAACGCGACGGTCACCGATGCCGACCTCGTTCTGGGCCTGATCGACGCCGAGAACTTCCTGGGCGGCGACATGTCGCTCGACAAGGCGGCTTGCGATGGCGCGATAGCGCGGCTCGGCGATGCGCTCGGCCTCAATCCCGTGCAGGCGGCGCGGGGCATCTACCGCATCGTCACGGAGGCGATGGCTTCGGCGGCGCGCACCCATGCGACCGATCGTGGTGTCGACTATCGGGGTCTGCCGCTCTTCGCCTTCGGTGGCGCAGGCCCGCTTCACGCCTGCGGCGTTGCAGATCTACTCCAGAGCACAAGCGTGATCGTGCCACCGCAGTCCAGCGTGCTCTCCGCTTTCGGCACGCTGGTCACACCCGTCCGGCTCGATCTCGTGCGCAGCGACCTGACTCGGGTCGACCAGCTCGACTGGGCGCGTGTCGACCGCGTGATCGGCGAGCTCGCGAGCGAAGGACTGACGGCACTCGGCGAATCCGGCTGCGCCGCCTCCGACGTCACGATCCTTGTCGGCGCCGACATGCGCTATGTCGGCCAGCAGCATGAGGTCACGGTCATTTTCGAAACCGACCCGCGCCAGAGCCGCGACAGTGCAGCGCTGACTGCTCAGTTCGAGGCTGCCTATCGCACCCTCTACGGCGTCAACCCCTCGCATGTGCCGATCGAGCTCGTGACCTGGCGGGTCGTCGCGCGCGGCCCGCTGCCTCATTTCGACGGCCAGGCCAGAGCGCAGATCGCGGCCGGTGCGCCCAAGCGCCATCGCGCCGTTCATGCCTGGGAGGACGGCCAGTCCGTTCCAGTCTACGAGCGCTCGGCGCTCGCCACCGGCCAGACCATCTCTGGCCCTGCCATCATCGAGGAGCGCGAGACCACCACCGCGCTGCCGCCCGGCTGGAGCGCGACGATCGACGCGCTCGGCTGCATCGTTGCCACGAAAGGCTGAAACCCGATGGCAAGTTCACAGCCCATGGACGGAGTTGAACTCGAAATCCTCTGGTCGAACCTCATCGGTATCGTCAACGAGCGGGCCAAGGCGCTGCAACGCATCGCCTTCAGCCCGATCGTGCGCGAAGCCGGCGACCTCGCCTGCGCTCTGTTCGACCGGCGCGGGCGCATGGTGGCGCAGGCCAATACCGGTACGCCCGGCCACATAAACTCGCTCGCCATCGCCGGCGCGCATCTCGTGCGCCTGTTCGAGGGGCGTTGTGAGCCAGGCGACGTGCTGATCACCAATGATCCCTGGCTCTCGGCCGGGCATTTCTTCGACATCACCATCCTGACGCCGATCTTCGACGGCGCGAAGCTGCTCGCCTATATCGGCTCGACCATCCACCACACCGATATCGGCGGCTACGGCATCGGCGCCGGCGCCCGCGACGTGCATGAGGAAGGCCTCTGGATCCCGCCACTCAAGCTCTATGAGCGTGGCAAGCCGAGCGAGATGCTGCACGACATCATCCGCCGCAACGTGCGCACGCCCGATGCCGTCTTCGGGGACCTCTCGGCGCAGGTTTCCTCAGGCGAGGCGGCGGCCGAGCACCTGATCACGTTGTGCGAACGCTATGGCATCAACGACATCGAGGGCTTGTCGGACGAGATCATCAACCGCTCGGAAGAAGCGACGCGCAATGCGATCCGCAAGCTCAAGCCCGGCACCTATCACGGCGAGGCCGTCTTCGACGTGCCCGGCGGCGAGGTCATTACGCTGAAGACCGCCGTCACCGTCGATGCCGAGAACGGCTCGATCATCGTCGATTTCGACGGGTCGTCGCCGCAGACGACCACCGGCATCAACGTGGTGCTGAACTACACGCACGCCTATTCGACCTTCGCGATCCGCTCCTGCCTCAATCCGGATCTGCCGAACAACGCCGGGTCGCTGGCRCYGATCGAGGTGCGCGCGCCGGTCGGCTCGATCATCAACTGCGCCTATCCGGCGCCGGTCAATGCGCGCCATGTCGTGGGCATGTATGTGCCGATGCCGATCCTGAAGGCGCTGCATCAGGTCATGCCGGAGCGCGTGCTGGCGGAAGGCTCAGGCGCGGTCTGGACCATCCAGATCCAGGGTCGCAAGGCGAGCGGCGAGCCCTTCACCTCGTCGATGTTCAACTATTCCGGCGGCATGGGCGCGCGCGCCGGCAAGCCGGGCCCCAGCGCGACCTGCTATCCCACTGGCGTCGCGGCGGTCCCGATCGAAATCCTCGAAGCAACGATGCCGATCGTCTTCGACCGCAAGGAGCTGCGTCCAGGCTCGGGCGGCAAGGGCCGGATGCAGGGGGGGGACGGCCAGATCATCCAGTTCCACATGCACACCGACCATGCCTGGCTGCTCAATGCCGTGCCGAGCCGACTCGAACGGGGTCCGGACGGCATCGATGGCGGGCTGTCGGGTGCGCCGGGCCGCTTCCTCGTCAACGGCAAACCCGTCAGCGAGGCCAAAAAGCTGACGATGCAGGCCGGCGATGTCGTGCTGCTCGAGACGCCCGGCGGAGGAGGCTACGGCAAGCCGACAGCCTGACGACGATTTCCAGAAGACAAGAAAAGCCGGCGCCCCGCATCGGGGTGACCGGACAGAACCAGAGGGAACCGGGAGGACATATGATGAAGCAGACATTTTTTGCGGCGGGCCTCGTCGCAAGCCTGGCGATAGCCGGCGCCGCACCTGTCAGCGCACAGGAACCCTACAAGATCGGCGTCTCGGCCGGCCTGACCGGCTACGCAGCGACCGTCGACCGCGCCTGGCGCGACGGCGTCGAGCTGGCGGCTGCCGCGGTGAACGCCAAGGGCGGCGTGATGGGCCGCAAGATCCAGGTGGTTGTCGAGGACAACCGCTCGGAGCCTCAGGAAGCGGTGACCGTCTATCGAAAGATGCTCAGCTCCGACAAGGTCGATGTCTTTGTCAGCGGCTGTGTCTCGGCCGGCAATTTCGCGGCGGCGGGACTGTTGCTGCGGGCCAAGGTGCCGATGATGCTGTGCTCGATCCTGCCGCAGCAGGCCGAGCATCTGCCCTGGGCCTTCACCACCCTGCCGCCGGCCGGCTTCGAAGTCGACAAGCGCCTGGAATACCTCAAGGAAAAGACTCAAGTTCGCAAGATCGCGGTGCTGCACGACCCGACCCCCTACGCCAATCTCCAGAAAGGCGTGGCAGAGCGCAACGCGGCCAAATACGGCCTCGAGGTCGTCTCGGTCGATCAATACAAGCAGGACGATGCCGATCTGAGTGTCCAGATCAGCAAGGCGCGGTCTGCAGGTGCCGGCGCGATCCTGAAGATCGGGCTGGGCGGCACCACGCTCACCGCGGCCAAGAACATCAAGCAGCTCGGCGCTGACATGCTGCTGCTGACGAGCCTCGAGGACCTCGCCGTGTTCGGTCCGGTCGCAGAGGTTCTGGGCGACAAGTTCTTCTTCGTCGCCTCGCCCTCGCAGGTCTACGAGGCACTGCCGGAGGGCGCTCTCAAGACGAACATCAAGGCCTTCCTCGATCCCTGGCGCGAGAAATTCAAGGACCGCGACCCGAACTGGGCCTCGCGCGGCTGGGACGGCGTCATGCTGACCGTCGCCGCCATCGAGAAGGGCAAGTCCTTCGAGGGCGAGAAGGTGCGCGGTGCCTATGAGGAGCTGACCGGCTTCCAAGGTACGACCGGCATCTACAACTTCCGGCCGGACCTGCACCAGGGCATTACCGAGAACCCCTTCGTGCTCGCCACCATCCAGAGCGGCAAGGTCAAGGTGGTGCAATGAGCCTCGCCGTCGCGGCCAAGGCCGATGCGAGCACCGCCGCGCCGATGGCGAGCACGGCTCCGGCGATCCTGGCTGCGACCGGCCTGTCGGCACGCTACGGCCATATCCATGCGTTGCATGGGATCGACCTGCACATCGGCGAGGGCGAGCTCGTCGCCGTTCTCGGGCCCAACGGTGCCGGCAAGTCGACCTTGCTGCGTGCGATCATGGGGCTCTCCGCCAATGACGGGGAGGTCCGCTTCCGGGGCGAGGCGCTGCCTCGGCGTGATCCTGTCGCGGTTGCATCGCGCGGCATCGTGCTGGTGCCGGAGGGGCGCGGCCTGTTCGCGCCGATGAGCGTCTCCGACAATCTCGAACTCGGCGCCTATCGCCTGCGCGACAAGGCCGAGTTCGCCCGTCGGCGCGAGCGCGTGCTGACGCTGTTCCCGCGCCTCAAGGAACGGCTCGGCCAGGCCGCGGGCTCGATGTCCGGTGGCGAGCAGCAGATGCTCGCGCTCGGCCGTGCGCTGATGTCCGGTCCGAAACTTCTGCTGCTGGACGAGCCCTCGCTCGGCCTCGCGCCGCGCGTCACCGGGGAGATCCTGGAGACGCTCGGCCTCCTGAACCGCGAAGGGCTGGCGATCGTGCTGGTCGAGCAGAAGGCGCCGCTGGCGCTTGAACTCGCCTCCCGCGTCTACCTGCTCTCGCTCGGGCGCATCGTCGCCGAACTCGATCCGCGTGACATCACCTCCCATGACGATCTCGCCCAGCATTACTTCGCCTGAACGGCGCCCGTTCAGGCTGGTCGGCCAGCTGCCCTGGCTCTTCGCCGTGCTCGTCGTCGGCTATGCCATGTTCGTCGGTGGCTATGCTGCGACCGTGGTCTCCTTCGCGCTGATCTATGCGGTGTTCGTGACCGGGCTGAACCTGTTCATGGGTTTTGCCGCGCAAGTCTCTTTCGGCCAGAACGCCTTCGCCGCGATCGGCGGCTACACATCGGCGGTGCTGACCGCGAGCCATGGCTGGAGTCCGCTGCCGGCCATGGCGCTGGGCATCGCGGCCGCCGTCCTGGCCGCCGCGATCGTCGGATWYCCSGCGCTKMGGCTCAARGGYCAYTAYCTCGCCATGGGCACGCTSGCMATCGGGCTCATCACTTATGAGATCACGGTCGAATGGCAATCGGTGACCCAGGGCTATATKGGCATCTCCGGCATCCCGCCTTTCGGGATCGGTCCCTACGAAATCACCTCCGACCGTGGGCAGCTCATCCTGCTGTCGCTGGTCGTCGCCGTCAGTCTCTTCGCCGCCGCCCGCATCCGCCGCTCGCGCTTTGGCCGCGCACTATCCGCCGTGGCGGGCAGCGAGGAGGCGGCGGTCGCGCTCGGCATCGATGTCGCGCGCTACAAGCTCGCAGCCTTCCTGCTCTCGGCCGGTTTCGCGGCGCTGGCGGGCTCGCTCTTCGTCCATTTCGTTGGCTTCGTCAGCCCGGAGGTCTTCGGCCTGCACATGGTCATCGTCACCTTCACCATGCTCTATGTCGGCGGCATCGGCACGGTCGCCGGACCCTTAGTCGGGGCGCTGATCGTCAGCCTGCTGCCCGAGACGTTCCGTGCTTTCAAGGACTATCAGGACCTCGCCTATGGCGCAGCGCTGATCCTGCTGCTGATCTATGCGCCGCGCGGCCTCGCCAGCCTGTTTTCGCCGCGAGGTCGTTCATGAGCCGGCTTCGCCTGGAAGGCGTGACGCGCCGTTTCGGCGGGCTGGTCGCGGTCGACAACGTCTCGTTCGAGGTGCCCACGGAGGGTGTCACGGCTATCATTGGCCCGAACGGCGCCGGCAAGACGACGCTGTTCAACCTGATCGCGGGCTCCCTGCCGCCCAGCGCTGGCCGCATCCTGTTCGAAGGCGCCGACATCACCGGCCGCCCCCCGGCCGCTATTGCCGCAGCCGGACTGGTCAGAACCTTCCAGCTGGTCAAGTTGTTCGACGATCTCAGCGTGCTCGACAACGTCAAGGTCGGCTGCCATCTGCGGGGCAGCGCGGGCCTGTTCGGGGCACTGCTGCGGCCTGCCTCTGCCCGCGAGGAAGAGGCGGCAGTCGATGCACGGGCGCGCGAGCTGCTTGCCTTCGCCGGGCTGTCGGCCTTTGCGGACGAGCCTGCTTTCGGCCTGCCTTATGGCCGCCAGCGTATGCTCGAGCTCGCACGGGCCATGGCTGCGGGGCCGCGGCTCATCCTGCTCGATGAGCCAGCGGCCGGCCTCAACACTGAGGAATCGGCCGCGCTGGCACGGATCGTCCGCCGCATCGCCGAGGAGGGCACCAGCGTCCTCCTGATCGAGCACGACATGACACTGGTGATGAATACGGCCGACCGCGTCGTGGTGGTCGATTTCGGCCGCAAGATTGCCGAGGGCACGCCCGCCGAGGTGCGCGCCAACCCGACCGTGATCGCGGCCTATCTCGGCACGGGCAAGCCTGCCACGGATGCGGCTTCGGCAACGCCCGACGTTCAGGAGACGGCCCGTGGCTGACTGGTCCTACATCCCGCAGGTCCTGGTCAGCGGGCTGGGCATCGGCTGCGTCTACGGGCTGATCGGCATCGGCTTCTGCGTGATCTACAACGCCAGCGGCATCGTGAACTTCGCGCAGGGCGCGTTCGTAATGCTCGGCGGCATGATCACCCACATGCTGTTCGCCCGGAACGGCGTGCCCCTGCCGCTGGCCGCCCTGATCGCGATCGTGGCGGTCGCGCTGCTTGGTGTCGCCATCGAGCGGGTGGTGGTCCGGCCGCTCTGGAACCGCAAGGCGACGATGTTCGTCATGATCCTGGCGACGCTGGCCGCGCAGATCGTGCTGGAACGGCTCACCCTGATCGCGGTCGGAGACCAGCCCAAGACCCTGCCCGTCTTCACCGACCGGCCACCCCTGATGATCGGCGGTGTCGCGATCGGCTTCCAGCTGATCTGGATCGTCGGCGGGTCGGTCGCGATCGTGGGCTTGCTGGCCGCATTCTTCGGCCTCACCAAGACCGGCAAGGCGATGCGCGCCTGCTCGATCAACCGCGAGGCGGCGGCGCTGCAGGGCATACCGGTCTCGCGCATGCTGGCGCTGGCCTTCGCGCTGAGCGCAGCGCTCGGCGCCATCGCCGGCATCCTGATCACGCCGACGCAGTACACCGCCTTCAATGTCGGCGTGCCCTTCGCGATCAGCGGCTTCATCGCCGCGATCGTCGGCGGCTTCGGCCGGCCCTTCGGCGCCTTTCTGGGCGGGCTGCTGCTCGGCCTGCTCCAGGCGCTCGCCATCGTTGGCTTCGGCGCCGGATTGAAGAATGTCGCAGCGCTGTCGGTGTTGCTGCTGTTCCTGTTCATCCGCCCGTCGGGAATCCTCGGCGCCGCCAAATGACCACCCAAATGACTATCTGACTGAGCGACGATCGGAGCCGCTGCCATGGACATTCACAAGATCGACTGGAGCCAGATTCCGTGGACACCGGTGCGCCCGGGTGTAGACCGCAAGGCCTTCTCCGGTAATGCAGCGACGGTGGCGCTGCACCGGCTGATGCCTGGCCACGAGCCCAAACCGCACAGCCATCCCCATGAGCAGATCGCGTATATCGTCAGCGGCACCATCCGCTTCTTCATCGGCGGCGAGGAGCATCTGATCGGTCCCGGGGGGCTAGTCGTGATCCCATCGAATGTCGAGCATTGGGGCGAGGTCGTCGGCGATGAGCCGGTGATCAATCTTGATGTGTTCACGCCGCGCCGGCCCGAATACGCTTAAGCTGGATGCTCATATAATTTTCCGTCGGTCGCGCGCCAAATGCCGACATTCGGCCGATGCCGGAAAGCGGACGTATCCGATCAACGATTCGCGGCTGTGAGCGTCCAACCCACGGCGGCAGTCACGCTCTTCGCTCATCGCCTTGGCCCCTCGCGCTGCCGCGCACGCGTCCGACGGGGTGGCTGGAGGGCCGTTAGCCCGCTGCGGGCTCGCTGGGAGCCGCGAGGATCATAGGCGCCGGTCCTGCGGCTTTCGCCGTGTCAGCAACATCCAGGCGCGAAGATCGAACAGCGCGACCGCGGTGGCGGAGACGACGAGAGCGCAGAGCACGAGCTTGGAGACGCTCCCCATCGTCCCCTCGATCAGCAGAGCGTGGACGACCCCGCCGAGCACGACCAGCACCACGAGCCCGGTATGGCCGAGACGCCAGGCTCGCGGCCTGATGCGCAGGGGCCGGCGCAGCGCGGCGAGCAGCGCCGCGGCGAATGCGGCGCACATGGCGACGACCCCCCAAGCCGAAAAAGGCGTCGGCGAGTCGAAGAGAAGCGCGTCGACGACGTCGGGCGGGCTGGTCAGCCACAGCCCGGCGACGTGAATGATGATCGCCCCGACAAGCGCGGTTCCGACCCAGCGATGCACCCGACGCCCGCGCGGGACCGGGAGCCCAGGCAGGTATCCGGCCGCGAGCAGAGGCTGCAGCAGAACGAGCGCCAGTGCCACGACGCCAGCAAAACCGGCCACGACATAGATCGGCCCACGCCATGCAAGCAGCGGGCTTGTTGCAGCGAGGGCGAGCGACACGACGATCGCGCCCGCGACCACGGCCCAGATCAGGGCCGCCCTTATCGATGGGATGCGGTTCACGCCGACTGGAGCACGAATTCGGCCTTCAGGCTCTTGTCTCGGGAACTCTGCATCACCGGGCGCAGGAACACCGTCTTGAAGGCTGCATCGTCATAGGCGAGATGGCCGTGCGCCTGCCCGAAGGCCGGGATGATCTGCGGCATCTCCAGACGGAACATGCCATTGGCGTCGGTCAGCGTCGCGCCGTGGCTTTGTGCATCGGTCTCGTAGCCCTCCGTGGTATGGGCCCAGATCTGGATGCGGATCCCGGGCAGTGGCGCGCCATCGCCGGCCCGGCGCACCGTCCCGGACATCCAGAAGCCGCCATTGCCGATCCGCTGCACGATCGGCGCGCCCGGACGGTAATTGTTGGCGCCCCCGCGCATCGAGCCCGTCGGCGCCAATCCCTGTGCCTGAGCCGGCTGAATGATGGCCGGCGCTCCCTCTGTCAGCACCGTCGCGCCAAAGGCGGCCCCGGCAGCCAGCAGGCCGCGGCGTGTCGTGAACATTGGCAGCATCGCTTGCTCCGTGGATCGAGGTGGCAGCCCGTCGGTCAAGGCCACGAGCCTCCCATTCACTGCAGTCCTACTGAAGCTATTCGGCAAAATCTCGTCAGCCAGCGGGGCACACGGCTTCGTGACGAACGTTGCCGAGGGACACCCTTCGCTCCGACACTCGGCATGGCATGGCCACGCACGCTTAGGGCGCATCCATCTCTGCGTGAGCGAGGCGCATCGGCCATCGATCGGGCTCGTCCCCTCGGCGCCACAAGCTGCCCTTCAGACCTATCCCTATCGCGGATCTTCATCGGCAAACGTTCGCAGGCTTGCCAATACCTCGGGCGGCGGGCAATCGCGACTTCCTGATCTTGGCATTCCGCCCGCAACCAGACATCGCGATCCGGCATAGTAAGGGCTCGCCGACCCCCGCCGGCGCCCTCGATCACTGCGGCTCGATGCCGAACTCCTTGATCAGTGCACCCATCGCGGCGACCTCTTTCACCAGGAAAGCGTTCGCACCTGCCGGTGTAGCCAGCGGGCCGATGTCGACATCGAAGCCCAATGTCGGCGCCCGCTCGCGCAGGTCTGCCTGCTGGAGGATTTCGCCGATCTTCTGCCCCATGGTCTGGATGATCTCGGGCGGCGTGCCCGCCGGCGCCATCACCATGAACCAGCCCCCGATATCGGCGCTCGCCAATGTCTCCCCGATCGCGGGAACGTCGGGCAGCGAGGCCAGGCGCTTCGTGCCGGCAACCGCGATGGCCCGAAGCGTGCCTTCCTTGATGAAGGGTTCCGCGACGGAGGCCGACTGGATCGTCGCCTGGACGCGGCCGGCGATCGTATCCTGGATCGAATTCGCTGCCGACGCATAGGGCACGAGCACCATCTTGATGCCGGCCCGCCGGTTGATCGTCTGTCCGATCAGGCCGGAGATGTTGCGCTCGCTGTCGACCGCGAGGCTGATCTCGCCGGGCTTGGCCTTCTCCTGCGCGATCAGCTCGGCCAGCGATGTGATCGGGAGGTTGGGATTGACGAGCAGGACATGATGGCTGCGCGCGGCCATGGCCACGGGGACGAAGTCCTTGAGAGGGTCGTAGGGCAGCTTCTTGAAGGTGTGCGGGTTGGTCGAGAGAGAGGCCGAGGTGGCGAACAGGAAGGTGTAGCCGTCCGGGGTGGCGCGGGCCACGGCCTGCGTTCCGACGATGTTGGCGGCGCCGGTGCGGTTCTCGACATAGACCTGCTGGCCGAGGCTGCGCGAGAGCTTGTCGGCCAGAACGCGCGCGAGAATATCCGGGCTGTTGCCCGGGGCCTGCGGCACCACGAGCGCGATCGGGCGCTGCGGCCATGACTGTGCCTGAACACCGGTCGACGCCATGAGCGCGGCCGCGGCCGTCATGGCCAGACAAGAGAGCTTGAACATCGTTTCCTCCGGGCTCTTTTTGATGGATGGCGTGGCGCTTTCACCCCGCGCGCTTCGTGAGCCTCGAAGCCACGCTGCAGGCGAAAGCGGAATTCTCAGGCTTCCTCGGCGACGCCGTTGCGCAGCGTTCCGAGGCGGTCGATCTCGACCTCGACGATATCGCCCGGCTTCAGCCAAAGGGGCGGCGTGCGCTTGGCGCCGACACCGCCGGGTGTGCCGGTGGCGATGACGTCGCCGGGCTCCAGCCGCGTGAAGGAGGAGCAATATTCGATGATGTGCGGGATATCGAAGATCATCTGCGCGAAGGTCGCGTCCTGCACGACCTGGCCGTTCACCCGCGTTTGAAGCCGCAGCGAGGGCAGCTCGCCCAATTCGTCGGGCGTCATCATCCAGGGACCGAAGGCGCCAGTGCCGGGAAAGTTCTTGCCCGGCGTGAACTGGTGGGTGTGACGCTGGAAGTCGCGGATGCTGCCGTCATTGTAGCAGGCGTAGCCGGCGACATGATCAAAGGCGTCTGCTCTTGTGATGTAGCGGCCGGGTTTGCCGATGATGATCGCGAGTTCGCCCTCGAAATCCAGCTCTTGCGAAACGCGCGGGCGGACGAGATCCACAGCATGGCCGATCTGCGAATTCGCGAAACGCGCGAAGATGGTCGGATTCTCGACCACGGCGCGGCCGGTCTCCTTGCGGTGCATCTCGTAGTTCAGCCCGACGCAGAGAATCTTGTCCGGGTTGGGCAGAACCGGCAGCCAGCCGATGGCCGAAAGCGGATGCCGGGGCGCCCGGGCCGCGGCCTCAGCCGCTTCGGCCAGCGCATCGGCGGCGATGACGCTCTTGAGGTCGGGGTAACGCTCGCCGAGCACGGCGCCGAGATCGACCGCCTCCTCGCCGTCGATCATGCCCCAGCTCGGGGCGCCTTGAAGTTGGAAAGTCGCGAAACGCATGAAGACATGTCCTCTCAGAGAAGGGCGGGTGCGGTTTGTGCCCCCATCGGGGCTGGATGCAGGGGAGCAAGGCCGGATTCGAGTTCGTCGAGAAGCGCAGCCATTTCGGTTTCGGCGGCGGCGGTGCCGAAGACATAATGATCCGGCCGGACGACCGCGGCGGCGCGCCCGGAGGCGGCGAACCAGGCTCGCAGCACGCCATCGCATTCCTCGACCGTGACGTCGGCGCCTGGCAGAGGTTGCTCACCGAGGCGCGACAGCACGACCAACCGCAGGCCGCATGAGTGGATGCTTGCGAGCATGCCCGGTGACAACCGCGCCGCCAGCGCAGCCTCGATCACCAGCCGAAAGCCCCCGCCCGCAACGGTGTCGAGCCGGGCGCGTCCCTGCTGCGTCGTTACCCAGGGCTGCGGGAACAGCTTGCCTCGGCCCGGATCGTCCTGCTGCGTGAGCAGGCCGGTCGCCAGTGGCGGGACGATCTCCTGTCGTGTGATGGTGCGCGGCTGGCCGCCGCCCTCGGCGAGGATGCGGGCGTCACGTTCGCGCGCAGCGACCGGATCGCGTTCGCAGATCACCTGGCCGATCGCCTTGATCCGGGTCGTCAACTCGCGGACATGGCGGCTGCGCTCGGGCTCATAGCTGTCGAGCAAAGCCCCGCCAGAGCTGCCCTCGATCACGCGGGCGAGCTTCCAGATCAGGTTGGCGACGTCGCGAACGCCCTGGCACATGCCCTGCCCGATAAAGGGCGGCTGCTGGTGCGCCGCATCGCCCGCGATGAAGACACGCCCCACACGCCAGCGTTGCGCCACGAGCGCGTGGAACCGGTAGCTGGCCGCGCGCCAAAGCGTCCCGTCCTCCGGCGTCAGCCAGCGCGCCAGCAGATCCCAGACCCGCTCAGGCGTTTGCGCGGCGCGCGGATCCTCGCCGGGCAGAAGCATGATCTCCCAGCGCCGATGGTTGCCCGGTCCGATGATGAAGCTCGTCGGACGCTTCGGGTCGCAGAACTGCGCCGCCGTCTGCGGCAGCTTGGTCAGCGCCACATCGTCCACCAGCACATCGACCACAAGCCAGGGCTCGTCGAAAACGAGGTCGTCGAGCGGGATGCCCAGGCGCTCGCGAATGCCGCTCGAGGCGCCGTCGCAGCCGATGACATAGTCGGCCGTGACCGTCCGCATGGTGCCGTCATCCGCCCGCAGGGTCAGGGTCACGTGATGGTCGGACTGCGTGAGATCGACGAGTTCGGTCCCCAGCGAAACCTCGATGCCGTCATAGGCCCGCGCATGGGCGCGCAGCGCCGCCTCGACCGGCGGCTGGGTGAAGACCATGGTCGGGACATAGCTCAGCGGATAAGGCTCCGGCACCGTGTCGATGCGCCGGATCAACTGGCCCTCAGCGCCGAAATGCTCCGAGGCATGGAACGGCGCGACATGCGGCAGGACCTGACCGGCGACACCGAGATTGTCGAAAAGCCGCATGATCTCGTGGTCGATCGCGATGGCGCGCGGCTTGTCATAGACCTCGCGCTGCTTGTCGATCACCAGGCTGCGGATGCCGTGATGGCCGAGCAGGCTCGCTGCAACGGCGCCACTTGGGCCGAAACCGACGACGACGACCTGATAATGGTCGGGGTTTGGAAGGTCCGCCTGGCTCACTTGCGCAACTGCCTTTGACACAGGTTCATCGGGAGCCCGGCGGCTTTGCAGCCGGGCGATAGGTGATCGCCGCCTGGGCGGCCTTGACATGGTCGGGTTTCGGCGGCGCGATGCCCCAGTGGTCGGTTCGGCCCGGCGGCCAGACCCACTCGTCGGGACCACGGACGCGGTAGTCATCGTCGACCTGCAGCACCTCGGCGGTGAACTCGACGACGAAGCCGACGGGGTCGACGAAATAGGCGAAGACATTGTCGCCGGGGCCGTGCCGCCCGACGCCCCAGCCAATGGGATAACCGGCATCGACGAGACGGCCCGAAGCTCTCATCACCGATTCCCAGTCGGGCACGAGGAAGGCGATGTGGTTCAGGCCGTTGGCCTTCGCCTCGGCGAGAACCACCGCGTGATGGTCGCTGTTGCAACGCAGGAAGGCCATCAGCTTCGAGCGGTCGGTCAAGACAAAGCCCAGCGCCTTCTCATGGAACGCCGCCTGCGCATCGACATCGACGCTGTTGAGATTGACATGGGCCAGTCGCGACGGCCGGTCGCGGATTTCGCAGGCATCGGCATGGTGCCGGTCGCCCTGAACGAGGCGGTAGACCCCGCCCTGCGGCTCGGCGAGCGTGGCGATCATGCCGCCATCCGGCTCCGCATTGGGGCCAGGGGGCACGAGCATGGTCGCGCCCTGCGCGACGGCGCGCTCGGYGACGGCGGCGAGATCGCTGTCTTCATCGACCCTGAAGGTTACCGACAGGATTTCCGGGCTCTGGCTGGCATGAAGCGCGAGGACATGATGGTCCGCGCCGGTCGCCCGCAGATAGACGACGCCATCCTGCCGCGCGGCGACGGAAAGACCCCAGATCTGCGTATAGAAGCGCTCCGACACGGCGATATCCGGCGTGTCGATCTCGACGCTGCGCAGGCTGCTGATCGGGAAACGGGTCATGTCGCGGGCCTCGCATTCCGGCCGAGGAAGGTCGCGGCGTTGTCGTGCAGCAGCCACCGGCGCGTCGCCTCGTCGGCGAAGGCCGCCTCGATGCGCTCCACCGGGTTCCGCTCGTGGAAATTGAAGGGGTAGTCGGTACCGACCATGATCTGCGTCTCGCCGAACAGGCTGGTCAGGTGCCTAAGCGTAGGCTCGTCATAGACCAACGCATCGTAGAACAGCCGGCGCGCCTGTTCCGTCGGCGACATCGCGATGCTGTCCTGCAAGGCTGGGAAGACGCGGCGCCCCTCTTCCAAGCGAGGGAGCAGAAGGCCGAGCGTACCGCCGCCATGGCTGAAGGCGATGCGCAGCCTGGGCCAGCGCAGCATCAGGTTCGAACAGATCACGGAAGCCGCCGCCAGGCCCACCTCGCCGGGATAGGCCAGCACCTGCTGGAGTTGCGTCGGGCCGACCAGCCGGTCCTGCCCTGCGGGGCGCACCGCATGGACGAAAACGGCTGCGCCCAGCTCTTCCGCCGCCTCGAAGAAGGGATCGAACTCCGGCGCGCCGATCGGCTTGCCGTTGACGTTGCTGCCGAGCTGGACACCGGCGAAGCCGGGGTTTCCCATCAGGCGCCGCAGTTCGGCCAGCGCCAGATCCATGTCCTGCAGGGGGACGGCGCCGAGCCCGACCAGCCGCCCGGCGGAATCGTCGACCATGATGGCGATCTGATCGTTGATATAGCGCAGCAACTCGTCGGCCGGGGCTGCATCCATCCAGTAGGACATCAGTTCGGGCATGGCGGAGATCGCCTGTAGCGACAGCCCCATATGCTCCATATCGCTCAACCGCTTGGGCACGTCCCAGCAGCGATCGGACACCGTGCGGTAGTTGCGGCCGTCGATCACGACATGCCGGTGGCAGGGCTGGGCCGCTTCGGTCGAGGGCCAGCCGGTGGGCCGCGGACCTTTCAGATAGGACGGGAAGGTAGCCGGGACGATGTGGGCATGGATATCGACGCCGCATGTGCAGCGCCTTGTCCCGTACCGCTTATCGGCTGCCGCAGGCACCATCGCTCTCCATCCCTCCAAAATGCACGTTCTTGCTTTGCGTCTCTTATATTGGGTAATCTCTCGATTGGAATTTAAATTTATAAATTATGTCAAGGAGGCGTCGCGTGTACAGATCACCCTCCGCAATCGCGGCCCTGAGAATGGTCTCAGGGTCCGGTCCAACGGAGGCCGAAACCGTTCGCATGACCTCGCTTGCTCCCTCGACCCGAACTCTCGACCTCTATGACAAGCTGCGCGAGGATCTTCTCTCCGGCCGTCTGAAGCCGGGGCAGAAGCTGCAGATGCGCTTTCTGATGGACGCGTATCAGGCCGGGCAGACGCCGTTGCGCGAAGCGCTGAACCGGCTGACGTCGGAGGGCCTGGTCGAGGCGCGGGAGCAGCGCGGCTTTCTGGTCTCGCCAGTCAGCCGGTCGGAACTGCGGGAACTCACGATGACGCGCTGCTGGCTCGAAGGGCTTGCCCTGCGCAAATCGATGGAGGCGGCAACACCTGCCTGGGAAGAGGCGCTGGTCGTCGCCCATCATCGGCTCAGCCGGACATCACGCTCGCTGGATCCTGATCAGTTTGAGGACAATCCCGACTGGGAGCGTCTGCACCGGATCTTCCATCGCACGCTGATCAGCCAATGCGGATCGACCCCGTTGATCGGCTTTTGCGATCATTTGGCCGACCAACTCTATCGCTATCGACGCATCTCGATCCGTCGTGCTTTCCCCACCCGCCAGGTCGCGGACGAACACCAGGCAATCGTGACGTCCGTGCTGGACAGGGAGGTCGATCGCGCCGTCGCATTGCTCGAGCGCCACTATCAACAAACTGCGGATGTGATTCTCGATGATCCGGCGCTTTGACAGGAGCAGAGTCTCTTCCAGACCGCTTTCGGCGTCTGCATTAACGTGCCGTTCAGACCGCCGAACGCCGACGTAGCGAGAGTAGGGAACGGGCCAAGCTCGCCCTTAGCCAGTGCGCTCCTGAAGCGCCCGGGAGCAGACGTTGTCAGTGTCCGGAATGGGCCAGACTCGGAAGCTGACACGGTCGCCAAAACCGTATCGGTTTGCGGTTTTCACCCGTCATGGCATGTTGCTCGCTCGATCGAGGGGGCTGCGATGGCGACCGGTACAGTGAAGTGGTTCAATCCGACCAAGGGTTTTGGGTTCATTCAGCCGGACGACGGGGGCCAGGATGCTTTCGTCCACATCAGTGCCGTCGAGCGGGCAGGAATGCGAGATCTGCGCGAAGGCCAGAAGCTTGGCTATGAACTCGTCCAGGATAAGCGGTCGGGCAAGGCGTCGGCGGATCAGCTCCGAGCCCTGTGAAGCACCGCGCTACTGACCCGAAAGCGGGTCGGACAGCGAACGTCGGCGTCACTGAATGTGACCCAGGCGCCTTTGGGAGTGAAGCTTCCGTGCGCAGGATGAATCACCTCAGACGCCGCCGCATCGGGCGTGATGAGCGCGCATTTCCGTTTGTGCGCCCCGCTCCTCACCTTGCAGCCGAGCCCATCATTTATCGCGCAGGCTGCGCAACCGAGACGGTGGCGATGCCAGCGTCCAGCAACGCCTCCCCTAGCGTCCTGAATTCAAAAGAGTTGCCCGTGGCGGAGGCGATCCAGGCAAGCGCATGGGCCGCTCTGATTGACGACGGCCGCGCTTCCGACGACGCTTGGCCGGATCGTCGTCAGGCTGATGGCCGACCGGTCGCAGTCGATTGGCTGCCTGGCTGATGGGGCCATCGCAGCCTTTCGCGATAACTGCCCTTAGATCTTGCCAGAACGTCTGACGGCGGGTAGCCGCTGCGCCCAGGCCCAAACCGTCTCTGCCATAGTGCTCAGATGGTCCCCCGTCGAAAGCCCCGATACGCGTTGGCGCGGCCTCAAATCATGGTCGCCGTCCTCAAGCCACAGAAATTCGATGGCAGGGGATAGATGATAGGTCGAGACCTCATGACGCCTGCCGAACTCGTCCCGCGTGCCCTGCACGATGAGTGTGGGCGTCTTCAGGTCTTCAAGATGCGCCGTGCGCAATTGGTCGGGCTTGGTCGGCGGATGGAAGGGATAGCCCAGACAAAGCAAGCCGCAGGCTCGTCCGGACTCTGCGAGTTCGTCGGCCACCATGCTCGCCACCCGACCTCCCATTGACTTGCCAGCAATGATCAGCCGTCCTTGGGAGCCGAGCGCCTTTACTGCGGCCAGATACTCCGGTTTGAGCTTGTCGGCCCGCGGCGGCGGCTTCCTGCCTCCAATGCGCCGGYTGGCCATGTAACTGAATTCAAAGCGGGCGACGCGAAAGCCAGCCTTTCCTAGAGCTGCTGCTGTGGCGTTCATTGACGCCGAATCCATCGGAGCACCCGCCCCGTGTGCAAGGACGATGGAGTCTTCGGCCTGGTAGGGTCCATCGAAGAGGAAGGTCACGCTGCACCTTTCCCTTGGCTCGAAGTCACGGCCATGTCTGCCCGGATGCAGGTTGATGCCGAGATCGAACTTGGCACGGCTACCTGACGATTACTCAGAGGGTGCCTTATTGTCACCCGCCGCGGCGCCGTCAGCCAGCTTCGCATGTTTCGGAACGGCGTCGTCAGACTCGTCATCTGCACCGTCCCCACTGCCATCATCCGCGTCGGACTCGCCGAGACCGGCTAGAGGGATGTCGCCGGTTAGCAAGCGCTCCTTGCTGAGCAGGCCGGCATCCTCGAGCTTCTCGAAATCCGGTAGATCGCGCAGCGTCTCAAACCCGAATTCCGAGAGGAAGGCCGGCGTYGTCACGTAGGTGTAGGGTGCGCCCGGCTGCGGGCTGCGCGGGCCAGCGGCGAGAAAGCCGAGCTTGCGCAGATGGCCGATCGTGTCGCGGCTGACCTCCTTGCCAAAGACGGCGCCGAGCTCCGCGCGAGTGATCGGCTGGAAGTAGCCAATGCAGAGCAGCACCAGGCTCTCGGACTGCGACAGGGCTTTGCTGTCGGCCCCGCCAAGCCCGGTCGCGGTCCGGATCGCGGCGGCATAGCTCTTCTTTGTGCGATGCTGCCAGCCGCCAGCGACAGAGACGAGTTCGTAAGGGCGCCCACGCAATTCGTCACGGATGTCGGCGATCAACAGATCGATGCTGCAGTCCCGGCCCACAACACGCACCAGGGTTTCGCGGCCAACGGGCTTGGGGGAAGCGAAGATCACAGCCTCGACCCGCCCCATCCATTCGCGCCATCGCATCTCGGGCGGAATATCCGCGAGCTCCGCGTCGAACAGCTCCTCCGCCTGGTGTTTTGCCATCCCTCACAACCCGTAGAGACGGAAAGTGGCGCGGCCGGATAGCTCGCGCACGGCGTCGAGATTGGTCAGCCGCTCGAACAAGCGGCGTGAACCCCAGCGCGTTAGGCTTTTCGTCTGCAGCGTGCCAGCCACGGCGTCCTCATCGAACAGCAACTGGATGACCTCCCCTGCTCCCTTGGCCCGCAGCTTTGGCGCAACGGCGGTGAGACGTGCGGCCCTAGGCGCAATCTCATCGGCGAGCCGGCAGGCCTCGGCGGCCGCGAGCGCCAACGCGACACAGACGGCGCGCTCGAAGCCATCTTCCCCTGGCCTGATACGACTGCGATCGCCTGCGCTCCGAAAGGCGGGACCCCGGGCGTGTTTGACGAAGAGCGGGACAGCAACGGCCCAGTGCATCCGTCGCGCCAAGACCTGATCGGCCAGCCACCAGCCGAGCAGATGCGCGTCCGGCCGAATACGCTGGACCTCCGCAGCCGCAGCGGCCGCAAGGAGAGGCGCTGGGCGCATGGATCGCGTCAGATTGTCGAGGCGCTCGGGCAAGGCGGCGAGATCGTTGCTCCAGGCCAGTCCGAGCAATCTAACGGCAGAACGCAGCGCATCAGTGTTTATCTGTGGATCGCGCTCGGCCAGGCGCCTCCAAGCGGCGAGCAGGTTTCCGGCTGGTCCGGGATCGCCGTCGGCGCGCAGAAGCCAGGCGTCGCGAAGCGCGCCCTCGCCTTCCGTCCGCCCGACCAAGGACGCGGCCGCAGCGGCGCATTGGAGTGCGAGCCTTTGGCGCCAGGCTCCGGCCCAGGGCGGAGCGGCTCGCACCAGTTGATCCAGCGAATTCAAGGCGGCGCCCGCGATAAAGGCCGCCTCAGCCGGGTCGGCAATCGCCCCGCGCGGCACGGCCCAAGCCGGCACGCTGGCGCCTGCGGCAGACGGAGTTGCGCTAAATGCGGGTGACGACATGACCCCGAGCATAATTGCGCCGTGCGGATATTGCCACTAAATTCGGTCAGAAGCGCACAGCTCGTCGCAATCGGGTTATATCCGATAATCTTGCATTATCGGATATTCTCGTCATTATAGTGGGAGCTGTGTCGGCACCGCGTCGGAACCTCCGAAACGGCCGACAACGCCGGGAAATCAGAGCCTTCTGGTGGCGCCGACCCGTAGTCCTTTGACGGCGCCCGGCCGCCGGCTTATATAGCTAGCCAGTCTAGCTAGGAGAGAAATGATGGATTGGCCGCTGCAGGATGCCAAGAACCACTTTTCCAAGGTCGTGCAGCGTGCCCGCAGCGAAGGACCGCAAATCGTGACGTTGCGCGGCGAACGGGCCGCTGTCGTCTTGTCAGCCCGCGACTATGATGCCCTGCGGGCCGGCAGACCGACACTGGTCGACGATCTTCTGTCGGGACCCAGCTGGGACGACGCTCTCGCCGACGCCGTTGAAATGCGGGCCAAAAGTCCGAGCCGCGATCTGGCCTTCTAATGTACCTGATCGACACCAATGTGGTCTCGGAGGCCCGCCGCGGAACACCTGAAGCGGTCGCCTGGCTGCGATCGATCGACCCGCTCAGCGTGCATCTCAGCGTCATCACCCTTGGGGAGGTGATGCGCGGCATCATGCTGAAGCAAAAATCCGATCCGAAAGCGGCCAGCCATCTCGGCGAATGGCTGCGAAAGCTCCGGCATGACCATGCCGATCGGATCCTGCCGATTACCGATCAGATCGCGGTCGAATGGGGTCGCGTCGCAGCCCAGCGGCCGCGCGGCGACGCTGACGGCYTCATCGCCGCGACCGCGATCGTGCATGATTTAATCGTCGTCACGCGCAATGTCGCCGATTTCGACGATACTGGCGCTTCGGTGGTTAATCCCTGGAACCTCGATTGATGGGCACCAGGGGAAACAGAACGATTCCGCAACAACGCCTTGGCACCGCAGCGTGGGGCCTAGCGAATTCGTCCGCGGGCCGGCTTTCGCACGCCAGTCCAAAGGGTGGCGCGACGTGACCCAGCAC
>NZ_JBFUIF010000050.1:0-23546 GCF_056402015.1 Allobosea sp. P4_C6
CTGCTGCGGGCCCGTCGGCAGATCAGCCACCGAGGCCCGCTTCTTCCACTTCGCGACGGTCTTCTGGTTGATGCCGTAGCGCTTTGCCAGAGCCCTCAGGCTCGCTTGACTATGCTGTATCGCTCGACGGATCGCCTCCGTCGTTGTGGCGCTCCCGTGCAGAACCTGGCCCATAGTGCCTCCTTCCATCCGATGGAAAAGATCGCACCATCAAAACCTGGGATCAAACACGGCATCTTCTGGGTGCTTCGGTCGGGTGCGCCCTGGGCGGATGTGCCGGCTCGCTACGGCCCACCGACGACGATCTACAATCGCTTCAACCGCTGGCGCAAAGCTGGCGTCTGGGATCGGCTGATGGACGCGATCACAAAGGCTTACGACGGCGACGTCCAGATGATCGACACCTCGGTCGTGCGGGTCCATCAACAGGGTGCGACCGGAAAAAGGGGGGTCGAGATCGTTGTCTCGGTCGCTCGCGAGGCGGGCTCACCACCAAAATCCATGCCCTCGTCGATGCGCAAGGGCGCCATCCAGCTCAAGCTGACGGCGGGGCAAGCCAGCGACATCGCCAGCGCCGCTGACCTGATCGGCCATCTCGCTCCCGGCGCGATGCTGATGGCCGACAAGGGCTACGACGCCAACGCCTTGCGCGCCCTCGTCGGTGAACGCGGAGCCTGGGCCAACATCCCGCCCAAGAGCAACCGGAAGGACCCGATCTGCTTCAGCCGGCACCTCTACAGGGACAGAAACCTGATCGAGCGCTTCTTCAACAAGATCAAACAGTTCCGCCGCGTCGCCACACGCTACGACAAGCTCGCGGAGAACTTCCTCGCAAGCCTCAAGCTCGCATGCGTCAGGATCTGGCTACGCGGTAATGAGTCGACGGCCTAGTACAGCCCGAGCTGGTCCTCAGTCGTACGGCCGCAGGCTCGGCCGGATCTGGCGGCCCCAAGTTTCGGTCCGGGATATCACCTCGATCAGGGCACTCATGCGAGAACCAGCGGGCCGGGCTGCGGCTGTAGAGGCCACCAGCGAACTCATCCTCGCCCATCTCACGTGCGGCGTCGGCGGTGTACCCGCGCTGCCCGATGATGCAACGGGCGAAGACTTGTACCTGACTCGAAGGCGTGATGGTCGCCAACACTGTCGATGGCGCGATAGAGATACATCCACCGTCCGCGGACCTTGATGTACGTCTCGTCCGCATGCCTCCTGGCGGTCACGGCGCGCTTGCGCCGGTTGAAGCGCTCAAGCAGCAATGGCGAGAAGTAAACGACCCAGCGGTGGATCGCGGAATGGTCGATGCTGATGCCGCGCTCCGCCATCATCTCCTTCAGGTCGCGCAGGCTCAGACCGTAGGCCAGATACCATCGAACACACAGCAGGATCACCGATCGGTCGAAATGACGGCCCTTGAAAATCTGAAATCCTCCCGCCAATGGCTGAAAGGAGATGCCCTAATCTCCGTAACTGAAGAGTTTGCAACAGAACCCTCGCGAGTCCGTACATTTCTACAGTTCGAGGAAGGTTTGGGATCAGGTTCGGAGCCCACTGGGCAAGCGTGAGAGCTGTTGTGCTGACCGAGATGCATGGTTCTGGCACGCGACTGCACCCTCGATCTCATCATCCATGATGGCCGCCGCTCGTGACCCAGATCGCACGGGCCACGGCCTGTTCGGGGTTGTCGAACATGTGGGGCACGGTGCTGGGGAAGCAGACGCTGTCGCCCGCATCCAGCACATGGGGCTCGTGATCGAGCCAGATCCGGATACGGCCTGAGAGAACGTAGACCGCCTTCTCCCCGACATGCTGGACGAAATCGGCACCCGACGACGCACCGGGATTGAGTGTCAGCTCATAGATCTCGAGCGCGCCGCCCTGGGCTGGCGTCAGCGATTCCTTGAGCACGCCGCTCGCAGTGAGGCGCAGAAGGCGTCGGTCATTCCGGCGCACGACGTATTGCGACGACGGGTCGGAGGCATGCGGCTCGAAGAAATACGAGATCGGCACGCCCAATGCGATGCTCAGCAGCCGCAGGCTCCTGATCGAGGGTGAAGCCAGCGCACGCTCGAGCTGGCTGATCATACCGGTGGACAGGCCCGTGCGTTGCGCGACGTCTTGAATCGACAAGCCGGCGCGCTGGCGCAGGAGCCGGACCGTCTCGCCGAGCCGATGTTCGGCATCCTCGGGAACGACGATCGCTTCGTTCGTCACCTTATCCAGGGGATCCGTCCCTGCGGCGTTCCTGCTCATCGATCGCCTCTCAGCATGTTTCCTGCAACGCCTAGCTCAGCCGCTCGGTCCGGGGATGTCGGCGACGGACCGCATCCCATGTTGAAGTCAGCATAACAAAAGTTAGAGGGATTGAAATTACATGCGCAGTAAACGTGTCGAACAGGCTGCGAAAGGCAGGAAATGGATTCGCGGGAGGAGGCAAATGAGCTGGGCAATGAGTGCCGGCTGGCGAAGGTCTTCGAATCTGACACAGACGAGTTTCGGATGCCACCGGTCAATTCGACCATCGCCTTTCGACGAGGCCGTCCTAATTTGCTGTTGCGATGTCCGACGCTGCGCCCTCGGGGAGTCATCTCGGCCACCCTGGAAGACCTGGTCAGGCGAGGCAGCTGGTCGGGCCGCATACCCAAAGAGAACGGTCACTCGAATTGGCAAAGACCGATAGAAAATCGATTATTCTGATCTCGTGAGCCTTTCATGGTCGCGTTGGGCCAGCAGCTATCACCGCAGATGCGGCGAGGAACGGTGATCGGCGTCCAAACGCGCGCTGCATGTCGTCGAACTCCCGGCGACGAAGGGCGAGCCGGCCTACCTCCGCTTTCGATGTTCAGGGCGCTGCTGCTGTCGGTCTGGTACGATCTGTCCGATGTGAAGCTGACCCAGGCGCTCGCTCGTCTCGATGCCGGAACCAGCCGATCCATCAAATCCCGCGACAAAGATGCCGGCGAGTGATGGCCTACGCCCTCCCCCAATCCCGTCGCCTCAAACAGACGAAACGGGATAAGAACCCTTTGCCCGTCACCAAAGCCGAGGCTGGCAGCGATCCGGGCAACCATCATCGCCAAGCGAAGGACTACCCCCGGAACGCGTCCGCATTGTCGTCGCAGGCTCACCCCTAAACGAAGCGGAAGCGATCTCAAAGGTCGACGAGAACCCACAGAACCACGGCATCAGAGGCACCCTTTGAGGTCCAAGTGTGTTCCGTAGTGGCATCGTAGTAGATGGAATCGCCCTTGTTGAGCTCAAGCGGCTCGTAGAGGCGACTGTGCACAATGAGAGTGCCTTCGAGTACCATCAAGAATATCTCTGCCTCGGACTTTGCCCAAGCCGCGTATTCATCAGGCGAACGCGCGGCCACGGTCGTCAGTATAGGCGTAGCTCGCTTATTCTTGAGATCGGCGCAGAGCAGGACATTGTTGCAAGTCCCGGTCGTATGCTTGCTGCCACTGCCAGTTCTGTTGATGCTGCGGCGTCCGGCAAAGCTCATTGTGCCGTTGTCCTGACCGCTGGACAAAAGGGTCGCCAACTCGACGTCCAGTCCATGCGCGATACGCTGCATTGTCGAGATCGTTGGCGAGAGCTCATTGCGTTCAATTTTGGAGAAGGCAGAGGCGGAGACCCCCGTCATCGCGCTGACGTCCYGCAGCGTCAGCCCGCGGTTTTTTCGTAGCTTTAGCAGCCGAACACCGACATCGACCCCCCCGCGCGGCTCTTCAGCGACCTGCCAGGCCTCAGGCGGTTCGATCTCCCCGCGATCCGCCAGCGAGATTTCCGGCATGCCGATTCTCCTCGTCTCCCTGATGGCGACCGTCCTGTCATAAGCTCTGGTTGCGAGGAGGGGAAGAGAACGCCATCGCGTATAGTTCAATAATTGTCGTATCAGACATTTTTATATTTTTGTGTTGACACATCCATGCCCCTCAAAGAGGCTCCGTTCCCAACAATGCGCCGGCAAGGAATTGGGCGCGGTTGGCGAGGGGGCCGACGCGCGGAAACGGCAGCATCACTGTGGGGATTCTTCAGATGACGCTTACGCACGACACTCTCGGCGGTTTGTACACCGCGATCGTCACGCCACTCGATGCCGATGGGGCGGTCGACATCAAGGGCCTCCAGGCGCTGGTGCGGTTCCAGCTCGAGGCAGGCGCCGCCGGCATCGTGCCGATCGGCGGCACGGGCGAATATCCAGTCTTCTCGCGTGGTGAGCGCCGCGACATCGTCGCCGCCTGCGTCGACGTGGCCGATGGCAAGCCGGTGATCCCCGGCGTGCTCGCAACTGGCTACGAGGATGCGCTGGAAGCCGGCCGCGACTTCGCGAAGGTCGGAGCCTCGGCGGTCATGACCGTGACCCCATATTACGCACCCGGCACCCAGGAGGGTATGCGCGCCTGGTTCGCCCGTTATCGCGATGCGCTAAACCTACCGGTCATGCTCTATCAGATCCCGCGCCGCACCACCGTTTCCGCCTTCGCCGAGACGGTGCAAGCGATGGCTGAGGACGGCTCGATCATCGGCATGAAATACTCGTCGTACGACATGCCGGACTTCATCCGCACGGTGAAGCTCGCCGGCGACAAGATCGCGATCCTCTCGGGCGAGGAACCCCTATTCGCCACCCATGTCGCGCTCGGAGCGCGCGGTGGCGTCCTCGCTTCGGCGACGATCTATCCGAAGATCTGGATCGAGATCTTCGAGCTCGCCCGCCAGGGCAAGCTGAAGGAAGCGCTCAAGCTCCAGGACAAGATCGATCCCGTCGTCGACGCCATCTATGTCGAGACCAACCCGGGCCCACTAAAGGAATATATGGCGCTCGCAGGCAGGCCGGTCGGCGGGGTCCGCCTGCCGCTGGTGGGGCCAAGCCCGGAGACGTTGGCGAAACTGAAAACCGCCGTTGCTCGGGCAAAAGCCGTCGACCTCGCCTGAGCGGAGAGCGGATCGTGATCGGGAAACTTCGCGGCATCGTCGGTGAGAAGTGGCTTATCACCGACCCGGCCGAGATGGAGCCGTGGCTCTCCGATTGGCGACAGCGCCGACGTGGCAGGGCGCTTGCCGTGGTCCAGCCAGCTTCCACCCAGGAAGTCGCTGCGGTCGTCGCGCTCTGCGCAGCGGAGAGGCAGCCGGTCTTCCCGGTCGGCGGCAATACCGGGCTTTGCTTCGGCGCCGTGCCGGAAAGTGATCGCGGTGACAAGCCCGGCATCGTGCTCTCCCTGCGGCGCCTGAACCAAATCCGCGCCATCGACAGGGCGACGGGCATCGCCACGGTCGATGCCGGCGTCGTCCTCGGCGAGCTGCATGGCGCCGCCGCCGAGGCGGGACGGCAGTTCCCGCTGCACCTCGGCAGCGAGGGCAGCGCCCAGATCGGCGGGCTGATCTCGACCAATGCCGGCGGAACCGGCGTCGTCCGCTACGGCCCGATGCGCGATCTCGTCGCCGGCCTGGAGGTGGTGCTGCCGGACGGGCGCGTGCTGGCGGATCTCGCGGCGTTGCGCAAGGACAATACCGGCTACATGCTGCGCCATCTCTTCATCGGCGCGGAAGGCACGCTCGGCATCATCACGGGTGCGGCGCTGAGGCTGCACCCGCAAACGCCCAACAGCGCTCATGCCTGGGTCGCCGTTACCGATCCGGCGGCAGCCGTCGCCTTGCTCGCCTCCCTGCAGGACCGGGCCGGCTCCTATATCCAGGCGTTCGAGCTGATTTCCGCCTCGCAGTTCGAGCTGGTGCGCCGGCACGTCGAGCGGGTGCGTTTCCCCTTCGCGGAGATTCCAGCCTGGTCGACGCTGATCGAGCTCGGCAGCGAGGATACCACCACGGACCTCCAGGCGATCCTTGAAGAAATCGTCGGCGCTTCGCTCGGAAATGGCGAATCCATGGACGCGGTCGTCGCGACCTCCGAGCAGCAGGCTGCCGAATTCTGGCACATCCGCCATTCGGTCTCCGAGGCCAACAAGAAGGAAGGCATCGGCATCGTCCATGATGTCGCCGTCCGCTCCTCCGATGTCGCCGGCTTCATCGCGGCAGCCGACAAGGTCGCAGCCAAGCGATACCCGCAAGCGGTAACGCAGGTTGTTTGCCATCTCGGCGATGGGAATGTTCACTACATCCTGATGTTCCAGCGCGACTTCTGGGCGTCGCAGCCTGACCAGGATGGTTTCGCGCTCGAAGTCGAGCGCGCCATACATGACGCCGCGGCTCGCTTCGGTGGCACGTTCAGCGCCGAGCACGGCGTCGGGCGCAAGCTGACGGAGGAGCTCGAACGCCTCGCCGATCCGCTGAAATATGAGCTGATGAGCAAGGTCAAGACGCTGTTCGACCCGCAGAACCTGATGAATCCGGGTGTTCTGCTGGCATCGAAGGCGATCTGAGAACGGAGAAAAAATCCGCTGCCGCCTCCGGTGAGAGGCGGAAGGTCACGGATAGCCCGCGGGGGAAGCGGGAGCCTGCCTCACCAGACATAACGAGGTTCGCCTCACAACGCCGGGAGAGTGAAAATGACGACACGCAGGGATCTGGCAGGCCTCATCGGTGCTGGCGCAATTGCAGCCGGCGCAGTGACGCTGGCTTCCAACGGAGCAAGCGCGCAGGCCGCCACGCAGAATACCTTCGACCGCATCATCGCCAAGAAGAAGTTGAGACTGGGCGCAGTGACCTCCAGCGCCCCCTGGTTCAGCAAGGACCCGGCCTCGGGCAAGTGGAGCGGTCATTTCTATGCGATCGGTTCGGCGCTCGCCAAGGACATGGATGTCGAGCTGGAGCTCGTCGAGACGACCTGGGGCAATGCGGTGCTCGATCTGCAGGCAGACAAGATCGACATCATGTTCGGCCTAAACCCGACGCCGAAACGCGCCATGGCGGTGGATTTCTCGAACGGGGTCTACGACAGCGCGCTTGTCGTCATCGCCAAGCCGGGCTTCGATCCCAAGAGCTGGGCCGACCTGAACAAGCCGGAGGTCAAGATCTCCGTGGACGTCGGCTCGGCGCATGACCAGATCGCCACGCTCCTGTGCTCCAAGGCCCAGATCACGCGCTTCAAGACCATCAACGAGGCGATGCTGGCGCTGCGCACCGGCCGCGTCGATGCGCAGTGCATCTTCTGGATGGGCGGCGTACGCGCCGTGAAGGCGGATGCCAGCCTCGGCAAGGTCGTCGTGCCGCAGCCCTTCTTCGGATCGACATCGAATGCGGCCGTCCGCCGCGAGGTCGACAAGACCTGGCTCTTCTTCGTCAACACCTGGGTCGGCTATGCGCGCGGCCTCGGCCTCGTCCGCAGCGCGGTCGTTGAGAGCCTGGAGCAGGTCGACGTCAAGCCCGAGGATATCCCCGCCGGGATCACCCTCTAAGACTTGCCCGGCTTCCCGCACTCGCCTGCGGGAAGCCCATCCATTTTTTGAACGGCTTCGAGCCGCGCTGGGCGCGGGCAGGATTGGCATGTCCTATACTTGGAACTTCGATATCCTCTGGGGTTATCGCTGGATATTCCTCACAGGGACAGGCGTGACGATCGGGATCACGATAGCGATCGTGATCCTCGGTCTGATCGTGGGTTTGGTCGCGGGCATCGCTCAGCTCTCGCGATCCCCGGTGCTGCGCTGGCTGTCCTGGGCCTATATCGAGATGTTCCGGCTGACGCCGCTGCTCGTGCTGCTGCTGTGGTTCTACTACGCACTGCCGATCCTGACCGGGATCAAGCTCGACGCGATCACCGCCGCGATCCTGACGCTGACGCTGTATGGCGGTTCGTTTTATGCGGAGGTCATTCGCGGCGGAATCGTCTCGATCGATACMGGGCAGACCGAGGCGGGACTGGCCTTGGGCATGACKCCGGCGAGGGTCATGCGCCGCATCGTGCTGCCGCAGGCGATCAAGCGGATGATCCCGCCGCTGATGAACCAGTCGATCATCCAGTTCAAGAACACCTCGCTCGTCTCGGTCCTCGCCGTCCCTGATCTGCTTTATCAGGGCCAGGTGGCGGCGATGGACACCTACCGCGCCCTCGAGGTCTACACGGTGGTGGCAGTGATCTACGTGATCGTGCTGCTGCCCCTGACCGCGATCGTCAAGCAAGCCGAAAAACGGCTGGCTCAGAGCAACTGAGGGCGCAGCGATGAGCTACAAGATCGAGGTCTCCGGCCTGCGCAAAAGCTTCGGCGCCCTGACGGTGCTGCGCGACATCAACCTCAAGGTCGAGCCGGCTCAGGTGATCGCATTGATCGGCCCGTCCGGGTCCGGCAAGTCGACGCTGCTGCGCTGCCTCAACCTGTTGGTCCTGCCCGAGGGCGGACGTATCCGCATCGGCAACGACAGCTTCACCTTCGGCGACGGCTCGAAGCTGCCGGCCACTCGCGAACAGGCCCGCTTCCGCTCGAACGCGGGCATGGTTTTCCAGCACTTCAACCTGTTTCCGCACATGACGGTGGTTCAAAACGTCATGGAAGGCCCGGTCTCGGTAAAGGCCATGCCTAAGCCGCAGGCCAACGAACTCGCCCGCAATCTGCTCGCCAAGGTCGGCCTGAGCGACAAGGTCGACGTCTTTCCCAATAAGCTCTCCGGCGGCCAGAAGCAGCGCGTCGCCATCGCCCGCGCCCTTGCCATGGAGCCCGAGGTAATGCTCTTCGACGAGGTGACCTCGGCGCTCGATCCCGAGCTCGTCGGCGAAGTCCTCGGCGTGATGCGCGATCTCGCGGCCGAAGGCATGACGATGATCATCGTGACCCATGAGATCGCTTTCGCTCGCGACGTGGCCGACCGCGTCGTCTTCATGCGAGATGGCGTCATCGTCGAGGAAGGACCAGCTCGCGACGTGATCGACCAGCCGAAGCAGGAGGCGACCAAGGTCTTCCTCAGCCACTTCCACAATCGCGGCTGAGGCGGGCCGATGTCGAAGGATGCGCCCCTGACCGTCGCCGTGATCGGCGCGGGGATCGTAGGCCTATGCGCGGCATTGGAAATCCAGCGCGACGGTCATCACGTGATCCTCATCGAACCCGGCGAACCGGGCGGTCGACAATCGGCCTCCTACGGCAACGCAACCTGGATCAACCCCGGCGCGATCGCCCCGATTTCCCTGCCTGGGCTTTGGCGCAAGGTGCCGGGCTTCCTGCTCGACCGGACCGGACCGTTCACGGTGCGCTGGCGGGACCTCCCCCGGCACGCCGGCTGGCTCGCCCGCTTCATTGCCGCCGGCCGTGACTGGGACCGCATCGCGACGAGCGCGCGCCAGCGCTATCCGCTTTGCAAGGGTACGGTGGTCGATCACCGGAACTATGCTGCTGAGGCCGGCGTCAGCGATCTTATCCGTCAGCAAGGCCTTATGTACGTCTATCCGGATCGGACCGTCTTCGCGGCGGAGAGCCGGATCTGGTCGCTTCGCCGCGAGTTCGGGGTCCGCTTCAGCGAGATCGAGGAAGCCGAGCTGCGCCGCCTTCAGCCGGAGCTGTCGCCACATTACCGTTTCGGCGCCCGCCTCGATGATGCCGGCCAGATCGCCGACCCCGGCGCCTATTGCGCCGCCCTCGCCCGCCTGCTGGAAGCACGCGGAATGCGACGCATCGCGGGGCGCGCGACCGGCTTCGTCATGGAGCGCGGCAGACTGAGCGCCGTCACCACGGACCAGGGTAGCCTCTCCTGCGACCGGGCCGTCCTCGCCGCGGGCATCGGATCGGCCAGTCTGGCTCGGCTCGCCGGAGACCGCGTGCCACTGATCTCCGAGCGCGGCTATCACGTCGTCATTCCCGAACCTGGCATAGCGCTCGGCGTCGGGCTGATGCCGTCGGATGGCCAGATGGGCGTCGTCTCGACGCCGCAGGGACTGCGGCTCGCCGGACAGGTCGAGCTCGCCGATCCAGCTGCCGCGCCCGACTGGCGCCGAACCGACATCCTGCTGGGCTATGCGCGCAAGATGTTTCCCGAACAGGCGATGCGCTTCGATACAGCCGAGATCGATCGCTGGATGGGCAATCGTCCCTCGACGCCGGACGCCCTGCCTTGCATCGGCTTCGCGTCCCGCTCGCGAGATATCCTGCATGCCTTCGGTCATGCCCATACCGGGCTGACCCAGGCGCCGGCGACGGGCAAGCTCGTCGCTGCACTGATAGACGGTCGCGAGCCGCCCTTTGACCCCGTCCCCTACTCCGCCCGGAGGTTCGCCCAATGAGCGAGCACCTGCTCTACCTCTCCCGCAATGACGTGAAGGCGCTCGCCATTCCTCCCGGCGAGGCGCGCGAGGCCGTGCTCGGCGCCTTCCGTGACCACGCTGCGGGTCTCAATCGCAGCCTTCCCAAGAGCGGGCTCGCGCTCGGTCCAGGCCATGCCTTCCAGGCGATGACGGCTGCATCACAGGTAGACGGGATCGCTACCCTAAAGTGGGTCGCGATGGCACCGGTCGGCTCGGAGAGCCCGGTGCCTGGCATCAACGCCCTGATATGCGTCAGCGACTACGAAAGCGGCGCGCCTCTGGCCGTGCTCGACGGCGACGAGATCACGTTGATCCGGACCGCCGCGCTCTCGGCGGCGGCCGCGACACGAATGGCGCCACCCGCACCCAAGACCATCGGGTTCATCGGCTGCGGCCTTCAGGCCCATGCCCATCTCGCCGCCTTCCTAGACCTCTATCCCGGCCTGACGACAGCGCTGATGCTGAGCCGCAGCCGGTCCTCGGCCGAACGTCTCGCAGAGGCTGGATCCAAGCGCGGGCTTGCGACGGAAATCGCTGTGGATGCGGCCACGCTTCTCACCCGCAGCGACATCGTTATCTCAATGGTGCCGGGCGCTCCGGGCTTGAAGCCCTTCCTCGATGCCAGCCTGATGAAGCCGAACGCCTTCGCCGCCGCCGTCGACATCGGCCGTAGCTGGATTCCCGAGAATCTGCCGGCCTTCGACGTGCTTGTGACGGACAGCCTCGAGCAGTCAAAGGCTCCCTACGACATCGACGGCAACCCGGTGACCACGGTCCGTTTCGGTCACGATCTCGTTGAGCTTGCCAACGCCGCCCATCCGACGGCGCCGGGAGCCCGTTCCTTCTTCTGCTTCCGTGGTTTTGCCCTCGCCGACCTCGCGCTCGCGCATCTTGTCGTCGGCCGCGCACGCGAGCGCGGCGTCGGCACGAGATTGCCACGGTGATGATGACGCGATGACCGCCAAGCCCGCCTTCGCCCATATCCTCAATATTGCCGATGCGCGCCGCGCCGCTTCTCGGCGGCTGCCGCGCGGTCTTTTCGAATATGTCGACCGCGGGAGCGAGGACGAGATCGCCATCACGACCAATCGCCGCCAGCTGGATGCGATCGCGCTTTCGCCCGCTGTGTTGGTCGATGTCTCGCAACGTTCGACCGAGGCCGAGATCCTCGGCCACCGCCAGCCGCTTCCCCTGGTGATCGCGCCCACCGCCGTCGCCGGCCTCGTCTGGTACGATGGCGAGATCGCGATAGCCAAGGCTGCGGCGGCCGCGGGCATCCCGTTCTGCGTGTCGACCCAGTCGATCACCACGGTCGAGCGCATCGCGGAGGAGTCCGGGGCCCGGCTTTGGTTCCAGCTGTATGTCTGGAAGAACCGGCAGCGCATGCTCGCCCTGCTCGACCGCGCTTGGGCCGCCGGTGCCGAGACGCTTGTCCTGACCGTCGACACGGCGGTCGGACCCAACCGCGAATACAATCTGCGCAACGGTTTCGGCATCCCACTCAAGGCCTCGTGGCGAGCCGGGCTCGACGTTGCGCTGCACCCGCGCTGGACCGGATCGGTCATGCTGCGGGCTCTGGCGGTGGGCGGCGTGCCCACCTATGCGCATTATCCCGACGAGTTCCGCACCAAACTCGGCCGCGCCTCGCTTTCCGATGAGCTTAGCCTGGCAACCGACGTGACCTGGAAGGATGTGGAGCTGCTGCGCCGGCATTGGCGCGGCAAGCTCGTGCTCAAGGGTATCCTGCGGGTGGCGGATGCGCTGGCGGCCTTGGCGCACGGCGTCGATGCCATCGTCGTGTCCAACCATGGCGCGCGGAATCTCGACTGCGCCCCCGGCCCGACGCAGGTGTTGCCGGCGATCGCCGATGCTGTCGCCGACCGACTCGAGATTCTCGCTGATAGCGGCGTTCGCCGCGGCGCCGACATCGCCCGCTTCCTGGCGCTGGGCGCACGCGGCGTCCTCGTCGGGCGCGCGCCACTCTATGGCGTGGCGATCGGAGGAGCGGAGGGCGCGGGCCGCATCCTCAACATCCTGTCCAACGAGCTCAGGATCACGATGGGAATGCTGGGGTCGCCTGCCCTCGCCGATTTGCGTCTAGCGGCCGATCAGGCCTGAGAACCGGAGTGCCAGTATCATGAACGTCGCCCAGACCATGACCTCCATCCTCAAGAAGGAAGGGGTGGAGCTGCTGTTCTGCTACCCCACGAACAAGCTGATCGACGAGGCCGCTCTGGTCGGCATCAGGCCGATCGTCGTGCGCCAGGAACGCACCGGCATGCACATGGCCGACGCCTATTCGCGCCTGTCGTCCGGACACAAGTTTGGCGTCTTCGCCATGCAGCACGGGCCGGGCATCGAGAATTCGTACGGCTCGGTTGCGCAGGCCTATGCCGACTCCGTGCCTGTGCTCGTGATCCCGCAGGGCTATCCGCAGCGCGTCGCCGGGATCAAGCCGAACTTCAACGCCGTCCAGAGCATGCGCGACATCACCAAGTCGGCCGAGCAGCTCAACCTACCCGGCGAGGTCGTCAATGTGATGCGCCGCGCGCTGAGCCAGCTTCGCAATGGCCGCGGCGGGCCCGTGCTCGTCGAGGTGCCGAACGATCTCTGGACCGCCGAGCTGGCCCAGCCGGAGGATTACGTCCCGGTCCGCAGCCATCGCACGGCCCCCGATCCCGACGACATCGCCCGCGCCGCCGAGCTGATCGGCTCCGCCCGCAATCTCGTGATCCATGCCGGCCAAGGTGTCCATTACGCCCAGGCCTGGGACGAATTGCGCGCACTGGCCGAGCGCCTCGCGTGCCCGGTCGTCACCACTCTGCCCGGCAAGAGCTCGTTCCCTGAGGATCATCCCCTCTCGCTCGGCTCCGGCGGGCTGACCTATCCGATGCCGGTCAAGTCCTTCCTCGACGAGGCCGACGTCATCCTCGGCGTCGGCTGCAGCTTCACCGAGACACTGTTCGCGGTGCCGGTGCCAAAGGGCAAGCGCATCATCCACATGACACTCGATACGGCGCATCTCAATAAGGATGTGTCAGCCGAAATCGGCCTCGTCGGCGATGCGAAGCTGGCCTTGCGGGCACTTCTGTCAGAACTGGAACGGCGCGGCTTGCAATCGGAAAAGGGCGATGCAGTTGCCGCCCGCATCCGCGACGCGCGCGAAACCTGGCTCGCCGAATGGCTACCGAAGTTGACCTCGGCGGAGACGCCGATCAATCCGTATCGCGTCGTCTGGGAGCTGATGGCGGCGACGCAAGACGAGCCAACGATCATCACCAACGACGCTGGGCGACCGCGCGACCAGCTCACACCCTTCTGGGTCGCGCGTGATCCGCTGAGCTTCATCGGCTGGGGCAAGACCACCCAGCTCGGCTACGGCCTCGGCATCGCCATGGGCGCCAAGCTTGCATGCCCGGACAAGCTCTGCATCAATGTCTGGGGCGACGCGGCGATCGGCTTTACCGGCATGGATATCGAAACCGCAGCGCGCGAGGGGATCCCGATCCTCTCGATCCTGCTCAATAACGGCGGCATGGCCACCGAGCTAAATAGCATCCCTAATGCGATCCGCCTCTACGCGGCCAACCGCATCACCGGCAATTACTGCGACATGGCGCGCGCCTTCGGCGCCTATGCCGAGCGCATCACCGACCCGGCCGAGATCCGCGGCGCGATTGAGCGCGGCATCGCCAAAACCAAGGAAGGCCAGCCGGTCCTGCTCGAATTCATCACGGCGCAGGAAACGGCGATGTCCAAGGCCTGAGGCCATGGCGCTCTCGCGCTGCTTCAACATCGAGGACGTGCGGCGCGTTGCGGCGCGCCGCCTCCCGAAGGGCCTGTTCAACTTCGTCGACCGGGCGACCGAGGACGATCTGGCGCGCGACCGGAACCGCCAGGCCTTTCGCGACCTGACCTTCCTGCCGCGCACGCTCGTCGATGTCGCCGCGCGCTCGACCGAGACCGAGCTGTTCGGCAAGCGCCACGCCATGCCGCTCGCGGTTGCGCCGGCAGGGCCTGCCGGCCTGTTCTGGTATCGTGGCGAGCTGGAGCTGGCGAAGGCCGCAGCGCGCGCTAACGTGCCCTTCACGCTCTCGACCTACTCGACCACCACCATGGCCGATATCGCCGCCACCGGCGCGACCGTGTGGCAGCAGCTCTATTTCTGGAAGGATCGCGCGCTGACCTACGGCATCGTCGATCGAGCGCGCGAACTCGGCTTCGGCGTGCTCGTCGTCACGGTCGACACGGCCGTGCTCGGCCAGCGCGAATATCTCCAGCGCGACCGGCTGATGCCGCCCTGGGGACCGACGCTGGCCTCCTGCGCTGAGATGCTGCTGCATCCGCAATGGCTGGCCGGCGTGGCACTGCGCTATCTCGCGACAGGTGGGCTGCCGCGCGTCGTGAACATGCCGCAGCCGGGCCAGGACCTCACCGCGGAGGAGATCGCCTCGCGCACCTCGCTCTGCCAGTCCGTCACATGGGACGACATCGCCCGATTGCGTGAGCGCTGGCCCCACAAGCTGCTGCTGAAGGGCATCATGCGCGAGGAGGAGGCCGAGCGCGCCTTCGCGCTCGGCTGCGACGGTGTCGTCGTCTCGAACCATGGCGGGCGCAATCTCGACAGCGCAGCCAGCACGCTCGACGCTCTGCCCCGCATTGTCGCCGCCGCGGGCGGCAAGGGCTCCGTCCTGCTCGACAGCGGCATCCGCCGCGGCAGCGACATCGCCAAGGCGCTCGCGCTCGGTGCTCATGCGGTTCTGGCCGGCCGCGCGCCGCTCTATGGCGTCGCCGCCGGAGGCGAAGCCGGCGCCTATCACGTGCTGAGCCTGCTGCAATCCGAACTCGACCGCACCATGGCGCTGACCGGCTGCCGCTCCGTGGCCGAATTGACACGGGACTTGATCGCCGAAGGGCGAACGGAGACAGACCATGGCGCGTGAGAAAGATGCCGACGTCATTGTCGTCGGCGGTGGCGCGGCGGGCGCTTGCGCCTTCCTCGAAGCCGCGACGGCGGGAGCCAGGGTCATTGGCCTCGACGCGGCCGATGGCTTCGGCGGGACGGCCCGGCTTGCCGGCGGCGGCATGTGCGTGCCGGGCACGGCCTTGCAGGCCGAACGCGGCATCTCCGATTCACCCGAACTCGCCTTCGCCGATCTGGCGGCCGGCGGGCATGATTTCGACCGCGACTGGGCCCGAACCTATTTCGAGCGCGGCCACACCGACCTGATCGACTGGCTCACCGGGCTCGGCATGACCTTCCCCGACATCAGGCATTTCGAAGGCGAGAGCGTCCCGCGTTTCCATCGCCCGCTGAACGGCGGCGCGGGCCTGATGGCGATCCTGTGGGAGCGCTTCAAGGAACGGAACCTCCAATCAGCCTGGCGTTTTGGCTGGCGGCTCACCGATCTCATCGTCGAGGACGGCAAGGTCGGCGGTGTCGTCTGCCGCGACGCCGAGGGCCGCGAGCAACGGCTCTATGCCCCGGCGGTGGTGATCGCCATCGGCGGCTTCGCCGGCAGCCTGGAGATGATCCGCCGCCATGCCCGCCGCCTCGAAGGCGTGCCGCAGATTTTGGCGGGCGGCGGCCCCGGCGCCAAGGGCGAGGCCATCGCGCTCCTGCAGCGCCACCGCGTGCGCTTCGGCTATCTCGATGATCTCTATTGCTACGCCACCGGCGTGCCCGATTATCGCGATCCGACCGGCGAGCGCGGCATCGTCTTCCGCGGCAAGACGGGCTGGCTCTGGCTCAACCGCAACGGCGAGCGCTTCCACGACGAAAGCCAGTCGACCAGCGGCAATCTCGCGGTTCCGCGCCTGCTCGCACAGCCTGAGGCAACGGGCTGGGCGATCTTCGACGAGGCGATGTTGCCTGGCATAGGGGTCGACGACCACCACGTCCCGCCGGGCTCGGAAACCGGCAACGAGGCGGCCAGGCGCCATATCGCCCACTCCTCCTGGGTCTCACGAGCCGACACGCTCGACGAGCTCTTCCGTAGCGCCGGCATCGACGCAGAGGGCGCCGCACGCACCGTCGCGCAATGGAACGGCTGGCTTGCCAGCGGGCTGGCGCGCGACCCCGTCACCGACCGCCCCCTCGCCGGTCTTCCGCCATTAGCCAAACCACCCTTCTACGCGGTCCGCTTCGTCCCGATCGGCCGCAAGTCGATGGGCGGCGTGCAGACCGACCGGGACTGCCGCGTCCTGCTGGAAACGGGCGATACCCTGCCCGGCCTCTACGCGGCCGGCGAGGTCGCGGGCATGGCCGGCGGCCATATCGGCGGCATCAAGCCGCTCGAGGGCATGATGGTCGGGCCGAGCTGCTTCAGCGGCCGCATTGCCGGACGCGAAGCAGCGGGTTTCGCCGTGACTGCCTGACCGTCCACTCTTCCCCGGTAATCGTCGCCTTTCGCCCGCGGCGAACCCTTCCTCCGCCTCCGGAGACCAGCATGACCGGCCATCGCTTCATTGAGCTCTACAGCGACACCAAATCGCTCCCGACCGAGGCGATGCGCCGCTTCATGATGGCGGCGCCCCTCGGCGACGAGCAAAAGGACGAGGACAAGACCACGCTTTCCCTGTGCGAGCGCGTCGCCGCGATGCTCGGCCAGGAGGCCGCCGTCTTCCTGCCTTCCGGCACGATGTGCAACGAGATCGCGATCGCCGTGCATTGCCGCCCCGGCGAGGAGGTGATCTGCGACGCCACCGCGCATATCGTGAATTTCGAAACGGGCGGGCCCAGCGCACTCTCCGGCGTGATGATCCGCACGCTCGACGGCGAGCGCGGCATCTTCACGGCCGATGCGTTGCGCCAGGCCATCCGCCCGGAGAGTCGTTACGCGCCGCGCTCGCGCCTCGTCTGCGTCGAGCAGACCGCCAATCTCGGTGGCGGCGCGGTCTGGCCGCTCTCCGTCATTCGCGAAGTGGCGGAGACCGCCCGGCAGGCCGGCCTCTCGCTCCATCTCGACGGCGCACGCCTGCTCAACGCGGTGGTGGAGAGCAAGGTGTCAGCGGCGGCCCATGCCAGCCCCTTCGACTCCGCCTGGCTGGACCTGACCAAGGGGCTGGGCTGCCCGGTCGGTGCGGTGCTGGCCGGATCGCGTGACTTCATCCGTGAGGCCTGGCGCCTGAAGCAGCGCTGGGGCGGGGCTATGCGTCAGTCGGGCATCCTCGCTGCCGCCGGTCTCTACGCCCTCGACCACCATGTCGAGAGGCTGGCAGAGGACCATGCCAATGCCCACCGGCTCGGCGCCGGGCTTGCCGCGATTCCGGGCATCCGCCTCGAACACGAACGCATCGAGACGAACATCCTCTATTTCGACATCGCCGGAACCGGCGTCACTGCCGAGGCCCTGGTCGGGGCACTGAAGGTGGCCGGTGTCGGCATGGGCGCCTTCGGCACGCATCGTATCCGGGCGGTGACGCATATCGGGGTCACGACGGCCGACATCGATGCGTGCCTCAACATCTTTCGCAATGTGCTGTCCGAGCTGTCCATGAAGCGCGCCGGCTGACATCCCGACCCGAAACGTGCAGAGCGGTTTCCGGAACGAACTGACGCAAACTCGAAAAGTCGTCGCCTGATGCCTGCAAAGCCTTCCACCCCCGCGACGGCGCCGATCCCGGCTCCTGCGGACCCGCGCTCACTGCGTCGCTTCGAGGATGAGCGCTTCCTGACGGGGCAGGGCCGCTATCTGGGTGATGACGAGGTCCGTGGCGCGCTGCATGCCATGGTGCTGCGCTCACCCCATGCCCATGCCGAGATCCTGTCGATCGATGCCGCGGCCGCACGAAACCTGCCGGGCGTTCACGCCGTCTATGCCGCAGCCGATATTGCCGAGCTCGGCCCCCTGCCCTGCTCGCTGGCGGTGATCGGCGAGGCGCCGCTGATCGTGCCGCCCCGCTTGCCGCTCGCCGATGAGCGCGTGCGCCATGTCGGCGACCCCGTCGCCTTCGTCGTGGCCGACAGCGTCGATCTTGCCCGCGAGGCCTGCGAGCTGATCGCCGTCGACTACGACATCCTGCCCTCGGTCACCGAGCTCGCCGCAGCAGTGGAACCCGGCGCGCCGGAAATCTGGTCGCAGGCGCCCGGTAACCTCGCCCTGCGCTATCGGCTCGGCGACGAGGCGGCCGTTGCCGCGGCCTTCGAGCAGGCCGCCCATATCGTGAGCTGCCGGGTCGTCAACAACCGAATCGTGGCGGCCGCGCTCGAGCCGCGGGTGGCGCTCGGGCGTTTCGACAAGGCGAGCGGCCGCTACCGCCTGTCCTTGAGCGGAGCCTCGGTGCACGACATCCGCCGCGAACTGGCGGCAGTGCTGCATATCGCCTCCGAGCGGATCGACGTCGCCTGTCCCGATGTCGGCGGCGGCTTCGGCATGAAGAACGTCACCTATCCGGAATATGCGCTGGTGCTCGTCGCCGCCCAGCGCCTCGGCCGGCCAGTGCGTTGGCTCGCCGAGCGCATCGAGGATTTTTCCAGCGGCGTCCACGCCCGCGACAACCTGACGACCGGCCGGCTCGCGCTGGATGCGAAGGGCCGTTTCCTGGCTCTAAAGGTCGAAACCGTCGCCAATCTCGGCGCCTATGTCTCCTCGCTGGGACCGGGCAGTGCCACCACGGCGCCGACGCCCGCTTTCGGGGGCCTCTACGACATCCCCACGATGACGGTCGATGTCCGTTGCGTCTTCACCAATACCGTGCCGATCGACGCCTATCGCGGCGCCGGCAAGCCGGAGGCGAACTACCTGATCGAGAGGCTGGTGGACGAAGCCGCTCATCGCCTGCGGATTGACCCCGCGACCCTGCGCAAGCGCAATTTCATCCGCCGCTTTCCCTATCAGAAGCCCTTCGGGGCCGTGCTCGATTGTGGGACCTTCGGTCCCAACCTCGACCGTGTCCTGGCCGAGGTCGACCGTGCCGGATTCCGCCAGCGGCGGGCGCAGTCGCGCCGGCGCGGCAAGCTGCGCGGCTTCGGCATCGGCTGCTTCCTGGAAACCTCTCGCGGGGCTCCGAACGAGGACGCGTGGCTGACGGCTCACGCTGATGGCGCCATCGCCATGGCGGTGGGCACCCAGTCGAACGGACAAGGTCACGAAACGAGCTTCGCGCAGCTCCTGTCGAGCGAGCTCGGGCTGCCCGTGGAGCGCTTCCGCCTGGTCCAGGGCGATACGGCGCTCGTCCCCAGCGGCGGCGGCCATGGCGGCGCCCGCTCGCTGCATCTGGGCGGCGGCGCTCTCGTCCTGGCGGCGCGGGCGCTGGTCGCGACTGCCAAGCCGGTCGCGGCCGAGCTCCTTCAAAGCCAGCCGGAGGCCGTCACGTTCCGTGACGGTCGCTTCCACGCTCCCGGCGCCGGCGAGGTCGACCTCGCGACCGTCGCGCGCCATGTCGCGGACACGACCGGCAAGCCGCTCGCGAGCCATGGCGCCCGTCGGAACGTGCCCTACACCTTCCCGAACGGTGCGCAGGCCGCCGAGGTCGAGGTCGATCCGGAAACCGGCGAAGTAAGCCTGCTGCGCTACGTCGCCGTCGACGACTACGGCTCGCTGGTGAACCCGTTGCTGACCGAGGCGCAGGTCCATGGCGGGCTGGCGCAAGGCATCGGCCAGGCGCTGATGGAGGAAGCCCGCTACGACCCCGATGGCGGCCAGCTGCTGAGCGCGACCTTCATGGACTACGCGATGCCGCGCGCCATGGATCTGCCGACCTTCGAGATCTCGATGGTCGAGCTGCCGACGCAGGCCAACCCGCTCGGTGCCAAGGGCGTGGGCCAGGCCGGCTGTATCGGCGCGCCCCAGACCGTGATCCACGCCATCCTCGATGCGCTACGCCCGCTCGGCGTCACGCATCTCGACATGCCCGCCACACCCTCCCGCGTCTGGCATGCGATCCGGGAGGCACAGAAGGCTCAGAGGAAGGATTGAGGGGCCAGCGCTAGAACGCGCCGGCTTTCAGGACATCAGAGCGACGCCAGCTATGCCTGCGGCTGGCTCATCAGCGCATCGCGGAGCCGAAGCAATTCCTCGCAGACCGCTTCGAGCGGCATTGTCACGGGAACCGCGACGAGCCAGGATTTGGCCCTGAGCAAAGCCGACTTACGCGGCGGCCGTCGCGTTTTGCCACTGCTGCGCGGCCGCGGCTCGAAAGAGGCGCAGCGTTGCTCGGGAGATCAGATGGCGCTCGAGGTTGAAGAGATTGTGGACGGCGCATGGACGGGCTGCGCCGACATCGGCGACTTGAAGCGCTGCATCTTGCGCTCTTGTCGTAGGATCACCTGGTGTGAGTTCTCAGCCCGACTGTTGCGGCGCAGGCCCTGCTCTTGGCGCGCCGAGAGCCCCAGCTCGCGCCGTGCCGCGCCGTAGGATCGCAACTTGTCCGTCACCAGAACCTTGGGAGCAAAGCCATGCTTTTTGAGCAGTTTGCGCATCAGCCGTAAGGCAGCACCCTTGTCCCGTCTCGATTGCACCAGCATGTCGAGGATCTCGCCCTCGCTGTCGACGCTCGCCATAGATACAGGTGCCGGACCTGAATGCGGATCACCATCTCGTCGAGGTGCCAGGTGTCTGCCGGCCGCGGCCGCAGCCGGCGCAGGTTGCGGGCATAGCTGCAGCCAAATTTGAGGACCCATCGCCGGATCGTCTTGTACGAAATGTCGAGGCCGCGCTCCGCCAGCAACTCCTCGACATCGCGGTATGAACCGCAGATGGAGCCCCACGGCGTGCCGATAATCTCAGGCGGGAACTGTGACGGGCGTAAGAAATCGGCTGCATGCCCCCTGCCCTAATTGGCCAGGTTCAAATCGCCCATTCCCGTGACAATGCCCTCCGAGCGCCCGCAGGCCCGGGCAACAGGTCTCTCTCTGTCGGGAGAATTGCCTTCAATGCCGGATCAAGACAAGTATCTGGGTAAAGGGCAAGCCCATGCGGGAGGCAAAGATGGGTCGGGGCGGCGAATGGCCACGGTGAAATTCGCCGCACGGTACCGATGCCCCGAAGCTAGCGGTGGCAGCGCCGACCAAACAAGTCGGCTCTCGCCTCGAACCCTTCTAGTTGGGGAAACCCGCTTCCACCTCTTTGGGTCTTCGTGACCGGGTTGATGACGTAAAGTCAACAACTGTGCCCGAACCTGAAGACGTTCGAGGGACCCGAGTGGTCACAACGACCCGCTAACCGCGAAATCCTTGGGGTAGAAGATGAGAAAGCCCGATATTGCCGCCCCTACACCGACATTGCTCTTGCGGCGGGCCGTATCTTGGTGGCTTACACAGGTGAAGCACGCGCTTCCGCCGACGATATTCTTCCTCTTCGGCTTCAATCTGATCCTATGGACCAAACGTCTAATCCTGCAGGAGCACGGCGTCGAGTTCAGTGGCTTCTTCACCGCGATATTTGCGGCGTTGCTGGTCGGAAAAGCCGTTTTGGTAACCGACAACCTGCCGTTTATGCGCCGTTTCGACGGTGCGCCAATGATCCAGCCCATCTTGTTCAAGAGCGCGATATACTGGGTGTGCGTACTGATCGTGCGACTGGCCGAGGAGGTCGTCCATTTCGTCGCTGCAGGGGGCGCAATCACCGCTTTCGGTGACCATTTCGTGAATCACTTTTCGCTGCCGCGCTTTTTGTCAATTCAGATATGGCTGATGGTCCTTTTCCTCGCCTACGTCACGATTCACGAACTTAACCAGCTCATCGGCGACGGTGAACTATATCGCCTGTTCTTCCGCTGGCGCTCGTCCGAAGCCAAACTCACCCGCCGTCAACGCATTCGCCTGCTTACACGTCTCAACCGGCTCACTGAAGCAAATCCAATCGAGGCGTTCAGTGATCGGACTTCGCCTGTTCACACTGAGCTAGTCACCATACTCCACGAACTCGCTTCGCCGCCCGCTCCTTCGGCGAGGCACGCGTGACTGCGGCACGGCTGGCGGGCAAAACAGAACCGGCTTCGGCATTGTCACGGGAACCTCGACGAGCCGGATTTCGCCCTGTGCTACGCCGTGCTTACGCRGGGGCGGTCGTGTTTTGCCACTGCTGCGACCGCAACTCGAAAGAGGAGCAGCGTCGCTCGAAAGATCAGATTGCGCTCGAGGTTGAAGAGATTGTGGACGGCGGCATGTACGGAGAGAAAGCGCTGCGCCGACATCGGCGACTTGAAGCGCTGCATCTTGCGCTCTCGTCGTCGGATCACCTGGTGTGAGTTCTCAGCCCGATTGTTGCGACGCATGCCCTGCTCATGGCGCGCCGAGAGCCCCAGCTCTCGCCGGGCCGCGCCGTAGGATCGCAGCTTGTCTGTCACCAGAACCTTGGGAGCAAAGCCAAGCTTTTTGAGCAGTTTGCGCATCAGCCGTAAGGCAGCACCCTTATCCCGTCGCGATTGTACCAGCATGTCGAGGATCTCGCCCTCGCTGTCGACGGCTCGCCATAGATACAGGTGCCGGCCCTGAATGCGGATCACCATTTCGTCGAGGTGCCAGGTGTCTGCCGGTTGCGGCCGCAGCCGGCGCAGGTTGCGGGCATAGCTGCAGCCAAATTTGAGCACCCATCGCCGGATCGTCTCGTACGAGATGTCGAGGCCGCGCTTCGCCAGAAGCTCCTCGACATCGCGATAGCTTAAGGTGAACCGCAGGTAGAGCCACACGGCGTGCCCGATCATCTCGGGCGGGAACTGGTGACGGGCGTAGGAAATCGGCTGCATGCCACTATCCTACCGTGGCAGGCTCAGATCGCCATTCCCGTGACAATGCCCATCGCGCTCCTTGTCAGCGCGTCCGACCCGCCCCGGTGTTCAAGCCCCAAGCACGCCTGAAATTGTCGCGCTGCGCTTCAGCTTCACGCCCCGTCGGCCTCTGGCGCACAATTCCCCCGACTAGTCGGACTGCTGGGCGATCACTGACATTCTCCGCTCCATGATTAACCAGTGTCCCAGCGCCTTGGTTAGAAGATCCTCGCAGCGGGCGACCGTGTGCGGGGTGGTCGTCTGGAAGGGAAACTGGCCATCCTCGTCAAAGCGGTAGACCAAGATGCAGGAGTGCGCCCGGGCAATTATATCGTCGCCGATTTCGACTTGCAGGTTAGTCAGCAAATGGAGAGTCGTGCGGTTGCTTGGTCGGGCCGCAAGGCGCTCGCGGATTTCCGCATGACCACGCGCCACTCCCTTGCTCGACCAACAACAATCCGGAGTCGTCAGAGCTATTGGCCTGCCCCCATCAGGTGGCCCGGTTCTAATCTAATGCATGGTGGGCTTGTCGGCCACGGTTGAGATGGCCGGCGAAGCGGGTTGGGTTTTCGTAGGCGGCCAGACCACAGCGACCGGTGCTGGCGGCTTGTAGCCGAGCGAGGAGTGCGGGCGCCGGGTATTGTAG
>NZ_JBFUIF010000051.1:0-23384 GCF_056402015.1 Allobosea sp. P4_C6
CGCCCGCATCTCGGCATCTCGGCCGAGCAGGGTGTGACGCGGCGCGCCTTCACGCAGGCCGAGATTCTGGCCCGGCTGCTCGACCCGATGGTGAATGAAGGCGCGCGCATCCTGGAAGAGGGCATCGCGGCGCGGCCGGGCGACATCGATATCGTCTGGATCAACGGCTATAACTGGCCGGCCTGGCGCGGCGGCCCGATGTTCTGGGCCGACAGCGTCGGGCTCGGCGTCATCGCGAAGCGTCTGGAGGCGCAGGCCGCCGAGACCGGCGACAAGGCGCTGGAGCCGGCGCCGCTGCTGAAGCGTCTCGCGGCCGAGGGCAAGGGGTTTGCGAGCCTGAAGGCGGCGGGTTAACCGCGCCACCATCCCGGCCGCAGCGAAGCGGAGCGCCGGGATCCATCGCAGAGCGGGCGCACCTTCGATGGATCCCGGATCCGCGCTGCTTCGCAGCTTGTCCGGGATGACGCGCGGCTCTATCCCGGAATGGCGCGATCGACTGGGTCGCTGTCAAACAAGGGAGGGCGTTTTGGCTTCGGGTCTGTTCGCGCTGCTCGACGACGTCGCCGGCATCGCCAAGATCGCGGCGAGTTCGGTCGACGATGTCGTGGCGCAGGCCGGCAAGGCCGGCGCCAAGGCGGCCGGCGTCGTCATCGACGATGCCGCGGTGACGCCACGCTATGCCGTCGGCTTCGCGGCCGCACGCGAACTGCCGATCATCTGGCGAATTGCGCTGGGCTCGCTACGCAACAAGCTTCTCTTCCTGCTGCCGGGCGCGCTGATCCTCGCCCTGATCGCGCCCTGGGCGATCACCCCGCTGCTGATGGCCGGCGGCGCCTATCTTTGCTTCGAGGGCGCCGAGAAGGTGCTGGAGCTGGTGCTGCCGCACGGAGCGCATGGCGAGGGCGAGACTGCGGAGGGCGATTCTGCGGCACTCGAACAGCAGAAGATCGCGGGCGCGATCAAGACCGATTTCATCCTCTCGGCCGAGATCATGGCGATCACGCTGGCCGGCGTTGCGGATCAGTCCTTCTGGATGAAGGCAGCGGTGCTCGCCATCGTCGGCATCGGCATCACCGTTGTCGTCTATGGCGTGGTCGCGCTGATCGTGAAGGCGGACGATCTCGGTGTCGCGCTCGCCGCCAATCCCCGCCCCGCGACGAGCCTGCTGGGCCTGAGGCGGCTGGAGCCGGGCGAGGCCGGCGGGCTCGATCGCGCGCTGAGCTGGCTGACGCGGCCGCTCGGGCGCGGCCTCGTCGTCGGCATGCCCCATTTCCTCACCGGGCTCGGCGCTATCGGTACGGCCGCGATGCTCTGGGTCGGCGGCGGCATCATCATCCACGGGCTGGAAGGCTATGGCTTCTCGGGCCTCGGCCACGGCGTCCATGATCTCGCCGTCGCGGCCGGCCGTGCCTTGCCGGCTGCCGTGGCCGCTGCCGGCGAATGGCTGGCGGGTGCGGTGCTCGCGGCCGTCTTTGGGCTGGTCGTCGGCGGGATCGTCATCGTCGCGATGCATTGGCTGGTCGCGCCGCTGCTGAAGCTATTCAGGAAGGCGGCGACGCAGCCGGCCGGCGAAAAGCCCGGGGCCTAGATGTGCAGCGTTGACATGGAATTTAGGCGTCATGCCGGGGCTTCGCGTCAGCGAAGAGCCCGGAACCCATGAACACGGTCCGAGGAGGAAATTGTGATGATGGCAATCGCTCTCGTCTGGATATGACGGTGTTCATGGGTTCCGGGCTCATGGCTGCGCCGTGCCCCGGAATGACGCCGAGGTTCCGTGCGAAATAAGCACGCTCCAGCGGAGCCCTCAATCCAGCCAGCTGGTGAAGGCCTCGACCGGCTCGCGCTCGGGCACGAGGCGATTGGCCGGCGCGTCCGGATCGGCCTTGCCGATGGCGATGCCGCAGACCACGACCTCGTCGTCGGGAATCGCGAGCTCGCGCCTGACGATCGGGTGGAACTGCGCGAAGATCGCCTGCGGGCAGGAATCGAGCCCATGGCCCTGGGCCGCGATCAGCAGGTTCTGGATGAACATGCCGAGATCCAGCCAGGAGCCGATCTCCAGATCGCGGTCGATCGTCAGCATCAGCGCGACCGGCGCATCGAAGAAGCGCAGATTGGCCGCCGTTTGCCGCTTCATGCCCTCGACATCACCCTTCGCCACGCCGAGCAGGTCGTAGAGATCCCAGCCGACCTTTCGGCGGCGTGAGAGATAGGGCTCGCGGAAGCGCTCGGGATAATAGCGGTATTCCTCGACGCCGGGTCGTTCCCCGGCCTCCAGGGCGGCGCGCAGCGCGGCTTCGAGCCGCGCCCGCGACTGAGGACCGATCACCCTGAGCTTCCAGGGCTGCATGTTGGTGCCGGAGGGCGCCTGCGCCGCCAACTCGATCAGACGGCGGACTAAAGCTTGATCGACCGGATCGGGCAGGAAGGCGCGGATGGCGCGGCGGGTCGTGATGGCGCGCTCGACCGCATTCATATCGTTGGAGACATTCATCTTTATCGATCTCTCCATTCAGTCGCTCCGGCGACAGATCGCGGCAACCCGAACCGCCTGGGCCGGCGCCTGGGCGCAATCGGCTCTGTATGCGAGACCCGATTGCAGGAACACCTTTTTCCGTATCGAAGTGGGAGTCGCGAGCAAGACTATAGGCTGGCACCTGCCGAACGCCTGAGACGTTCCCGATCAGCGGCTGAGGAGCGATCGGATGCCGCTCAGGTTGTCGATGGTATGGGACAGATGTCGTCGCAGGCGCTCGGCTGCCTCCGATTGCCGCCCTTCCGCCAGACTGTCGAGGATCGCGAGATGCTCCTCGCATTGTTGGCGGTAGCGCTTCCGGTCGAGCATGGAGCGATAGGAGAGCAGCCGCCGGATACGGTTGATGCGGCGGATCGTATCCAGGAAAAACGGATTGCCCGAACCTGCCACGATGGTTTCGTGGAAGCGCACGCCGCGTTCGTGGAGGGCGTCGGCGCTGTCTGTTTCGATCGCGCCTGCGAGCAGCCGTTCCTCGGCGGCGCGGCATGCGGCTATGCTCTCCGACGCCAGGTGATACCCCGGTTCGAGGAGCGCCGCCGGTTCGAGGGCGAGGCGCAGGCGGTAGGTCTGCTCCAGGCTTTCCGGCGTGTTCAGAACCGGAGCGAAGGTCCAGCCATAGCCCGCCCGCCGCTCGGCCCAACCCTCCTTGCCGATGCGGGCCAGCACCGCGTTGAGTTCGGCTCGCGTCAGATCGTACCCTTGTCTGAGATCGGCTTCGCTGACCTGTTCCGGCAGGCGGCCGCGAAGATGGTCGTCTGCGATGCGGAAATACGCCTGTGTGATCCCATCCGGCACGGAAAGCCCAAGCGCATCGCTCGAAGCCGGCGACGCCTGCTCGACGAAATAGCCGCGGTTGCGTTCGTGACGCAGCACGCCCTTGTCGGCCAGGATCTGGAGAGCTTGGCCGACGGGGAACCGCGACACGCCGAGGCGTGTCGCAATGTCCTGCGAGCGGAGATGCGTCCCCATCGCCAGCCCGCCGTCTCGAATGTCTGCGAGAATGCGTGCGGCAACAGGTGTCGCGAGGTCTCTTCTTCCGCTGCCAGCCATCACCTGCCCCTCGTCGGCATTGCCGCGCACGGGTGTGGTTTATGGCCGGTGCGGCCGCGCGACAAGCGGCCCTATTTGACGAGGCCGATGGTCCTGAGGATATCGCCGACGCGGATCTGTTCTTCCTTCAGGAAAGCCGCGAAGGGCTCCCCGGCGAGATAGTAGTCGTCCCAGCCGCGCGCCTTCAGAAGCGCCTTCCACTCGCTGCTCGCGACCAGGCCGTCGAACAGCCTGGTCAGCTGCGCCTTCTGGTCCGGCGTGATTCCGGGACCGGCCATGACAGCGCGCCAGTTCACGACCTCGACATCGTAGCCGAGCTCCTTGAGCGTCGGCACGTCGGCGCCTTCGAGGCGTTTGCCCGAGGAGATTGCGAGAGCGCGAAGTTTGCCGGCCTTGATCTGGCCTTCGAACTCGCCATAGCCGGAGACGCCTGCCGTCACGCGCCCGCCGAGCATCGCCGCCAGCGCCTCGCCGCCTCCGGAAAAGGCGACGTAGTTGACCTTTCCGGCATCGGCCCCTGCCACCTTGGTGACGAGCGCCGCTAGGATGTGGTCGGCACCTCCAGCCGATCCGCCGGCCCAGGTTACGCGTGCCACATCGGCCTTGATGGCAGCGACGAAGTCCTTGACCGTCTTGTAGGGCGAGTCGGCCGGGACGACGATCACGAGCGGATCGCCTGTGAGGCGCGCAAGCGGGGTCACCTGCTCCAGGTTGACGGGCGATTTGTTGGTCAGGATGGCGCCGACCATGGTGATGCCGTTGACCATCAGCTGGCTCGGGTCGCCCTTGGCGTTGTTGATGAATTGCGCCAGCCCGATCGTACCGCCGGCGCCCGTCACGTTGTTGACCTGGACGCTGCGGACGGCCTTGGTCTCGGTCAGCACCTGCTGGATCGAGCGGGCCGCGCCGTCCCATCCGCCACCCGGGCCGGCCGGTGCCATGATCTTCAGCTCCTGGATCGGCGTTTGGGCCAGCGCGAAGCCGGATGCGATGGACAGCGCTGCTATGCCGGCGGCCAGGAAAACTCTGCGGGTCGTCATGATAATCCTCCCAGGGATGACAGGTGATCGCGCTTTTGCGCTGTTCAGGCTTCCCGCAGGGCTGCGGGTGGTGTTTCACCGGTTGCGGTGAAAGGCGGACCGGACGCAGCCAGCAGGCGCCCGAGGATCAGGGAAATGATGCCGCCGGCACGCAGCGTGTCGCATTCGAGCGCGGTTTCGACGGCGGCCCGCACCGGCAATAGCTCGACCGAGCCGCCGGCGCGGTGGATGCGGGCCGCGACAGCGCCGCGCGGGGCGATCGCATCCGGCGTGGCCTCGATCTCGATGGTGTCGCCGGGGACGAGCGCCAATGAGCCGGACCCCGTCCCGGGCGCGAGCTGGAGAGGCAGAATCCCCATGCCGATCAGGTTGGAGCGGTGGATGCGCTCGAAGCTCTGGGCGATGACGGCATTTACGCCGAGGAGCCCAAGCCCTTTGGCCGCCCAGTCTCGCGATGAACCCGTGCCGTAGCGTTCCCCGGCTATGACGACCATCGCATCTCCCGATGCACGGTAACGCTCGGCAGCACGCCATAGCGGCAGGGTCTCACCGGTCGGCACATGCAGGGTCGAGCCTGCCGGCAGGTCGGCGGCGAGCCGGTTCACCAAGGTGCGGTTGGTGAAAAGGCCGCGCAGCATCACCTCCCAGTTGCCGCGGCGCGAAGCGTAGACGTTCAGATCCCTGGGATCCTCGCCTCGCTCGATTAGCCATCGTCCGGCCTCGCTCGCCGCAGGGGTTTGGCCGGCCGGGGAGATGTGATCCGTGGTGATGTCGTCGCCGAGCACCAGCAGCGGATGAGCGCGGTGATAGCCGAGCCTGCTGGGTTGTATCGCCTTGGCAAAGGGCGGCGGCCGCAGTGCGGTCGAAGCCGGATTCCATGGGAAGAGCCCTGAGGATGGCGCGTCGAGATCCGACCAGTGCCGGCTCGCGGTTGCCTCGGCAAAAGCGTTGCTGAAGTCCGCCGGATCGAGTGCGAGCGCCAGCGCGGCGTCGATCTCGGCGCCTGTGGGCCACAGCTCGGCAAGCGTCACCGGTCTGCCGTCTGCCGTCGAAGTCAAAGATCCCCGCAAAATGTCGCGATCCGCATCGCCGGCAAGCGCATAGGCGATAACCAGCGCCGGCGAGGCCAGGAAACCGGCCTCGACCTGGCTATGGACGCGACCGGGGAAATTGCGGTTGCCCGACAGGACGGCGACGGGAAGAACCTCGTCGGCGCGGACGGCGGCATCCATCACCGGCAGCAGAGGCCCCGAATTGCCGATGCAGGTGGTGCAGCCATAGCCGACGATGCCGAAGCCGAGGGCCTCGAGATCTTCGAGCAGCCCCGCACGGCTGAGATAGCGTTCGGCCGCAGGCGATCCCGGCGCCAGGGAGGTCTTCACCCAGGCCGGTGGCCTGAGGCCGAGCCGACGCGCCTTGCGCGCGACGAGGCCGGCCGCCACGACGAGGCGGGGATCGGAGGTATTGGTGCAGCTCGTGATCGCGGCGATTGCGATGGGAAAACGCGGCAATGAGGCGGAAGGCGTCTTCGGCTGCGGCATGGCGGCGAGGGCCGGCAACACCGCCGCTGGCGTGAGCAGATCCTGCGGTCGGCGCGGCCCGGCAAGGCTGATGGCGATCGCGGCGAGATCGATCTCGACGATGTCGGTGTAGCGGGGCCGTGCCTGCGGATCGAACCAGAGCTGCTGCTCCTTCGCATAGGCCTCGACAAGCGCGATCTGTTGCCGCGAACGCCCCGTTTGCGCCAGGTAATCCAGCGTCGCGTTGTCGATGGGGAAATAGCCGGTCGAGGCACCGAACTCGGGCGTCATGTTCGCGACCACGGCTCGTTCGCCTGCCGACAGGCCGGAGACGCCCGGGCCGAAGAACTCGACGAAGGCGCCGGTGACGTTGCGAGCCCGCAGGCGCTGCGTCACCGTCAGCGCGAGATCGGTCGCGCTCACGCCCTCGCGCAGCCGGTTCGTCAGACGCACGCCGATGACGTCGGGAATCCGCATCATCACCGGCATGCCGAACATGACGCTCTCGGCCTCGAGCCCGCCGACGCCCCATCCGAGAACGCCGATGCCGTTGATCATGGGGGTGTGGCTGTCGGTGCCGATCAGCGTGTCGGGCATCGCCCAGACACGGCCGTCGATCCGCCGCGTGGTCACGACGGTCGCGAGCTGCTCAAGGTTGATCGTGTGCATGATGCCGGTGCCCGGCGGATGGACCCGGACGCCGCTGAGCGCCTGCGTCGCCCATTTCAAAAAGCGATAGCGCTCGCCGTTCCGGTGATACTCGCGCTCCAGATTGACCCGCATGGCATCAGGCGAAGCCGAAAGATCGACACCAAGCGAGTGATCGACCGATACGTCCACCGGCAGAACCGGGCTGAGGCGCTCAGGGGCGCGCCCCGCTGCGGCGATGGCATCGCGCATGGCTGCGACGTCGACAAGAGCCGGCGTGCAGGTCGTGTCGTGCATCAGCACGCGGCCGGGCTGAAAGGCGATCTCCGCCTCGGACGTCCCGCGCACGAGCCAGGTTTGCAGATCGGAGAGCGCCTGGTCGCGCTCCTCCTGCGCCTTGGGCTCGCGCATGACGTTCTCGGCGATGATGCGCAAGACGTAGGGCAGTTTCTGCAGATCGGCGCCGAACCGGCCCGGCAGGTCCGCGATGAGACAGGCCTGTCCGGTCGCGCTGCCTGTCTCCGAAAAAGATCGTGCTCGAAACCTCATGCCGAAAGATATGCATAAAGACGACTCAAAATGCAATATGGCGCCCGGCTCTGGGATTACCGCTGATAAGGGCTTTCATTTCCGGTGAAGGTGCCGGAAGCGTCGAAACGAGCTGACGGATCTGCCCCTATCGGCCGAAGCTGCCGGTGATCTGGATGCCAACCTTGACCGCGGTCCGGTCGTTGCCGTCCTTCGATGGCAGATCGACGGCAAACCAGGGCCCAATGGTCGCCTGGACGATAGGCCGTTTGTGACGATCGAGCACTACGCCGGTGTGAAGCAGCCAAGGCGCCTTGTCGCCGGCAAGATCGATGGTCAGGTGGCGGAGCAGGCCATTCAGATCCCAATGGGTGTGGCCGTCGTGGTTGACCACGAAGCCGTTCCTGTCGACATGCACGTCGCAGAGGGTCTTGTTGAACGCGATGTGAAGACTCGTACCGGTTCCCTCTTCGCGGAAGCTCGAGCCGATCGCGGCCCCGGCCGCGGCCTGACGCCACCAGGCATCGCGGTGATCGATCCCCGGATTGTCGGGGATGACGGGCTTGGCGCCCGGAACGACCGCCCGGATCGCTTCATTGAGAGTCTTGGGCGGGAAAGCCCGCTTATCGAGCAGCTTCGCGAATTCCTCGCGCATGCCGTCGCGGAACTGAAACAGGATGCCTGGCGAGGCCGGGGGCTCGAACACCTGCACGACATGTCCGACGAACGGATACAGGCTCTGGTTGAACACACGCTGGAAATGGGTCGCCGCGAACTGCACTTCCCATCGCAGGCGCAGTTCAGGCTGCATCGGGCCGGTTGGGCATCGGGGCGTTTTGATTGGAGCCATCGTCCCTTCTCCTGAAGAGAGCCAGGCTGCCAATCTACGCCAATATCGCGTTCTCGTCACCAAATGTCCGGACCGAAGCGGTCCGGGCGACCTCGCCATGGTGATGGAGAGTCGACCATTCGGAATGGGACAGAGTGCGTCCTAGGCCGCAAAAGCCGGCGCTTGCTTGATGTCCCTTGTCAATTCGGAGGCTGCCACGTCTAGGCTCCGCCGATGAAGATGCCCGCGGCCAGCACGAGCAGGCCGCCGAGAACGACCTGAAAAACGGCCCGCCCGACAGGCGTCTCCATAAAGCGATGCTGGATCCAGACGATGGCCCAAAGCTCCACGAAGACGACGCAGAGCGCGATCGAGGTGGCGGTCCAGAAATCAGGAATGAGATAGGGCAGGGCGTGTCCAAGCCCGCCGAGTGTGGTCATGACGCCGGAAGCCAGTCCGCGCTTCCACGGCGCCCCCCTTCCAGACAATTTGCCATCGTCATGCGCGGCTTCCGTGAAGCCCATCGAGATGCCGGCGCCGACGGAGGCCGACAGTCCGATGAGGAAGGTCGTCCAAGGGTTCTGGGTCGCGAACGCCGTGGCGAAAATGGGCGCCAGCGTCGAAACGGATCCATCCATCAATCCGGCAAGACCGGGCTGGACCCAGGTCAGAAGGAATTGGCGCTTGGCATGCTCGCCTTCGGCTTCTCCCGCGCGGCTGTGCACGAGCGCGTCCGTCAGCTCCAGCGCCATTTTCTCGTGATTGGCCTCTGCCGCGGCCAGGTCGCCCAGCAGCTTGCGCATCTCGGCATCCGGGCAGTGAGATGCCGCCAGCTGATAGAAGTTCTCGGCCTGCCGCTCCATATCGGCGGCTTCTGCGCGCACCCGCTCCAGCGGGAGCGTTTTCACCAGCCAAAGCGGCCGCCTCTCATAGAAGCCTTCGACGTGCTCGCGGCGGATCGGGACGACGGCCTGGCCGAACCGACGCATGTAAAGGTCCAACAGGCTGCGCCGATGCTCATTCTCTTCGGCGGCCATGTCCTCGAAGACCTTGGCCGACGCCGGATACTCTTCGCGCAGGTTCGCTGCGTAGGCGGCATAGATGCGCCCATCTTCCTCCTCGGCGAGAATGGCGAGGGACAGGACTTCCTTCTGGCTCAGGTCATCGAATCGGCGCCGGGCAGGTCGAAAGAAGGAAAACAGCGCGGGCATGGCGTCACCAGCCAGAATGAGTCGATGACCTTATTTAGAAACATTCTAAAGTTCAGTCCACTCCGGCATATGCTTTCGTGCGGGCCGTCAGGGCGCCGGAGTCCTGCTGCATGTGCTGGTCGGCGCCTGCGACGCCAGTCAGGCGGCGCAGGCGGGTGACGATCGTTCGTTCGACGGACTCGGTCCCGGCCGTCCCTCGCTAGCCCTTGCGCGCGGCGAGGAAGGCGGCGTGCTCCTTGACCAGATCGCCCGCCAGCGCCTTGGCGATCAGGGTGCGGCTGTTGGGCAGGCCGTAGATCGCCGCGAAGGAGCCGAAGCGCGGGCCCTGCTCCTCGCCGAACAGCACCTGATAGATCGCCTTCCACCAGTCGCCCGAGACGCCCGGACGCTCCGGCGTCGCGTTCTTGGCGGCGAGGTTCTGGTAGCGAGGGATGGCGCGGGCCACGTCGAGCGCGGCGTCCTGCACCATCTCCGGCGTGGCGTCCGCCGGCAGGGCCGCGATGGCCGCGTCGAGCTTCGTGAACGCATCGCGCTCGACCTCGTCGGCCGGACGATAGCTCTTCGCCGGCTTCACGAAATCGCGGAAATAGGCGATCGCGTAGCCGACGAGCGCATCGAGGCGCGGATGGGTTTCAGGCGAGATCGAGGGGGCGTAGCGCTGGAGGAAGCCCCAGAGCACGGCCTTGTCCTCCGAATTCGCGACGGCGACGAGGTTCATCAGCAGGCTGAAGCTGATCTGCGTGCGCACCGCGTTGTCGCCCTCGCCCGAGGCGATGACCTCCGGCTCCGGAGGATCGCCGGCATGGATATGCCAGACCGGGTTGCCGAGCCGGTTCTTCCAGTCCTGCTTCTCATAGCCGTTGAGGAACTGGAGATATTCGTCGATCGCGCGCGGGATGACGTCGAAATGCAGCTTCTTCGCCTCGCGCGGGCGCTGGAACATGTAGAGCGCCAGGCTCTCCGGCGGACCGTAGGTCAGCCAGTCCTCGATCGTCAGGCCGTTGCCCTTCGACTTCGAAATCTTCTGGCCGAGATCGTCGAGGAAGAGCTCGTAGTTGAAGCCTTCCGGCGGCGTGGCATCGAGCGCACGCGCGATCTGCGAGGAGACCTTGACCGAGTCGATCAGATCCTTGCCGGCCATCTCGTAGTCGACGCCCAGCGCGACCCAGCGCATCGCCCAGTCCGGCTTCCACTGGAGCTTCACATGGCCGCCGGTGACCGGGGTGACGAAGCGCTCGCGCGTTTCTGGATCGGTCCAGGCGATGGTGCCGGTCTCGACATCGACCTCGTCGATCGGCACCTGCATGACGATGCGGGTCTTCGGATGGATCGGCAGGAAGGGCGAATAGGTCGCCGCCCGCTCCTCGCGCAAAGTCGGCAGCATGATCTTCATCACCGCATCGTAGCGGGCGAGCATTTTCAGCAGCGTCGCGTTGAACTCGCCGGCGCGGTACGAGTCGGTCGAGGACTTGAACTCGTAGTCGAAGCCGAAGCCGTCCAGGAAGGCACGCAGGCGCGCATTGTTGTGGCGGCCGAACGAGTCATGCGTGCCGAACGGGTCCGGCACCTCGGTCAGCGGCTTGCCGAGATTGGCAGCGAGCAGCTCCTTGTTCGGCACATTGTCCGGCACCTTGCGCAGGCCGTCCAGATCGTCCGAGAAGGCGATCAGCCGGGTCGGGATGGTGTTGCCGGTCAGCACCCTGAAGGCATGCCGGACCATCGAGGTGCGGGCGACCTCGCCGAAGGTGCCGATATGCGGCAGGCCCGAGGGGCCGTATCCGGTTTCGAAGATCACCGATTTCTTGCCGGATTTCTCGATGCGGGCCACGAGCTTGCGGGCCTCCTCGAACGGCCAGGCGGCCGAACGCTGGGCGGCGTCAACAAGGGCTGCGTCGAAGGCGGGCATTTGGGCGGGTATCCTCTCCGCGATGTGTCTAAAAAGCGGGTTCGTTAGGTACGACCTCGCCAAAAGCATAAACGGTATCGCTTATCGGCGAGCCACGGGCTTTCGCAGATTGCGAAGGCCGCCGTCAATGTGCGCGTGTTGCCAGGCTCGTCATGCTCGGGCTCGACCCGAGCATCTCGGCCCGGAAGAGGCGCGTCGCCGGAGCTTAGTTCGGACAGAGATTCTCGGGTCTCAGCTTCGCTTCGCCCGAGAATGACGGCGTGCAAACCGCTTGTCCGGAATGACGGCATTCTCTTTTCCGCGGTTGCCGTGCCCGTTGCGCGGGATAGTCTGGATGCTTTCGTATCTGACCATGCCTTGAAAGGATGCCGCTTTGGACCGCGACCTGCTCGACAAGCTGACCGCTTGGCGACGACATCTCCACGCCAACCCCGAATTGTCGTTGCAGGAGGCTGAGACCAGCGCCTTCGTGCAGGAGAAGTTGAAGGAGCTGGGCATTCCCTTCACCGCCAATGTCGGCGGTCACGGCGTGGTCGCCACGCTCCAGCGCGGTTCCTCGGAACGCTCCGTCGGCCTGCGCGCCGACATGGACGCGCTACCTATACAGGAGGTCAACGACCTTCCGTATAAATCCGGCAAGACCAACGTCATGCATGCCTGCGGCCATGACGGCCACACCGTCTCGCTGCTCGGCGCGGCGGCGCTGCTCAACAGCGACGAGAGCTGGAGCGGCACGGTCCAGTTCCTGTTCCAGCCGGCCGAGGAAGGCTATGGCGGGGCGAAGGCGATGATCGCCGACAAGCTGTTCGAGCGCTTCCCGATGGAGCGCGTCTTCGGCCTTCACAACTGGCCGGGGCTGGAGGCCGGCACCGTCGCCGTGCATCGCGGCCCGGTCATGGCCGAGCCGGGGAAATTCAAGATCACGCTGTCGGGTACGGCGGGTCACGCCGCCAAGCCGGAGCTGACCCATGATCCGATCACCGCGATGGGGCACCTGATCGTGGCGCTGCAGACCATCGTCTCGCGCAATGTCAGCCCGATGGAGAACGCGGTCGTCACGATCGGGCAGATCCACGGTGGGCTCGCCTCGAACCAGATCCCGACCCATGTCTGGATCGAGGGCACCTATCGCGTCTTCACGGTGCCGGTGCGCGAGCGCGTCGTGCAGCGCATCCGCGATATCGCCAACAACATCGCCGCCACTTTCGAGATGACAGCCGATGTCGATTTCTCGCTCGGCGGGCTCGCGACGATCAACACGCCGGACGAGGAGGACATGGCGGCGAATGCGGCGAAGGCCGCGGGGCTGGATGTGCGTCGCGACATCTCCGCCAGCACGACCTCCGAGGATTTCTGCTATTTCCTCCAGGACGACAGGCCCGGCGCCTATGTCTGGATCGGCAACGGCCCGGCCGTGAACGGCGGCGAGCTGCACAACGACCGCTACGACTTCAACGATGCGATTCTGCCGGCGACCTCCGGCTGGCTAGCGGCGGTGGCGAAGCAGGCGCTGGCCAGCAACGCGCCCTGAGAGAATACTCCCTGTCATTCCGGGGCGGGCCAACGGCCCGCGCCCGGAATCCAGACCCGATGGCGCTGATAGCAAGGGCGCAGCCGTTCGGTTTCACTTTCCGATGGATCGTATCGGTTCTGGGTTCCGGGCTCATTGCTGCGCAATGCCCCGGAATGACTGCGAGATTCCGTACCGCAGTCGGGTAGTCAGTAGGGACTGACCGGGAAGAAGCGCAGATAGAGCCGGGCGTAGGTCCCGTCGTCCCACAGGCCCTGCAGCGCGTAGTCGATCGCGCGCTTCAGGCCGGGATCGTCCCTGCGCATGAGGAAGGCGACGCCTTCGCCGAAATAGCGGCTTTCCAGATAAGGGCCGCCGGAGAAGGCGAATTCGCCCCCGCTGCCGGCGAGCGTCAGCGACAGCGCGACGCCGTCGGCGAAGACGTACTCCGCCTCGCCGCTGCGCAGTGCGGCGATGGCGGCGCCGAGATTGGCGCTCTCCCGGCGTTGCACGAAGGGCATCAGCCTTTCGAGGAAGGCCTGATGCGCCGTGCCGGCGACCACCGCGACACGGCGGCCCTGCAGGGCGGCGGTGTCCAGCGTGGAACGGGCATTGCCGCGCGTGGTGGCGAAGCGGGCCGGGGCGCGGAAATAGAGATGGCTCGCGGCGAAGCGCTCCCGCAGCGCCGGCGTCAGGTTCATCGCCGAAGCCAGTACGTCGCCGCGGCCCTCAGTGAGCGAGTCCGGCAAGGTGTCGAAGCGGCGCGGCTGGATCGTGCAGGTCCAGGCGAGCTTTTCGCAGATGGCGCGGGCGAGCTCGACCGAGAAGCCGGTCAGTGCTCCGTCCGGCCCGGCGAAATGGAACGGCGGATAGTCGTCGTCGGTCAGGAAGCGGACGACACGCGGCGGGCCGGGCTCCGGCCGGTCGAGCCGGATGCGCGGGTCCCAGAGATTGGGCACGGCGACGCGCGGTGGAGCCTGCGCCGTGGCGGTCGCGGCCAGCAGGGTCGAGAGGGCGAGGGCGGTCAGCGCGCGAAGCATCGCCGCGCATCTGGCGCCGGATGGTGTTGAGGATCAAGGGGCAGAACCGCGACGCACCCCTCTCCCCTTGCGGGAGAGGGCCGGGGTGAGGGGTCGCGCTGCCCTCGATGATTTTCGATCAAACTGGCGCTTCCGGAATTGAAAGGTCGCGCGACCCCTCATCCGTCAGCGCTGCGCGCTGCCACCTTCTCCCGCAGGGAGAGAAGGGAAGTCCCGCCGTCATGCTCGGGCTTGACCCGAGCATCTCCTGCCGGATGCGGCTCCAAGAGCCTTCGCGTCATGAGATTCTCGGGTCGAAGCTTTGCTTCGCCCGAGAATGTCGGAGCTCTATCAGCCCAGGCTCGCCGCAGTCGCCTTCGCGCCCTTGTCGAAGAGCGAGGAGAGATGGGCGACAATCGGTTTTGTAAACCGAAGGTCGTTCGGCAGGTCGCTGCCGAAGATCGCCTCGATGCCGGTGAGCGCCTCGACCAGCGCCTTGGCATCACGCCCGGCTGCCTCGGCCCTGCGCTTGAACTCCGCCGCCAGCGGATCGCGAACGTCGATCGCGCCGCCCTTCTCATCGGTGCCGGTGACGTAGCGCATCCAGGCGGCGACGCCGAGCGCGAGATGGTCGATCGGCGCGTCGGCCTTCAGCCGCTCGCGGATGGTGCCGAGCAGGCGCTGCGGCAGCTTCTGCGAGCCGTCCATGGCGATCTGCCAGGTGCGGTGGCGGATCGCGGGGTTCTGGAAGCGGGCGAGCAGCGCCTTGGCGTAGTCAGCGAGCACGACGCCCTGCGGGGCCGGCACGGTCGGCATGATCTCGGCCCACAGCCCTCCGAGGAAGCGCGCGAGGACGGGATCGCCGCTGGCCTCGGCGACCGTCTCATGGCCGGCGAGATAGCCGAGATAGGCGAGCGAGGAATGCGCGCCGTTCAGCATGCGCAGCTTCATGAACTCGAAGGGTGCGACCTCCGAGACCATCTGGGCGCCGACTTCGTGCCAGTCCGGGCGGCCGGCGGCGAAGACATCCTCGATCGCCCATTGCCGGAAGGGCTCGCCGATGACGGGCGCCGCATCCTCGGCGCCGATCAGCTTGGCGACCTCGGCGATGTCGGCATCGGTCGTGGCCGGCACGATGCGGTCGACCATCGTCGCCGGGAAGGCGCCGTTGGCCTCGATCCAGGCCGCGAGCTTGTCGTCGGTCAGCGCCGCGAAATCGCGCACGAGGCCGCGCAGGACATGGCCGTTGGAGGGCAGGTTGTCGCAGCATAGCGCGGTAAACGGGCCGAGCCCGGCATCGCGACGCGCCTTCAGGCCGGCGACGAGGATGCCGACCGCCGAGCGCGGCGCTTGGCGGTTGGCGAGGTCGTGGACGATGTCGGGATGATCCGCCTTGAGGCGGCCGGTCGCCGGATCGTGGCAATAGCCCTTCTCGGTGACGGTGAGCGAAACGATGCGTGTCTCGGGCGCAGCCAACCTGGCGACGAGGGCGGACGGGCTCTCGGGAGCGACGAGTACGTCGAGCACCGAGCCGATGATGCGCAGTTCGGGCCCCGCCGGAGCACGCTTCAGCAGGGTGTAGAGCCCGTCCTGCGGCTGCAGGCGGTCGCGCTGGTCCGGGCGCTGCAGGCTGGCGCCGACGATGCCCCAGGCGCCGAAGCGCCTCTCCAGAGCATCTTCGGTGTACTCCGCGAGATGGGCGCGGGCGAAGGCGCCGAGCCCGAGATGGACGATGCCGGGCTTGAGGCCCGAACGGTCATAGGCCGGGCGGCGGATGGGGGCCGGCAGGCCGGCGAGGGTCGAAGCGGAAAGGCGGGTCACAGCTTGTAGGCCTCCTTGGCGAGGCGATAGGCGAGGTCGTAGGCGACCTCGGCCGCCTCGTCCTCTTCCAGCCGGTGCTCGGCGACGAGCTTGGCGAGATAGGCGCAGTCGACCCGGCGGGCGACATCGTGGCGCGCCGGGATCGAGAGATAGGCGCGGGTGTCGTCGTTGAAGCCGACGGTGTTGTAGAAGCCGGCCGTCTCGGTCGTCAGTTCGCGGAAGCGCAGCATGGCTTCGGGCGCATCGAGGAACCACCAGCCCGGTCCGAGCCGCAGCGCCGGATAATGCCCGGCGAGCGGTGCGAGCTCGCGCGAATAGGCGGTTTCGTCGAGGGTGAAGGCTATCACGGTCAGGTTAGGCTCGTTGCCGACGGCGTCGAGCAGCGGCTTCAGCGCTTCGACATAGTTGGTGGCGGTGGGGATGTCGCAGCCCATGTCGCGGCCGAAATGTTCGAACAGCGCAGCGTTGTGGTTGCGATGGGAGCCCGGATGGATCTGGAGCACGAGCCCGTCGTCGAGGCTCATCTTCGCCATCTCGGTCAGCATCTGGCCGCGGAAGAGGTCGGCATCCTTGGCCGAGACCTTGCCCTTGAGGATCTTGGCGTAGAGCTTCTCGGCATCGGCGTCCGAGAGGTTGGCGGTGCGCGCCGTGGCATGGCCGTGGTCGGAGGAGGTGGCGCCGCGCTCCTTGAAATAGGCGCGCCGCTTGCGGTGGGCGGCAAGGTAGCCGGTCCAGCTGCCGATATCCTCGCCGGTCAGCTCGCCGAATTTATCGAGATTGTCGGCGAAGCCCTCGAATTCCGGATCGACGACGCTGTCGGGCCGATAGGCTGTCACGACCTTGCCGCCCCAGCCGGACGAGCGGATCATGTCGTGCCATTTGAGATCGTCGAGCGCGCCTTCGGTCGTGCTGATCGCCTCGATCTTGAAGCGCTCGAACAGGGCGCGGGGGCGCAGCTCGGGCTCTTCCAGCTTGGCGGCGATCTTGTCGTAGATCCTGTCCGCGTTTTCCGGCGTCAGGCGCTCGTTGACGCCGAAGACCGTCGAGGCGGCGTGCTCGAACCAGAGCCGGGTCGGCGTGCCCCTGAAGAGATGCCAGTTGTCGGCGAACAGGCGCCAGATCTTGCGCGGATCGCTCTCGACCTCTCCGCCATCCTTGCGGGCGATGCCGAGCTCTTCCAGCCGGATGCCCTGCGAATAGAGCATGCGGAAGATGTAGTGGTCCGGCTTGACGAAGAGCGTCGCCGGATCGGGAAAGGCGTTGTCCTCGGCGTACCAGCGCGGATCGGTATGGCCGTGCGGGGAAATGATCGGCAGGTCGCGGATGGTGGCGAAGAGCCGTCGCGCGATGCCGCGCGTCACCGGATCGGCGGGGAAGAGGCGATCATCGTGCAACAGCATGGGGCATCTCCATCGGTCGCGTGATCTCTAGAGCCGGCTGCGACAGGGGTCAATCGCCTGGTATACTAGTGCGCCAGGCTCGGGCTTTTCGCGCGACGCGGATTGCGCCGAAGCAGGCTTGCGCTCGCCGCTCGTCCCGCGCCATCTTCGCTGCCGCAAACGGACCGGAGCGATGACGATGACGACGCGGCGTGAACTCCTGGCAGGGGCAGGACTGGCGGCGCTGGCGGCGCAGCTTCCCGTCGTCGCGCTGGCGCAGGCGAAGGACAGCGTCACCATCGCCCAGACGCTGGAGCCGCCGACGCTCGATCCGACCTCCGGCGCCGCGCAGGCGATCCGCGAAGTCACGCTGCAGAACATCTTCGAGGGGCTGGTCAAGATGGACCGGACCGGCAAGCTGCAGCCTTGCCTAGCCGAGAGCTGGACCATCGCCGACGACAACGTCACCTACAGCTTCAAGCTGCGGCAGGGCGCGAGATTCCATGACGACACGCCCTTCACCGCCGAGCAGGTGAAATTCTCCTTCGAGCGGGCCGTCGCGCCCGATTCGACCAATGCCCAGCGCCAGCTCTTCGCGCCGATCGCCGAGATCGCGACGCCGGACCCGGCGACTGTGGTGATCAAGCTCAAGCAGCCGACGGCGAACTTCCTCTACGGCCTGAGCTGGGGCGATGCGGTGATCGTCGCGCCGGCGAGCGCCGCCAACAACAAGACCAGCCCTGTCGGCACCGGCCCGTTCAAGTTCGTGCGCTGGAATCGCGGCGACCGGCTCGAGCTCGCCCGCTTCGATGGCTATTGGGGCGAGAAGCCGGCGCTGGCCAAGGCGACCTTCCGCTTCATGTCGGACCCGCAGGCACAGGTCGCGGCTCTCAGGGCCGGCGATGTCGACGCCCATACCAACCTCTCGGCGCCCGAGGCCGTGCCGCAGCTCAAGGCCGATGCCAGGCTCAAGGTCACGATCGGCCGCACCGAGGGCGAGACGGTTCTCGCCACCAACAATGCCAAGCCGCCCTTCGACAACCTCAAGGTCCGGCAGGCCATTGCGCACGCGCTCGACCGCAAGACCATCGCGCTCGGCGTCTACGGTTTCGACGTCGATCTGATCGGCAGCCATTTCTCGCCGCTGCATCCGGCTTATATCGATCTGACCAACACCTATCCCTACGACCCGGTGAAGGCCAAGGCGCTGCTGGCCGAGGCCGGCTTCCCGAACGGCTTCAACTGCACGCTGAAGCTGCCGCCGCCTTCCTATGCCCGCCGCTCGGGCGAGATCGTCGCGGCGCTGCTGGCGCAGATCGGCATCAACGCCGCGATCGAGCCGCTCGAATTCCCGCAATGGCTGGAGCGCGTCTTCCGCAACAAGGACTACGACCTCAGTATCATCGCCCATACAGAGCCGCTCGACATCGATATCTATGCGCGCGACGGCTACTACTTCCAGTACAAGGACCCCGCCTTCAAGGAGCTGATCGCCAAGATCGCGGTGACCCTGCCCGAGGCCGAGCGCAACGCCCTCTACAAGCAGGCGCAGGAGAAGCTGGCGCGCGACGCGGTCAACGGCTTCCTCTTCATCCTGCCGAAGATCACGGTCGCCAACGCCGCCCTGGAGGGCATGTGGACCGACTGGCCATTGCCGGTGACGCCGCTGGCGGAGCTGCGCTGGCGGTGATCGGATCACCATGGGTCCGACCGGGTCGTCCCGGGCGACCGGAGGGAGACCCGGGATCCATGCCTGAATTTTTATCGGGAACGCTCTGGCATGGATCCCGGATCGGCGCGGCTGTGCCGCTTGTCCGGGATGACCTCGCGGAGAGGTGCGGCTCGTGATCGCCTACATCCTGCGCCGCCTGCTGGCGCTGCTGCTGACCCTGCTCGCGGCGGCGCTCGTCATCTTTATCGTGCTGGAAGTGCTGCCGGGCGATCCGGCGGCGGTGACGCTGGGCCTGAACGCCGCGCCGGAAGCGCTCGCCGCGCTGCGCACCGAAATGGGCCTCGACAAGCCGGCCGTGCTGCGCTTCGTCCTCTGGCTCGGCGGGCTCGTTACCGGAGATCTCGGGCTAAGCTACACCTACCGCGTACCGGTGCTGCAGCTCATCGCCGAGCGGATGGCGGTGACGCTGCCGCTCTCCCTGATGGCGATTGCGCTGGCGACGGCGATCGGCATCCCGCTCGGCATGCTCGCCGCCTCGCGCCATGGCCGGCTGGCGGATGCGGGAGTGATGGCCTTCGCCCAAGCAGGGCTCGCCATTCCGAATTTCTGGTTCGGGCTTTTGCTCGTGCTGGTCTTCGCTGTCGGGCTCGGCTGGTTGCCGGCCGGCGGCTTTCCTGGCTGGCAGGCGGGCTTCGGCACGGCGCTGAAATCGCTGCTGATGCCGGCGCTGGCGCTGGCCCTGCCGCAGGCAGCGATCATTGCACGAGTGACGCGCTCCTCGATGCTCGACACGCTGCAGGAGGATTTCGTCCGCACCGCCCGCGCCAAGGGCCTGAGCGAGGGCACCACGATGCGCCGGCACGCGCTGCGCAATGCGCTGATCCCGGTCGTCACCATCCTCGGCCTGCAGTTCTCGGTGCTGATCGCCGGCGCCATCATCATCGAGAACGTCTTCGCCCTGCCGGGGCTGGGGCGGCTCGTCTTCCAGGCCATCGCCCAGCACGACCTCATCGTGGTCAAGGATCTCGTCATGCTCTTCGCGGGCGCGGCGATCCTGATCAACTTCGCGGTCGAACTGCTTTACGGGCTGATCGATCCGCGATTGAGGCAGGCATGAGCGCGCTCGAGGACAAGGCGCCCGCCGGCCGCCGGCATTGGTGGCTGGCGCCGTCATTCGTCATCGGCGCGGTCATCGCGGCGCTCGTCATCGCCGCCGCGCTGACATCCTACGTCTGGACGCCCTATCAGCCGACGCAGATGGCGATCCTCAACCGGCTCAAGGGGCCTTCCGCAACGAACTGGTTCGGCACCGACCAGTTCGGCCGCGACGTCTTCTCGATGATCATGGTCGGCGCGCGCAATTCGCTGGCGGTGGGCCTGGGCGCGGTCGGCATCGGAATGCTGCTGGGCACCGCGCTGGGGCTCGCGGCCTCCGTCCGGCGCGACGGCATCCTCGACCATCTCATCATGCGCACCGCCGATTTCACCCATGCCTTCCCGGCCGTGCTGACGGCGATCATGATGACCGCGATCACCGGGCCCGGCATGCTCAACGCCGTCGTCGCCATCGCCGTGCTGAACCTGCCCTATTTCGCGCGGCTTGCACGCGGCGCGGCGCTGCAGATCTGGGCGCAGGACTTCATCCAGGCGGCGCGGGCGGCCGGCCTGAACAACCGGCAGATCACGCTGCGCCATGTCCTGCCCAATATCGCCGGCATCCTGGTGGTGCAGGCGACGATCCAGTTCGCGCTCGCCGTGCTGGCCGAGGCGGGGCTGTCCTATCTCGGGCTCGGCACGCAGCCGCCGAACCCGTCCTGGGGGCGGATGCTCAACGAGGCCCAGACCTTCATGGCGACGCAGCCCTGGCTTGCGATCTTTCCGGGTGCCGCGATCGCGCTGACCGTGCTGGGATTCAACCTGCTCGGCGACGGCCTGCGCGACGCGGTCGATCCGCGCCTGCGCCGTGCCCGGTGAGAACAGATGCAGCGCTCAGCCCTCATCCTGAGGAGCCGCGCAGCGGCGTCTCGAAGGATGATCCAGATGGTTCAGGAGCCTCCTGGAGCATCCTTCGAGACGCAAGCCGTCGGCTTGCTCCTCAGGATGAGGGCTGGAGGAAATGAGGATATGGGATGACCGAGCTTGCCGATCTGAACGCCGCCGAGCTTCTCGCCGCCTATGAGGCGCGCAGGCTGTCGCCGGTCGAGGTCACGGAAGCGGTGATCGCCCGCATCGCGGTCTGGGAGCCGAAGATCGACGCGCTCTACGCCTATGACCCCGAGAGCGCGCACGCGCAGGCCAAGGCCTCCGAGGCGCGCTGGCTGAAGGGCGAGGCGCTGCCGCTCGATGGCGTGCCCTGCACGATCAAGGAAAACATCAGGACGAAGGGCGTGGCCGTGCCGCTGGGCACCGCTGCAAACGATCTCGCTCCTGCCGCCACTGACGCCCCCCCGGCAGCGCGGCTGCGCGAGGCGGGCTGCGTGATCCTCGCCAAGACGACGATGCCGGATTACGGCATGCTCTCCTCCGGGCTTTCCAGCTTCCACAAGCCGGCGCGCAATCCCTGGGACATCACCAAGAACCCCGGCGGCTCCTCGGCCGGCGCGGGCTCGGCGGGCGCGGCGGGCTACGGGCCGCTGCATGTCGGCACCGATATCGGCGGCTCGATCCGCTTGCCGGCCGGCTGGTGCGGGCTTGTCGGCTTGAAGCCGAGCTTCGGGCGGGTGCCGATCGACCCGACCTATTACGGCCGCGTCGCCGGGCCGATGACGCGCACGGTCGCGGACGCCGCGCTGATGATGCGCGAATTGTCGAAGCCCGACGCCCGCGACGGCATGAGCTTGCCGCCGCAGGAACTTGACTGGCTGGCTGTCGATATCGACCTGAAGGGCCTGCGCATTGGCCTGCAGCTCGATGCGGGGATCGGGCTCGCCGTCGAGCCGGAGACCAAGGCCGCGATCGAGGCGGCCGCGAGGGCCTTTGCCGATGCCGGCGCGATCGTCGAGCCGGTTTCGCCCTACCTGACCCGCGAGATGCTGGACGGGCTCGACGATTTCTGGCGTCAGCGCGCCTGGGTCGATATCGGCGCGCTCTCGCCCGAGAAGCAGGCGAAGGTGCTGCCCTACATCTTCGCCTGGGCGGAGGGCGGCAAGGCCTTGCCGGGCGACAGGGTTTATCGCGGCATGAGCCAGATGATCGCGATGCGCGATGCGGCGCTGAAGGCGATTGCGCCTTACGACTTCATCCTCTCGCCGGTTTCGCCCGTGCCGAGCTTCCCGGCGGAATGGGCTTCGCCGATCGACGATCCCACGCGGCCCTTCGAGCATATCTGCTTCACGGTCGCGGCGAATATGTCGGACCAGCCGGCGATCTCCGTCCATGCCGGGCTGACGTCTGTTGGCCTGCCGATCGGCCTGCAGATCACCGGCAAGCGCTTCGACGATCTCGGTGTGCTCAGGATGGCCCGCGCCTGGGAGGCGATGCGCGGCGCGATCGCCTGGCCGGTCCTTCCCGCATGAAGGCTCTTGAACGAACCGCATCGTCATCCCGGGCTTGACCCGGGATCCATCGTAGGGCTCGGCGCTCGACGATGGATCCCGGATCGGCGCGGCTTCGCCGCTTGTCCGGGATGACGCAGTGTTTCCGAGCGAACGAGAACCGGAGAAAATGCTATGGATCTACAACTGACAGGCAAACGCGCGCTGGTGACCGGCGGCAGCAAGGGCATCGGCCGCGCCATCGCCCGGCAACTGGCGCTGGAGGGCGTCGATGTCGTCATCGCCGCGCGCAATCAGGACGAACTCGCCGAAGCCGCCTCGGCGCTCGCGGCCGAGAGCGGGCGCAAGGTGATCGGCCACATCGTCGATACCCAGTACGACGAGTCGGTGAAGGCACTGGTCGCCCACACCGTCGCCGCGCTCGGCGGGCTGGACATCCTCGTCAACGCCGCCGCAAAGCCCGGCGGGCAGGCGCCGCCGCCGAAGCTCGCCGAGATCACAGACGCCGTGTTCTGGGACGATGTGAACGTCAAGGTGATGGGCTATCTGCGCATGGCGCGGGAGGCCGCGCCGCACATGGCGGCGAATGGCTGGGGCCGGATCATCAGCATCAGCGGGCTTGCCGCGCGCTCGACCGGCTCGACCATCGGCTCGATCCGCAATGTCGCCGTCTCCGCGCTGACCAAGAACCTCGCCGACGAGCTCGGTCCGCAGGGCATCAACGTCACCGTCGTCCATCCCGGCACGACGCGCACCGAGCGCACGGCTTCGGTCATTGCCGCGAGGGCAGCGTCAAGCGGCAAGAGCGCGGCGGAGGTCGAAGCCGGCATGGCGGCGAATGTCACCATCGGCCGGCTGGTCGACGCGGGCGAGGTCGCCGATATCGTCGCCTTCCTCGCCTCGCCGCGCAGCGTCGCGATCAATGGCGATGCCATCGCCTGCGGCGGCGGCATCCGCGGCGCGATCCACTATTGAGACAGACTAGGTGTTTGATCCCAGGTTTTGATGGTGCGATCTTTTCCATCGGATGGAAGGAGGCACTATGGGCCAGGTTCTGCACGGGAGCGCCACAACGACGGAGGCGATCCGTCGAGCGATACAGCATAGTCAAGCGAGCCTGAGGGCTCTGGCAAAGCGCTACGGCATCAACCAGAAGACCGTCGCGAAGTGGAAGAAGCGGGCCTCGGTGGCTGATCTGCCGACGGGCCCGCAGCAGCCGGC
>NZ_JBFUIF010000052.1:0-21590 GCF_056402015.1 Allobosea sp. P4_C6
CCAGCAGCCGTCGTGCAGCCAGACCTGATCCGGCGCGATGCCGATGGCGAGCAGGATGTCTCCCGCCCGTTTGGGGCCGCCGCAACTGCCGCAACTGCCGCACTGCCGCAAGGGGGCGGAGGAAAAACTAACTGGATTGCGGTATTGCCAGTGCACGAGACAGGCCTGGTAGGCGGCGTCCTCGGCCTCGGCCCTCGACTTCCCCAACTCGATCAGCCGAGCCACATCGCGCTCAAACGTCAGGACCAAGTCACTGACCGAAACAAGATAGGATTTGGCTTTGGGTGCTGCGGCAGTTGCGGCGTTCGCGGCACTTCCCCCAGATGGCGGGGTGCGCGTTTCCGGTTTCACACCCTGCGGCAGTGCGGCGTTTGCGGCGTTTGTGTCTGGAAACTGAAACCGCCTGTAGCTCACGCGCTGGCCTCCTGGACCAGCCGCACGCGGCGAGGACGGGCCAACACCTCCTCGATCCAGCCATGCGAGGCGAGGATGGCGAGGGTCGATCCTATCTCATCGGCGGGATCGAGGCACTCGCCGATCATCGCTCGCGGATCGTGTTGCTGGAGGCTGCGAGGCGAACCGATTGCCCGGCGAACGGGAGCGTCGACACTCAGCGCTTTTCGATCTCGGCCAGATAGGAGCGCACGGCGTGTTCCGGCTCGTGCCAGGAGGCGCTGCCCTTGCCTTGGTTTTCCGGCGGCTCCTTCCAGCCGGGCTCGATGCCGGTCATGTCCGGTAGGAGATGGGCGATGCCCTTGTGGCAATCGATACAGGTCTTCTCCTTCGGTATCAGGTAGCGGCTATGGATTTCGGCCGCGCGGCGGGTCTGCTTGGTGAAATCCATCGCCACTGAGGAGTGGCAGTTGCGGCATTCCAGGGAGTCGTTGGCCTTCAGCCTCGCCCATTCGTGCTTGGCRAGCTCGAGTCGCATGCCGAGGAACTTCTCGCGGGTCGAGATCGTCCCGAAGATCTTACCCCAGACCTCCTTCGAGGCTTGCATCTTGCGGGCGATCTTGTCGGTCCAGTTATGCGGGACGTGGCAGTCGGGACAGCTCGCGCGCACCCCCGAGCGGTTGGAGAAGTGTACCGTCGACTGCATCTCCTGGTAAACGTTGTCGTGCATCTCGTGGCATGACGTGCAGAATTTCTCGGTGTTGGTGACCTCCAGCGCGGTGTTGAAGCCGCCCCAGAACAGTACGCCGCAAATGAAGCCGCCGAGCGTTAGGAAGCCGAGAGGGAGATAGGCGCTGGGGCGGCTTATGATCCGCCAGAAGCGCACGACGACGCTCCAGCACCAAAGGACGAGGGATTTGAGCCTAGCCATGATCCCGCCCCGCTACGGCTTCCGGCCGACATCTTTGGCGTCCTGAAACTGGTTCTGGACCAGCGGTGGAACGTCGGTCTGCTGGACGTGGCAGGCGGTGCAGAAATAGCGCCGCGGTGTCACGTCGGATAGCACTTGCCCATCCCGGTCCTGGAAATGGGTGATGCTGATCATCGGCGCGCCCGAGCCTTCCGTGAACTCGCGCTTGTGGCAATCCATGCAACGATTGGTGTTGAGGGTAAGCTGATAGCCGTCGATCGAATGCGGGATGACGGGCGGCTGCTCGGGATAGTTCCGCATGCGCTTCACGTCGTCGACGACCGGGCGGCCGAGCGCCGGCACTCGGTCGAGGTCCATGGGATGGGCGTTGCCGGTCACGCGCGGAACGACCCTGATCGGTGCTCCCTCCTGCGAGAGCGCGCCGACGGTGAGGACGACGAGGGCTGCCAGCGCCGCCCCGAGACCGGTCCAGGAGCGCATCACGCTCAGACCGCGAGGATCTTGACCGCGCATTTCTTGAAATCCGTTTGCTTGGAGATGGGATCCGTGGCGTCGAGAGTAACCTTGTTGATGAGCTGGCTGGCGTCGAACCAGGGCACGAAGACCACGCCCGGCGGCATACGGTTGCGCCCGCGCGTCTCGAGGCGCGTGATCATCTCGCCGCGCCGAGAAACGATCTTCACCTCCGCTCCCTGGTTGAGCCCGCGCTTGCGAGCGTCCTCGGGGTGCATGAAGCAGCGCGCGCCGGGGAAGGCCTTGTAGAGTTCGGGCACGCGCATCGTCATCGAGCCTGAATGCCAGTGTTCCAGAACGCGTCCGGTGACGAGCCAGAAATCGTACTCGCCATCGGGCGATTCCGCCGGCGGCTCATACGGCACCGCGATGATCCGGGCCTTGCCGTCCTTGTTGCCGTAGAACTCTACGCCCTTGCCCGGTTTCACATAGGGGTCGAGCCCCTCGCGATAGCGCCAGAGCGTCTCCTTGCCATCGACGACCGGCCAGCGCAGGCCGCGTGTCTCGTGATAGAGATCATAGGGGCCGAGGTCGTGGCCGTGGCCACGTCCGAACGCGGCATATTCCTCGAATATGCCCTTCTGGACATAGAAGCCGAACTGCTTGGCCTCGCGGTTCTCGTAGCCCGGGTCGAGTTCCGAAAGTCCGAACCGATCGACCTGCCCGTTCTTGAACAGCACGTCGAATAGCGTCTTGCCCTTGTAGTTCTGGTTGGTCTCGAGGATCTCCGCCGGCCAGACTTCGTCGGTGGTGAAGCGCTTCGAGAACTCCATCATTTGCCACAGATCCGAGCGCGCCTCCCCTGGCGCATTCACGAGCTGGTGCCAGACATGGGTTCGCCGCTCGGCATTGCCGTAGGCGCCTTCCTTCTCGACCCACATCGCGGCGGGCAGAATGAGATCGGCAGCCATCGCCGTCACGGTCGGATAGGCATCCGAGACGACGATGAAGTTCTCCGGGTTGCGATAGCCGGGATACGTCTCGTTGCTGTTGTTGGGCGCGGCCTGGAGGTTGTTGTTGACCTGGACCCAGTAGAAATTCAGCTTTCCGTCCTTGAGCATGCGGTCCTGCTCGACGGCGTGGTAGCCGGGCTTCTCCGGGATGATGCCGTGTGGAATGCGCCAGATCTCCTCGGCATGCTTGCGGTGCTCGGGATTGGTCACGACCATGTCGGCCGGCAGCCGATGGGCGAAGGTGCCAACCTCGCGCGCCGTGCCGCAGGCCGAGGGCTGGCCGGTGAGCGAGAAGGGGCTGTTGCCCGGCTCCGAGATCTTCCCGGTCAGCAGATGCAGGTTATAGACGAGCTGGTTCGCCCAGACCCCGCGCACATGCTGGTTGAAGCCCATCGTCCAGAGCGACATGACCTTGCGCTTGGGGTCGGCATAGAGCTCGGCAAGCTGCTGCAGGAAGCCGGGTTCGACCCCGGTCAGAGCGGAGACCTTCTCCAGCGTGTATTCCTTGACGGAGTCCGCGAAGGCCGCAAAGTCGATCGGCGTCGTCGCCGTGACATCGGCGGCCTTGCGCGCCTTGACCTCGCGCGGATCGTCGGCGCGCAGACCGTACCCGATCTCGGTCGCGCCCTTCACGAAGGTCGTATGCTTGTCGACGAAGTCCTTGTTCACCCGGCCGGTCGAGATGATGTGGTKGGCGATGTAGTTCAGGATCGCCAGGTCGGTGCCCGGCTTGAAGACGATCGGGATRTCGGCGAGRTCSGAGCTSCGRTGSGTRWAGGTCGAGAGCACCGCGACCTTSACATGSGGMTGGCCGAGSCGGCGRTCSGTCAMCCGCGTCCATAGRATCGGGTGCATCTCCGCCATGTTSGAGCCCCAGAGCACGAAGGCGTCGGCATGCTCGAAATCGTCGTAGCAGCCCATSGGCTCGTCCATGCCGAAGGTGCGCATGAAGGCGWMRGCGGCCGAYGCCATGCAGTGGCGGGCGTTGGGGTCGAGATTGTTGGAGCGGAAGCCGGCCCGCATCAGCTTGGTCGCGGCATAGCCCTCGAAGATCGTCCACTGGCCGGAGCCGAACATGCCGAGCGCGGTCGGGCCCTTGGCCTTGAGCGTCTCCTTGGCCTTGGCGGCCATGGTGTCGAAGGCCTCTCCCCATGAGACCGGGGTGAACTCGCCGTCCTTGGCGTAGACGCCGTTCCTCTTGCGCAGCAGCGGCTGGGTCAGCCGGTCGCTGCCGTACATGATCTTGGAGAGGAAATAGCCCTTGATGCAGTTCAGGCCGCGGTTGACGTCGGCCTTCATGTCGCCGTGCGTGGCGATGACACGCCCTTCCTTGACGCCGACCATCACCCCGCAGCCCGTGCCGCAAAAGCGGCAGGGCGCCTTGGACCATTTGATCTGCAGGCTGTCGACGCCGCCGGTCACCGGCTGGGCCTCGGCGGGAACGCTCATATTGGCGGCGAGCGCGGCAACGCCGGCTGCATGCGCCTTCAGCATCTCGCGACGGGACAGGGTCATGGGTCTACTCCAATGTCGTCGAGGCTTTCGAGGTCTTCGATCTGCTCGAACACCATGTTGGCCGACAGCACCCCGTCGATCAGGCTGATGGCAGCCAGACGGTCGCCGATCACGCCGGTGCTCGATCCCTCCAGCACGATCACGATTTTGCCGTTCTCGACTCGGTGCACCTCGGTCTCCGGCAGCTCGCGGATGCTGGTCAGCACGGCATCGACGCGCGCCGGCAGGGCCGAGATCACGGCGCTCGATATGTGATGGAAGCGGCGGCCCGACTCTTCAGCCATCTGCTGCCTCCTGGCTGCGGGGTGATACGGCGACGGCCTGCGCCGGGCAGACCGCGATACAGGCGCCGCAACCGCTGCAGCGATCGGCCGCCAACTCGGGCAATGGAGGCCCGCCGAGCTGCGGGCGGAAGCGGATCGCCGCCTCCGGGCAGACATCGCCGCAGCTCTGGCAGACGATGCCGCGGCTCGCGAAGCATTCCGGGCCGATCACGGCCAGATGCTCAAAAGCGGGGATGGCACGGTCGAACACCGGCTCGGGACAGGCATCGGCACAGGCGCCGCAGAAGCTGCACTCGCTCCCGGTGAAGTCGATGGCGGCCCGGCCGGCCTCGTCGAGCGCGATGATGTGCTGCGGGCAAGCAGGAACACAGGCTCCGCAACCGGTGCAGGCCGCCGCGATCGACGCCGTACGGGACCAAGGCGGGCGCACCTTGTCGGGCAGTGAGAGGCGCCGGCCTGTCAGGAAGTTGCGGCGTCCGCGATCGATGACAACCCGTTCCATCGGCCCGTCCTCAATGTGGCGGGCCAGGTGGGCCGAGAATGATTTGGAACATCCACACCAGGAAGCCGTAACCGCCGACCACTCCTACCGCGATGATCGGCCAGATCAGCACCGCCAGGGTCAGGAAAGCCAGGAATTCGGCTCGCCTCGTGGGCTCTTCTGTGGTGGTCGCCGGGCCGCTCGCCCGTGCAGACTCGGTCGCCATCTCCGGTCCTTTCGCGTTCGGGCGTTCATAAATCGCGCCGTCGCCAGATTAGAGATCGAAAAAAGAGAATATGGATTTGGCGGAGCTTGTCTACACAGTTGTGGCGTTCGGAATGCACGCGCATCGCTAGGTTTGATTTAGCGCAAATGCTTCAGGAAATGGGCTGAACCCGAAGTCGGATGCAGTGCGCCCGACTTTCCGCTGGGGTTCGTTTTGATGCCAGAATGACAAGCCGACTGACGTCATCTGCGGGGTCGCGATGGCTTTCGCGGCCAGAGCTTGAGTGCGCGTTTCCGGATTCGGTCTCAATGTCCGCCGATGGCGCAACCGGGACTTTGAGATGCGCGCAATCGCGCGTGCGGGCGCAACGGGTTCACCCGATCGCAGTCGCGGAGGCATGCAGATATTGCTGCCTCGTTTGCAAATTTAATTAAATCAATGATTTGCTTGGGTATTGCTGGCGGACAGGGCGTCCGCCATACCTGTGTCCAAACCGCACCATCACGGTCGCAATTTGCGTTGAAAAACAACAATAATTTGGACGACGCCTCCATATCAGTCCTATGCTCTCCTATGCAATCGCCGCAGCTTGTTGGGGTGGATGTTAGGGTGAGTAGATGGCAGGCAGGCAGATAAACCGGTTGTCGGCGCGCAAGGTCGATACCATCGTGAAGCCCGGGCGGCATGCCGATGGAGGCGGCCTCTATCTCGTCGTCGACAAGTCGGGCGCTAGGCGCTGGGTGTTCCTGTTTCGGCAGGCGGGCAGGTTACGGGAGATGGGCCTGGGCTCGTCGCGGGGGGTATCCCTGGCGCGTGCCCGAGAACTAGCGGCGCAGGCCCGCGCGGCGCAGGCCGCGGGCGAGGACCCGCTTAAGAAGCGCTCCGTCGAGCGCGCGGTTCCGAACTTCGGCGCGATGGCCGACGACGTCGTCACCGCCATGTCGCCAGCCTGGAAGAACGCCAAGCATCGCGCCCAGTGGGTGATGACGCTCACCACCTATGCAGCAGCTATCCGCGCGACGCCCGTCGACAAGGTCGACACGACAGCCGTCCTGAAGGTGCTGCAGCCGATCTGGGTCCAGAAGCCCGAGACCGCAAGCCGGCTGCGGGGTCGCATCGAGAAGGTGCTCGACGCGGYGAAAGCCAAGGGCTTTCGCTCAGGCGAAAACCCGGCGCGCTGGCGCGGCCACCTCGACCATCTCCTGCCAAAGCGGCAGGTCCTGAGCCGTGGCCATCATGCCGCCATGTCGATCGACGAGGCGCCGGCGTTCCTCGCCGAGGTGCGCAAACGCGACACCGTTGCGGCCTGGGCGCTTGAATTCTGCATCCTGACAGCAGCCCGATCGGGCGAAGTCCTTGGTGCGAGATGGGATGAGATCGATGTCCTTGGCCGGATGTGGATTGTGCCACGGGAGCGCATGAAGGCCAGCCGCGAGCATCGTGTTCCCCTCTCCGGGAGCGCACTCGCCCTCCTTGAGCGGGCGGCCGCGCTGCGAAGCGATCAGACCCCATACGTGTTCCCCGGCCAGAAGACGGGCCGACCGCTCAGTGTCATGGCGATGGAGATGCTATTGAGGCGGATGAAGCGTGACGACGTGACAGTGCACGGCTTCCGCTCGACATTCCGTGACTGGGCATCGGAGCGCACCGGCTTTTCCCACGAGGTCTGCGAGATGGCTCTGGCGCACGTTGTGTCGAACAAGGTCGAGGCAGCTTACCGGCGAGGCGACCTGCTCGAACGGCGCCGGGAGTTGATGCAGGCATGGGCAGCTTTCGTTTCCGGCGACGCCACGAACGTCATAAAGCTCAAAGGATCAGCCCAGTGATCAGCGCTCAGGAGTTGGCGAGGCAAATTGATCTCTCTATGGCAGCGTTCAACAAGGGCACCTCCGACGTCGAAAGGGAGAGTGCCGCCCGTGTCGGCCTGACGGCACTCGCGGGGCTTGTTTCGCTCGCAGCTGACCTTCTCGCCCATCATCGAGCGGTCCTTGGCCTCGAGGCGTGCGATGGCGGCTTCGATATCGACACATGGACAAGTGCGGACATTGAGCGTGACCCGATCATGATGAGGACCGTTCGGCAAGTCGCAGCACAGATGCTCTCACTCTTCCCTGGCATCCTTCCGCCGGTCGTTGATAGGCACCTCCCCCACGATCTTCTGAACCTCAACCATGGCGATGCTCGACCGCTGCTCACACCAGTTGCCCGCCAAAAGGGTGGCGCGTCTCACGCACAACGTGAGCGGAAACTCATGTTGAGCGCGATGTTCTGGACGCGGGTTGGCTCGGATGCTGTGACAAGGGCCAAAATGATTGAACGCTTCGTAGAAATCTCCGGTCTATCGGTCCGCACCGTCGAGGACATTGCCGGGAGCGTATCCGATGAGCGCAACGCGCTCTTCAGAAGGCTCGGCGAGACCCGGAGGGTAGGTCTTCCTGACCCGCTTACCGACATGCCTCCAACGCCTACTGACGCAGATATCAAGCGCGCCTCGGACCTTACGCCCTTTGACTGAAGGCGAAGGTCCTTTGGCCTTCAGTGACGCGTCCCATCGGGGGCTCGATTGTGTTCCATCGAATGCGATGGAGTGCACCGATGCACATCACACGGCTTACCTCGAACATAATCGCGGCTCCCAAAACAGCGCCTGCCTGGCCAACCGCCGGTTTCGTCGTGATCAGGCAGATCCTTGGCCAGCACGGCGGCCCTATCCCTGTCAGCCCGAGCAAATGGTGGGCGGGTGTCAAGACGGGTGACTTTCCAAGGCCGCTGAAGATCGGAGGTCGCACGGTTTGGCGCGTCGGAGACATCGACGCCTTGATCGCACGGCTCAGCGCGGGCCACCGCGATCACCACTCTTCGGATCACACCCGGAAGTAAAAACGCCGCCGCAATGGGAATGCGACGGCGCGGTATCAGGGGTTCGCTGCTCCATTGATACCACTGACGCGGCAACCCGCCTAGCGCGCGGCTCTCCAGTGAGGAGGGCCTCATGATATTCCAATCGTACACCTCTCAGTTCGCTCGGCCGCGGCGTCCCAAGTCATCGCTCACCCCGCGGCGGTCGCCATGAAACCGCTGCGCAAGGGAAACGCTGGCGCCCCGATCTCCTTCACGGTCTTCGTATCTCCGGGAAGACTGTCAAAGGAGTATCGACTGCGAGCCGATGGCAGTGTCGAGAGAGTATCGGGAACGCAGTTCGCGCAGGGTGACTATCGCGTCGTCTCATTCGCTGCGAGCGACCCTTCCGAAGCGCTGGCAAAAGTCGGCCGAACAATTGATGCGCTATCCTCGCAGGAGGCTATCAGCCTGGGCGTTCCAACGGACGGCACTACGGCGGGGCGCATTACAACGAAGGAGCGTTTTGTCCAGGGCGGGCCCGGCATTCCTCGAGCGCTGTCGCACTTCGCATGGCCCGAAGGTCATGGCCTCCTCCTCTTGGATGGAGACGACATCGACGGACTCTATGAGCTGCTGTGCGAGCTTTACCCGCCCTTCGCCAAGATTGCCTTTCTCAGCCGCCCGTCCGCTTCCGCCTCGGTCATCGACCCGTCGAGTGGCAAGGCGCTGAAGCGCGGTGAGCATGGATACGTCCTGATCGACGATCCTTTGAAATCCAAGGAGTGCCTCGAGGCTCTCATGCGCCTGGCCTGGTGTCACGGCACTGGTGAGGCGGCCGGGCGGCTGCAACTTTCGAAGAGCGGCAGCGTGCTGGTGCGTGGACCCGTCGACGTCTCCGTCGGCTCGCCCGAGCGGTTGTCCTATGAGGGAGCCGCCATCGTCGGTCCCCGGCTCAAGACGCTGCCTCGAACGGCCGTGGTCATGGGCGGCAACGGTATCTTGATCGCGGCTGAACTCATCGCATTCGCCGATCAGGTTGCGCCGGCGTCCCTGTTCGCCGAGCGCTGCCAAAGTGCGGCCGACGACCCGGAATTCCGCGTTCAGCGCGACGGCGTGCGGGCGAAGCACAGAGCCGAGCACGTCAGGGCGGCGGAGGCTCGGGGCACGTCACGTCGGAAGGCCGAGGCGGATTACGACCGCGTGACTGCCATGGGGGTTACCAGCGTCGGGAGATGGTCGTTCGTGCCCCTGACACCCGATCACAGGCTCTGGCTGCCCGACGGCCGTCCATTCACTGTGGCGGACATCCAGAAAAACCCTGTGGCGTTTCGCGATACCGAATGCGCCGATCCCGTAGAGGGGCTCGATTATCAGTCGCGCAACTGCGCCATCATCTATACCGACGGGCCGTGCATAAAGATCTACTCGCGCGCCCACGGGGATACGTTCGCCTACTTCGCTCCGCTTGCGGCCGACGAGCCGTGGGAGGAAGTGCTACGAGGGCTTGGCGAGGCCCGCCTGTCCGGCGCGCCTACACCATCTGAAGGCACGGTCGCAACGGCTGAAGAGGCATGGGTCTTGACCATGCCCTCCTTCCGCGAGCTGTGCGTGAAGCGGCCGCCGTCAGCGCACGGGTGAGCGGAGCCGACGCCGACGCCTTCGCCGTTAGCTACCTGGTCGGCCTGGCGGCTTGCGGCGACACGCGGCTATGTATTACGCCGAAGCAGCGTTCGCGGGACTGGGCGGTGCCGCTGCTCCTCTGGGTCCTCCTCGTGGCGCCGCCTTCGTCCATGAAGACCGCGGTGATCAGTGCCGCCCGCGCCCTGCCGGCGAGCCTCGACGCCCAGGATCGCGCCCGCCATGGCAATGCCGTCGCTACGGCGAGGCTCCCGATCGCCCTGAGTATGGCTAAAATGACAAGGGCCGACGCAAAACGAGCCGAAGCAGAAGCCATAAAGAAGATTGCCCCGCCGCGGCAACGCGCCGTTGGCGATGTGACGACCGAGAAGTACGTCGAAATCCTCGGCGCGAACCCGGGCGGCAGCGCGATGTTTCGCGACGAGTTGTCGGGTTGGCTGGGCTCGCTCGGACGCTACAATCCCAACGGTTCAGACGGCGCCGACCGCGCCTTCTACTGCAATCTGCGCGACGGCTCGCCCTATGATCGTCAGYGCATGACCACACCCAGTGTCCACCTTGATCACTGCGCCGGCAGCTTTCTCGGTGCAGTGCAGCCCGACCGGTTGCTCGACACGAAGCAGCTGCCGACAGCGGACGGTCTCCTGCAGCGCTTCCTGCCGGTACTCATGCGCGAAGCGAGCGGCTATGAAGATACGGACGATACCGGCGACGCCAAGGTGATCCTGCGACCGGTGCGCGACGCACTGGCGGCCCTCGTCCCAATTCTTCGCCATGACCCTTTCGGACACACCGTGGCCACGCCCTACAAGCTCACCCCCGAGGGCTCGGACCTCTACCGGCAGTTTGCCGACGATATGCGGCTGGCGGGGCGCGCGCAGGAGCCGTCGCGAGAGTTTGCCGAGTGCCTCAACAAGATGGGGCCAATGTGGCTGAGCCTCGCCCTCCTGTTCCATTTCATCGACGGTAGCGAAATGGGCGTTACCACACCGGCAGACTGCGTGCCGATTGAGGTGGCACGACGCGTCGACGCGATGATGCGAGGGTTCTTCATCCCCCATGCGGAGCTGTTCTATGCGATGCTCGACGGGGGTACCAAGAACCGTCATCGCTCTATAGCGACCGCCATCCTGCGCTGCCCGAAAGACCAGATCGTGCTGCGGGACGTCGTCCGGCACTGCCGCGCGCTGCAAGGCAAGCCCCGTGACGAGCAGATCAAGCTCATGCAGAGGTTCGAAACCGGCGGCTGGTTGACGCGCATCGACCGCAACGGGCCCGTCCCGCGCTGGCAGAGGACGCCCGGCCTTGCCGATCGTTTTGCGGCCGACCTGGAGCGTGAAGAGGCCGCACGCAAGGCCGTTACGGCGGCTATCAGCGGGGGCGGCGCCTCAGCGTCGTAATTCGGCGCTCACCTTGCAGTTAGGGCGAACAAAAAAATCAGCGGCGGTCTACGAGCGGCTTGTACCTTTGTCATCGTTGTCTTCTTACGCGCGCGAGCGCGAATGAGTTGGTTTAAAAAAGAGAGAGAAAAAAAATCTGTATCCGTGCCCACGAGAAGACATTGATGACAATTCCTCCGGTCGCCCCCGGGCTGGGAGGTGAGACACGGGTGTGAGGCTTCGAAGTGCCCGCGCCCGAAGCCGGCCGCCGAGGCGCCGGTAGAACCACAAACCTACCCCCGTGCGCGGGGGGGCGCGCAGGCGTGGGCCGAATGAGCGCCCCGGGCCAATTCGATGCCCGGGACCGCCTCGGCGGAGCGATCATCCAACTCGTGGGCAGCCGAGGTGGCCGCCCGCGGTTTAGGAGGCCGGTTTTGTTTGGCAGTAGACATTGGTGAAGTGGCCAAACGTGAGCCACGGGGGCTGTGAGGCCGGCCGAGGCCCGGGCTGCCAGACGGACCAGGAGAAATTGTGCCGCGGAGCCGCCTTCTCGTCCTCACTCCAGCGCGGACGGCGCGTCAGCAGCACGTTTCCTGCAAAGTTCGGGTGTTCGTGGACAAGAAAACGACGCGCTTGCGCCAAGCACCATTCCATCCTCGTCAGCACCGCCACGCCGCATCTCGCCTCGGCGGCCAGGCGCAGGAGATGGGCGAGGAACTCGTCCTGATCCTTGAAGGGCAGGTTCGTCACCACCCAGTCGAAACCGGCCAGTGTGCTGATTTCCAGAAGATCGCAGCCGCTCTCGATGTCGGGGACCAAGGGGTCGGGATAGGCGAAAAGATCTCGGGCGACCACGTCATGCCCTGCCTCGCGGAGGGCATAGACCATGTGGCCGCGGCCTGCGCACGGCTCCAGGATCCGCCCCTCGATCGGGACGGCCTTCAGCAGCGCCGGTATGATCCAGTCGGCATCAATCGTCATATAGGCTTCGTTCGGGAGCCGGGCGTAGTTCGAGCCGACCATCGCCGGGTCGCTGTAGGGCGCGGGCGGCTTGGCCAGCGCGACGCCGTTTGGCGGCGTACTACGGGCGCCAATCGGACGACCGGGCGGTGAGAACGAATTCCGGGGCGGCAAGTTCTGCATGGAAAGCATCCTCACGCTAGAATGTCGTCGGCCACTTATCGCACGCGCCTCCAGTTCGCGAGGCTATAAGTAACAATATAATAATGATATCACCGACGACATATAGGGTCAATTCGTTTTTACCTCCATAATAAATCGGAGTAGTTCGTATTATTGGAATATTAACACGGAATTCTTGGTTAAACTTTAGTCTACTGAATTCATATTTACGAGTTCGGCCGAACAGGCGAGCCCCGACTGACCCGCCTCAAGCAGGCGTCCCCCTGGCGGGCCTGACGCCATTGCTGCGTGATCGATGGAGGCGCAGCGCGAAGGTGGTCGTCAGCCAACTGCGGCGCCTTACTTTTCGCCGGGTGCAGCCCGCGGGTTTCTGCTAGAATTGCCCCATTCGCGCGCGTCGCGCGCAGGCGCGGGAGAAGCCGCCATGCAGCGAAGGAACCTGCTCAACGCCCGGGATCGCCTCGGCGCATCGATCATCGAAATCGTGGCTGCCGACGTCGCCGTTCACGGGCCCGAGGTCATCGAAAAGCTCCGGCAGACAAACGTCCCCGCCTATGCCCGCCTGGTCAGCGACCTGGTGCATTTCAGGAAGCTGGCGACGGAGCGGAACACGCAGACCCGGCGGAAACCGCGAGCGCTGCGGATGAAGGACGTCCTCAAGGCGATGGACGACAAGCCGATCGACGTGAACAACCCGCTTCTGCCGCCGAAACATCAAGAGCGTTGGCGGAAAGGCATCGAAGCGCTGAGCCCTCGCTCGCCCTATGATTTCAGCCCCTCCGAACTCGCCGCCTTATGGGGGACTGATCTCGCTTCGTGGTTCGAGAGACATGCGCGGGCGCCTCACGGCGAGCCCGGGCTCGGGAGCTAGCCTGCGGAAGGAGACTAGGCGATTGTTTTGGGCTGATCATATCGCCGGGGTGGGAGGGTCACGCCCTCGTTCGTCATGGCGTGTTCGTCGAAGCAATTGAAGCCCGCAGGCACGATCGTGCCGCGCTGCGCCATCCCGAGGAAGATATGCTTGGTGTTGTCAGGCGTCTGGTCGAACCAATTGGGATCATCGAACGTGCCTGCGTAGACGCCGATCGCGTCAGGGAACCGCTCGAAGCTGAGACGTACCTTCGTACCGCAAGATTGGCAGAAATGGACATGGACCTGTTTGCCGCTGCCCTCCGACGCGCGGCTGTAAATCGTCTCCGTCCCCGCCGTTATCGCGAAGCTATCCTTGGAAAAGATGGGTTCCACCATGCCGATAGAACCGGTCGCGCGCTGGCAGAAGCGGCAGTAGCACACGGTCACTCTTTCGGGGGTAGTGCTGACCGAATAGCGAAGTCCACCGCAAAGGCATCCTCCAGGCTGATCCAACTGCGCGCTCCCCAATACCTGTCCTCCACAGAATGGGCCGCCTTGACCGCGTCGTCTACATGCATTCCCGCGGTGGTTTCGGCGTCCCGTATCGAGGCAATAGCGCCAAAACTGCGGCCGTGGTGATCCTTTCCAAATCCTGGCAGTACGAGCGCGACAGTTGGGGCAGCTGGCCAAACATCGTTCTTGAGGAACCAGGATTGCTCACTTCCGACGACATACACAGGATAGGGCCGTTTGACGCCGCCGCCGAATAACAAAAAACAAGCTACTGGCCTCTTTCGTTTCATCGTTGACAGGGGCCAATGCGTTCGCGCGCTATAGTCCCCACTTTGCCAGCGCCGCCTCTGCCTCCGCGGGATCATCCTTCATCCGGTAGATCGCCTGCCGGGACAGACCGCTCGTCCTGGCGATGACGCTGACACCTGCATCCTGCGCCAGCTGGTCGCGCACGGTTTCCATTTGCGCCCTGGTATAGCTCGGCTTGCGGCCCCTGTAGGCGCTGCCATTGCTCGCCTTCGCGTGCTCGATGCCAGCCGCCTGTGCCGCCTTGGTAGCTTCCGCCTGCGCCTGCGCCGAGGCTGCCATGAAGGCAATGAGGGCGTCCCTGACGGCTTGCTGCATCGGGTCTGCCGTGGCCCCGTCGAAGCTCATGCGGTTGATGATGGTCTTGATGACCACACCCCGTCGCATGAACTCCCGGATCGTTTCGGTGACGTCGGCGTAGTTGCGCCCGAGCCGGTCGACCCAGCGCACGACCAACACGTCCCCGGCCCGGAGCAGGTCGAACAGGCGCTGGCCCTCTGGCCGCTCGGCAAGCCGGGTACTGACGCCGGAGACGCCATTGTCAGCGACCACGCGGTCAATCGCGAAGCCGGCGTCCCGCGCCTGCCGCTCCTGATGGGCAATGGTCTGATCGGCAGTCGAGACGCGGGCATAGAACACAATCTGCATGGGCGAGCTTCCCGTCCGTAGAGATATCGTCCGCAGAAATGCATGTCCGTAGGCTCGCGTCAAGCCTTACGGACACCGTTTTGCGCCACCTGTGATGTGTCCGCTACGGTATACCCTATCCGTCGTTCCAACCGTCGAAAGAAGCCACGCCAGACGGCGGTTTTGCTCTTGCCGGTCGCGCGCATGAGCGCGTTCGTTCCGAGCCTGTCCGCCGTGGCCAAGACAATCGCGGCGCGCCAAACATGCTTCTGGGGGCTGTTGCGGTCCGCGACCACGGCTTCAAGCCGGGCGCGATCCGCGGCGGTCACGGTGATGACGATCCCTGCGCGCATCGCCCAGACTCGCACGTCACCTGGCAAAACGGAATCCCGAGCGGGAGTGCCTTCCATCCACTCTCATGTCCGCCGTTTCAAGTAGCAGGCGCGATGATCCTTTGCTTGCCGTTTCAAGCTGTTCACGACGGTTGATCATGCTCTGATGCGCGGGTTGATTACCGCCGGACCGGTGATGCGTCGCGGCTTCCTCTGTCTAGCAGCCAGCGTCGGACGGAGTCCGGCTGTTAGTGGATACGAGGGTTCTCCTGCCGTGACCGTGCCTCCAGCCTTGCCCAGCTTTGGATGGATTGATGCGACTGGGGACCTCCTTACGTTGTTGTTCAACAGCGTTGAGCGCTCAGGCGGCAGACGGCTGGGTCTGTCGGGCGATGGCCCAGACGAAACCCGCCAGTTCGCGGGCGATTGCGGCGGTGACGAGGTTTGGTGCCTTCCCCGCCCTGGCGAGCTTGCGGTAGCGTCCGCACAGCCGTTCCTGCGCCTTCCAGGCCGTGTCGCGGATCGGCCTGGCCAGACCCTCCTGGCGCAGCAGAAGCTCCCGGCTGATCCGGGCCGGGAACCGGTAGGTCCAGGTCGCCTCGATCAACATCCGCCGCGCCGAGCCGTTCCCGGCCTTGGTGATCCCGCCCTGGCGCCGGGTGCCGCCGCTGGAGTGCTCGGAGGGGACCAGCCCGAGATAGGCCATCAGCTGCCGGATTGGCAAAGCGGGTGATGTCGCCGAGTTCGGCGACCAGCGTCGCCGCCGCCACCAATGCCAGGCCGCGCAGCGCCTGCAACGCCCGCACCACCGGTGCCAGGGACCAATCGGATAGCGCCGCCGCGATGTGGGCCTCCAGGCGATCGCGCCGCGCCGTGGCGGCCTCGACGGCCGCGATACAGTCTTCCAGGACGAGGTGGTGGGCCGCCTGTGCAAAGCGCAGCCCGGCCAGCCATCGCCGGTGCATCAGGGTCCAGGTGGGGCGGTTGTAATGCTGGCCTTGCCGCAGCAAGAAGCCGGACAACTGCTGGCGAGCCTGTGCAGGGCGCGGACGGCCGCCTGACGCGCCCGCACCAGGTCGCGGACGGCCTCATGGGCAGGGTCCGGCACCCACACCGGCGTCAGCTCGCCCGCCCGGTGTGCCTGGCCAGGTTGGCCGCATCCCGCCGGTCGGTCTTGATCCGGTCACCGGGTTTGCGTGGGATCAGCAACGGCGCGACGACCACGCATCCGTGCCCGGCCGCGCTCAACTGCCGCTGGATCCCATATCCGCATGGCCCGGCTTCGTAGCAAAAAAACGGAGTGCTGCGCCCGAGCGCGCCAGTTTGTTGGTCAATGCTTTCGCCCTCGGGGTGTTCGCAATCGTGCCGAACTCGCGGACCTCGCCCCGCTTCCCCGCCTCGGCCTGCGCCACCGCGATCGTCTCCTTGTGCACGTCTAGGCCGACGTAGATGAGAGGCTTCTCCATGACCCGTCTCCTATGCAAGAGGCTCGGTGCCGGACCATCCGGCGCAACCCTCGCAACCTGCATAATGTGAGACGGGTCGCCCCTATCTCAGGCGGACATCTGGTCTAGGTCTATTGGCAAAGCCGTCGAACTTCCCGCTCTGGGCCAAATACAACCCCAGGCCGAGGCAAACAAACTTTTGGCCGAGAATAACAAGCAGCGGACGCCGCGGCGACGTACTTTCGCGAGGTCCGATCCTAGAAGTCGAGGCCAATCCGCCATGATGAACGTCAAACCTTCCACCATGTGGATACATTCGCTTCTGCCGTGGCGAGGGCGCGTCGAGCGCAAACCTTTCATCCTCTTCAGTTTGGCGATTAGCGTTTTCATGGCGCTGTTCGCCTCAGAGGAATTCGCCGAAGCCCTTGGCGGTAGCTTCGGGCGAAACGCAGTTCGCCTGGGCATGACGGATAGTGATCTCATAGTTGCGGCATTTTATGCCTACTATCTTGGCATCTGGGCGCTTGCCTTCTGGTTAGCAATCGCCATGGGCGCGAAACGTGCTCGGGATATTGGCGGGACAGCCTGGGTGCTGCTCATCTACTGCATTCCATTTGTGAATGCCGTTCTCGGGATTTGGCTTTTGGTGACGCCCACCGATTATCAGCGTAACCGCGCCTTCGCCAAGGTCGCTAAGGCGGCCGACCCTATCGCAACAGTCGACACCGCGTGAACTTCGTACACGGCGTTGAATGCGATGCGCGCACAGCAGACCGTTTGTCCATTAAGCAGCGGTTCGGAATGTCTTGCAACACGCGGAGGCCTAGTCCGCGGGGGTGGGCGGTCCATTGATTGAACACGTCGATTAGGACGAGGGCGGCGCTTGCTCGACGCGCGCTACCCGTCGGATAATGATCTGGAAGAAGGGCGTGCGGTGATAGATGCAGTTGAATGTACTATCGATTTTATAAGGAGTTACGGGTTTGAAGTTGGTGATCTGAGATCTACGCTTGCTGCACGGAAACAAAGCGCAAATTGAGCCGGTGAACAACTGGGTGTTACGTTATGGTCGCGCCCACCGCTTGTTAATGTCCGCCAAATGTTTGCTCGCCTCTGTCTAGCCTACGTGCTCGGCCCAGACAGGGGCTACTGCACGCGGCTTTTGTCGGGCGGCAGAGTACTGATGGCCGACATTGAACGTCGACGGGCTTCCAGTCGTCGGTTGCGGATGCAACGCGCCACTCCCCCCTTTCCACCTCGATAAAAGCCCTCTTCACCGAGCAGGCTCTGGCCTGTTTCGCGTGGCGGCAAGGGCAACCAAGGGCCAAGAATACGCTAGGGCGCCCTGCTTATGCCTGTGCCGAGCACAGCACACTGGCGGAGGCGAGCACACCTTTGGCGGACAATAACAAGCGGCGGATGGGCCCGTAACCTATTTTGAAGAGGTGCGTCTCGCGGCGTCGGGGCGTAAGTGCTCCCGGCCGCGACTAGATTGGTACGCCGCCAAGCGCAGCTGGCTCGGCAAGTGTGCGAACTGCGCGTGCCAGCCGGGCGGCTGCTACAGGCCATGGGGAGATAGAAGTGAGTGACGCCGATGACGACCTGATCTTCGTGAAAGACCCGCAGCGGTTCATGGAAGTGCTCTGGATGGACGACCCGTCGGAGCGTTTCGCGGCGCTGCAGGCTAGGTTCGAGGACCTGATGATCTGCGAGATCGCGCGTTTCGGGGCAACCAATCACGAGGACATGGTTCAGCCGCTCCAGCTGCTCTTCCGCACGCACTACATGACGCTGCCGCTGGAGCGGCGGTGGACGATCTACCGGCACGTCAAGGGTCTCGCCGAGAATGTCGCGTGGATGTCGGTGAACGCGTTCCTGCCGTTCATCACCGAGGACGATGCGACCCACATCGTGTCCACCGCAACGATCGATTTCGTGTCGCTGGCGCCGCTTCGCGACGGCGATCCGATGACGGCTCCGAAGATCATCCTATCTCTGATCGAGCAGGACGACATCCAGAACGTTGGTGCTGCCTTCGGAGGGCTCCTGAGCCTCGGCGACAGCCGGGTCTGCCGGCTGCTCCYGACTTTGCGAGATGGCCTGGACAAGCACCAGGTGACCACAGCGATCAACTGCAACACTGAGTTTATGCACGCGGCGACCGTGGACTTCTATCTCGATTGGCTCGAAGGCCTCGAAGGCAATCCCGATGACCCCGATGATCTGTTCGGCACCGTCGCTGCCGGTCTAGGGAGGTTGCGGCGCTACTCGCCGGACGAGTTTGTTAGGTCGGGCCTTCGCCCAATTCCTTCCCGCGGACTGTCGCCCGACGCCTGGCGCAAGGCGATCGCGCTCATTCCAGTCGACGACTACGTGAAGAGCATCGCGCCGCGCCTGTATGCACTCGAGCGCAGCGAACCGCCTCCCAGGGTCATGCCACACGTCATCTCGGTGTGGGGGCTGGAGCCGGTCACACCCTCGTCCGAGGCCGCCGACCTAGGAGACCGTTCGGGCGTCTCGCCGCGCTTGGAAACGCCGCCGCCGCAACCGCCGGATATTGAGACGACCACGGACGAATGGGGCGACGGCGCGTACCGGATCCACCTCCTTTGGGGAAAACTCAATCCCGACGGACCGACACTCTATTGCCTCGGCACCAGGTACGAGGGCTCTGAGCATCGGACGTTCTTCCGAAAGCTGCATTTCCTCGGAGGGTTCACAAGCCTCACACCGGCCACCGAAGAGAAGATCAGCGAAGGGACGATCTTTCGCGACCTCGTCGCCCTCCATAACGGCCTCGTCGCCCGGCAATATTCCGGCGTCTTCGATACCATCCCCTCGTTCCTGATTGCTGATGCTGGCGATCCAGAGCTGATGGATGTCGCGCGCGCGGCGTTGTCGGGCGGCACGGTCGGGAGTGCTGACTGGGGACGGGAGCTGGCCTATCGCCGCCAGTTCGGCGACGACTTCTTCGGTAGGGCAGGCGCAGAAATCCGGGCCTATTACGAGGACAAGGTAGCTGAGGCGGCCGAAAAGAACGAAGCGCCGAGCGAGGAGCTTCTCTTCATTCGTGCCCGCTACGGACACCTTCGGGACTTCACCGACGCGACGAACCCGACCTGGACCAGCTCGACTTGTACGCCAGAACTCCTCGACGAGTGGTTGGAGGGTATTAGAAAGCCGGACCACGCATCCGCCGCGCTCGGCACTCTCAGGGAGATGTGGGAGGGCAGCGCGAGTCTCGTACCCGACGCACTGAAGGAACGAGGCATCCCGTCAGGACGTATCATCGAGTACATTGCAGCGGGCGGGTTCCGCCTGCCGGAGAGTGAATAGCGGTTCTCTCAACGCTCTCTCGCTCCCGAAACGGCTAATTTACGCGAAGCTTATCGCCGTCGCCTTGCCGCCGGATCCGATTAATGCGCTAAACCCCAGAGAAACTGTGTTCGAGCTAGAGATGGCGGAACTTCAGCTATGAAGGCCTTGGAAGAAAGTGGTGGGTAATGGGGGCAAGGCTCGAGGCCATCAAGAACGGCGCGTCCGTCCGGGGCATTGCGTCCGCGCAGCCGGTTCAGGTTGTGGCGGTCGATTGGATCGGCGACCAGGCGATCAATGTTGTCTACCGCGATCACGCCGGCGCGGTAGCTGAGGCCGTTCTCTACCGTGACGACGAGCATCGCCTCGAGGTCGAGCAGCACGGGCGGGCATGGTCGTTCGAAGCCGATGGAGCGTTACTGCGTCTGGTGACTGAGGCCAATCGCATCAAGCTCGCGCACTTTTTCGACCCCTATCTCGCGATCCACACCAGCCTCGTCGATCCGCTGCCGCACCAGATTTCAGCGGTCTATGGCGAGATGCTTCCGCGGCAGCCGCTGCGGTTCCTGCTCGCGGACGACCCCGGCGCCGGCAAGACGATCATGGCCGGCCTGCTCATCAAGGAGCTGATCGCGCGCAGCGATCTCGAGCGCTGCCTTGTGGTCGCGCCGGGCAGCCTGGTCGAGCAGTGGCAGGACGAGCTTGGTCAGAAGTTCAATCTCGAATTCGACATCCTCACGCGTGACATGATCGAGACGTCACGTTCGGGCAATCCGTTCGGCGATCGCGATCGGCTGATCGTCCGTCTCGATGTGCTGGCGCGCAATGAAGAGCTGCAGGACAAGCTCATGAGCGCGCGCGAATGGGACCTCATCATCTGTGACGAAGCGCATCGCATGTCAGCAACCTACTTTGGCGGCGAGGTCAAATATACGCGGCGTTATCAGGTCGGCCAAAAGCTGGGTGAGGCATGCCGACATCTCCTGCTGATGTCGGCCACGCCGCACAACGGCAAGGAAGAGGATTTCCAGCTCTTCATGGCACTGCTCGACGGAGATCGGTTCGAAGGCCGCTTCCGCGACGGCGTCCATTATGCCGACACTGCCGACATGATGCGGCGGCTGACCAAGGAGGAACTGCTCAAATTTGATGGCCGGCCGCTCTTTCCCGAACGCCGTGCCCGCACTGTCAAATATCAGCTCTCGGAAGGCGAGGCCGCACTCTATGCCGCCGTCACCGAATATGTCCGCACAGAGATGAACCGCGTGCAGCGTTTCGCCGAGGGGGACGGCAAAAAGCGCAACAATGTCGGCTTCGCATTGCAAATCCTCCAGCGGCGCCTCGCCTCCTCACCGGCCGCCATCTACCAGTCGCTGAAGCGCCGCCGCGAGCGGCTAGAGACCGAGCTGGGCGAAGCACGACTCGCGGCCAAAGGGCGCCGCGTTGGGATCGGAGAGCCACCTATCAGTCCAGACATGCTGCGCAACATCGAGGAATACGGGCAGGAGGAAATCGACGAGCTTGAGGATCTAATCTCCACGAGCGCGACGACGGCTGAGACGGTCGAGCAACTCGCGCTGGAGGTCGAGACGCTGAAGGGCCTCGAGTCGATGGCCCTTGGCGTTCTGCGCTCTGGTGTCGATACCAAGTGGACACAGCTCAATCGCATTCTCGACGATGATCTGATGGTCGACACCGCAGGCAATCGGCGCAAGCTGATCATCTTCACCGAGCCCAAGGACACGCTCCATTATCTGCTCGACAAAGTTCGCGCGCGTCTCGGAAACGCGGAGGTCGTGGACGTGATCCACGGCGGCGTGTCGCGCGAAGATCGTCGCAAGGTGATCGAGCGGTTCATGCAGGACAAAGATCTGCTCGTGTTGATCGCCAACGATGCCGCAGG
>NZ_JBFUIF010000053.1:0-20754 GCF_056402015.1 Allobosea sp. P4_C6
GCCGCACACGAAGTTCAAGGCCGAGGCCTACATCCTGACGAAGGAAGAGGGTGGCCGTCACACGCCGTTCTTCACCAACTACCGCCCGCAGTTCTACTTCCGCACGACGGACGTGACCGGCGTGGTGACGCTGCCCGAGGGCACGGAGATGGTGATGCCGGGCGACAACATCTCGATGGAGGTGACCCTGATCGCCCCGATCGCGATGGAAGAGAAGCTGCGCTTCGCCATCCGCGAAGGCGGACGTACGGTTGGAGCAGGTGTTGTTGCTTCGATCATTGCCTGATCGACACGCATAGCGATTTGGGAAAGGGCGGTGGCGACACCGCCCTTTTTCTTTGAGGCGACAGCTCTGCGCGCATGCCTTGAATGCAAGGCTAGTCTCGTCCCGTGCTCTGTGCGGATGACCTGTTCCATGCTCTCAATCGTTTTGAGAGAGCGGATCAGCCGCTCCCGTCGCGGAGGAGCCTGCCCATGCCATTCAAGCCGCCGTTTCCCGGTATCCATTCGATCGTCTTCGCCCTGTTCGACGAGAACGAACGGCTCGATCGAGCGGCGATGCGCCGGCAGGCTGAGATCAGCGTTGATCTCGACGTGCAGGGCATGGCGGCGCTGGGGCTCGCCACCGAGGTCTCGAAGCTGAGCTTCGCCGAGCGCTGCACCGTGATGGAATGGATGGCGGAGGATGTGGCGGGCAGGAAGCCGCTCGCCTTCACCATCTTCGGCTCCTCGGTGGCGGAGCAGGCCGAGCTGGTGAAGGTCGCCGAGAAGAACGGCGCCGACTGGGTGATTCTGCAGCCGCCGATGGTCGGCAGCTTCGGCGCGGCCGAGTATATCAGCTTCTTCGGTCGCATCGCCGATACGACCTCTCTGCCGGTCGCGATTCAGAATGCGCCGGCCTATATGGGGCGTGGTCTTTCGGCGGAGGATATCCGCGAACTCACACGCCGGCATCCGAACATCAGCCTGATCAAAGGCGAGGGCTCGGTCGTCGAGATCGAGCGCCTGATCGCTGTGACCGAAGGGCGGCTGCCGATCTTGAACGGGCGCGGCGGGCTCGAGCTCGTCGACAATTTCCGGGCGGGCTGCATCGGCATGATCCTGGCGCCCGATACGATCGACTACGCGCTGCGGGCCTACAATCTCTACAGGGCCGGGGACGAGGCGGGGGCGGATGCCGCCTATCGCGAGGTGCTGCCGGCGATCACCTTCATCATGCAGTCGATCGAGACGCTGCTCTGCTATGGCAAGCGCATCTTCGGCGCACGCGCCGGCATTCCGATCCATGATCGCGGTCCGGCGCTGAGGCCGACCGAGTTCGGTTTGAAGCTGGTCGAGCGCTATGCCCGGGAACTCGGCTCCTATCGCAAATGAGGATGCCGCGAGATTTCGACTTGAAATGTGCCGCGCCTTGGGGCACATGACGCGCACCTGCAGGGGTGTAGCTCAGTTGGTAGAGTACCGGTCTCCAAAACCGGTTGTCGTAGGTTCGAGCCCTACCGCCCCTGCCAGTCGCTCTCCGGGCGACCGATGCGCGGACCGCAACGCGGTTTTTTGAGCGCCATGACCCAGAATATCTACGACGACGAGACTTTTTTCGCGGGCTATAGCCAATTGCCGCGTTCCGTCCATGGATTGGACGGGGCGCCGGAATGGCCGGTTCTGCGTTCGATGCTGCCGGAACTCGCCGGCAAGGACGTGCTCGATCTCGGCTGCGGCTTCGGCTGGTTCTGCCGCTTCGCTGCAGGTGAGGGCGCCCGGAGCGTGCTCGGAATCGACCTCTCGGAGAAGATGCTGGAGCGGGCACGGCGCGAGACGCGCGAGGCCGGCGTCGTCTACGAACGCGCCGATCTCGAAGGCTTCGTGCCGCAGCCTGCCGCCTTCGATCTCATCTACAGCTCTCTCGCCTTTCACTACATCGCCGATCTCGCCGGGCTGTTTGGCCGCGTGCACGCGGCGCTGAAGCCCGGCGGAAGCCTGGTCTGTTCGGTCGAGCATCCGCTCCTGACCGCGCCGGCCCGGCAGGAATGGCTCGCGGACGCCGATGGCCGCGCGACCTGGCCGGTCAACGGCTATCTCGACGAGGGGGAGCGGGTCAGCAACTGGCTGGCGGAGGGCGTGGTCAAGCGCCACCGTACCATCGCGACCTATGTCGATCTGCTGCTGGCCGCAGGCTTCTCGCTGACGAAGCTGGTCGAATGGGCTCCGAGCCCGGAACAGGTCGCCGCCGAGCCGGGCTGGGCGAAGGATCGCGAGCGGCCGTTCTTCCTGCTGATGGCTGCAAGCCGGAACTGAGGATGCCGTGGCCCGAAAGGCTCTTGGCTAACGGCTCCAAGCGATGTAAGAGGCTTGCGATGACGGCGCGCGACCCCTCCGGGTCCCGCGCCGCGAATGTTTCAGGACGGCCGATTCGGCGTCGCGGCAAGGCCGGGCGCAGCTTCGGAACCCGAGGTGGTTCATGGCGAAATCCAATCCCTTCCAGTTCCTGCAGGACGTGCGCTCCGAGGCGTCCAAGGTCACCTGGCCTTCGCGCCGGGAGACGCTGATCACCACGGGCCTCGTGCTCGCGATGGTGGTCGCCTCCAGCCTGTTCTTCCTCTTCACCGACACCGTCATCCGCTGGGTGCTCGGCATCATCCTCGGCGCCCGTTGAACGGAATTACGAACGTGAGCACCCGCTGGTACATCGTCCACGCCTATTCGAACTTCGAGAACAAGGTCGCGCAGTCGATCCGTGACCAGGCGGCGCAGCGCAACCTCGCCGACAAGTTCGACGAGGTGCTGGTGCCGACCGAGAAGGTCGTCGAGGTCCGTCGCGGCCGCAAGGTCGACACCGAGCGCAAGTTCTTCCCCGGCTACGTGCTGGTGAAGTGCGAGATGACCGACGAGGTCTATCACCTCATCAAGAACACGCCGAAGGTCACCGGCTTCCTGGGTGCCGACAAGGCCAAGCCCATGCCGATCCCCGAGCATGAAGCGATGCGGATCAAGGGACAGGTCGCCGAGGGCATCGAGCGGCCGAAGCCGACGATCGTTTTCGAGGTCGGCGAGCAGGTCAAGGTGGCGGATGGCCCCTTCGCCTCGTTCAACGGCGTCGTCGAGGATGTCGACCATGCCCGCGCCCGCCTCAAGGTCGCGGTCTCGATCTTCGGCCGCGCCACGCCGGTCGAGCTGGAATACAGCCAGGTCGAGAAGCTCTGAGCCGGCTGATATTCCTGGGCCGGATCTGCAATCGGTTCCGTTAGGTTAAGCGGCCTTTAACACAACTGCGCCAACGCTTTGCGTCGGTAATCCGACGCAGGGCGCGATGTTTCCCAGTTTCTTCAAGGCCACGGTTCGCCAGCGGCTCACGCTCTGGGCGTTGATCCTCGGCGTCCTCGCTTGCGTGTTCGGCGCCGCCGAGACCATCGGCTCCATCAAGCTCGCCGGCTTCGCCAGGGCGATCGCCGCCCATACCGGCGCCGCGGCGATGCTCTCGGAAACAGACGCCGCCTATAGCCACGTCGTCGTCGCGATCGTCTCCGGGGGCGATCGCCGCGGCCTTTCAGATGACATCGAGCTCATGACGGCGGCGGCGAAGGCCGTGGCCGAACGCAGCGAGGGCGAGATCGCCGCACGGGCGGCCGATGCTGTCCAGGGACTGCAGGAGCTTTCGTCGAAGCTCGGCGCCGATGCCGCGATCGCGCGCGAGGCGCTGCGTAAAGTTGCCGGGCAGCGCAACGAGCTGCGCGTGCTGCTGAACGCGGCGATGGTGGGTGTCAGCGAGGCGCTCGGCGCGCAGGTCGAAAGCTCGCGGCAGAACACGGTGCTGCTGGCGGCGCTCGGTCTCTTCCTGGCCGCCCTGATCATTTCCTTCGAACATCGCTGGCTGGTGCGTCCGATCTCGACAATGGCCACGGCTCTGGGTGCGCCGGGAGAGGATGCCGGCTGGGTGCGCAAGCTCGCACGCCGCGGCGACGAGATCGGCATGCTCGGCCGGGCGCTGCAGGCCCATCTCTCGGATGAGAAGCTGAGGCAGGAGGCGGCAAAGGAGCGGCTCGCCTCGCTGGCAGGAGAGGTCGAGCGGCAACAGGCGTTGCGGGTCAGCGGTCAGGCCTTTCAGGACAACATCGCCGGCATCGCCACGGCGCTCGAAACCCATGCCGCGAGCATGACCGACGCGTCGAACGAACTCTCGCAGCTCTCCGGCTTCGTCGATCAGCACGCCGGTGCGGCGGCGCAGTCGAGCCAGCGAGCCGCCATCCATGTCGGTCAGATGTCCTCGTCGCTAAACGAAATCGCCGAGCTTCTCGCGACGACGGCCGGCGAGGCCCGCCGGACCTCGGGGATCGCGAACGCGGCGAAATCCCTGGTCGAGGAAGCGACAGACGACAGCGTGCTGCTGCGCGAGGCGGTGGGCTCGATCTCCGCCGTGGTGACGCTGATCAGCACCGTCGCCAACCAGACCAATCTCCTTGCGCTCAATGCGACCATCGAGGCGGCAAGGGCCGGGGAAAGCGGGCGCGGTTTCGCGGTGGTGGCCGCCGAGGTGAAGCAGCTCGCCAATCGGACCGCGGAGGCGACCGGGCAGGTGCGGCACGGACTCGATTCCATCGGCACGGCCGCCGAGCGGATCATCGGGCGCATCGGCTCCCTCGTCGCTTCGGTCAATGCCGTCGAGACCGCCGCAGATTCGATCGCCGAGCTGGCGCGCAAGCAGGACGACACCTCGCGCTCGATCAACATCGGCACTGCGCAAACCGCGGGCGACGTGCGGGGCATGGCCGAACAGGTCGAGCAGGTCGCCGGCATGATCGAGGATTGGCGCCGGATGACGGAGCGGATGGCCAAGGCTTCCGCCGACATCGACGGTCAGGCCGCTGCCCTGAGGCAGGCGGTCGACAGCTTCATGACTGATAGGCAAGGCGTGCAGCACGCATGAAGATGCTCACCGATTCCCGGAATGCCGCCACGGTCCGCCGGCAGCGTATCGGCGCCCATGAGTTTCCGCTCCTGGCCAAGGTGCTGCACTGGAGCACGGCAGCGCTCGTCCTGATGCTGTTCTGCATCGGGATCCTGATGAAGGAGATCGGAGGCGGCGCCTGGGCGGACGGACTTATGACCTTTCACAAGACGGCCGGGTTCCTGCTGCTCGCCCTGGTGGCGGCTCGGCTGGCCTACCGCATCTTCGCGCGGCTGCGCGGGCGCTGGTCCCGCACGGCCGGCGGGCGGACGGTGCACCGGGTTCTCTATGGCCTGCTGATCGCGATTCCGCTGCTCGGGCTGGCGGGCGTGTCCGATTTCGGTGCGCGGGAGATCTATGGCGGGGTTTCCCTGCCGGCGATCTGGCCTGAAGGAGCTGGGCATGCGGACATGCTGTTCCGCGGCCACGCGATCCTGGCCTTCGTACTCGTCGGGCTGGTCGCCGTTCATATCTGCCTTGCCCTCGACGATTATATCCAGCATGTCCCGAAGGCCGACATGCCGAGGGCCCAGGCCGCAAAGCCCTCTTCCATTCCGCAGCCGGATATGCGATAGGCCCGGCCTCAACCGCGTGGAAGGCGTGCCGGTCGCCAGCCGGATCAAAGGCGCCGCACCACGCACTGCAACCACCCCGGCCCCGATGAAGAGCATCGGCAGGCGGGGTCGTCGTCGTTCCGGATAGGCATCGGGGCAGGCGGCAGGAGCAGCCATCATGGCAAAGAAGATCACGGGCTACGTGAAGCTTCAGGTTCCGGCGGGCGCGGCCAATCCGTCGCCGCCGATCGGTCCGGCGCTGGGTCAGCGAGGCCTCAACATCATGGAATTCTGCAAGGCCTTCAACGCGAAGACCGCGCAGATGGAAAAGGGCATGCCGATCCCGGTGATCATCACCGCGTATCAGGATCGCTCCTTCACCTTCGAAATGAAGCAGCCGCCGGTGTCCTACTGGCTGAAGAAGGCCGCTGGCCTCACCTCCGGCTCGAAGACTCCGGGCCGTGGCGGCAACGTCGGCAAGGTGACCGCTGCTCAGATCGGCGAGATCGCCGAGAAGAAGATGGCGGATCTCAACTGCGACACCGTCGAATCGGCTTCGGCCATGATCCGTGGCTCGGCCCGCTCCATGGGCCTGGAAGTCGTGGGCTGAGGGGGCTGATATGGCACATACCGGAAAGCGCGTCGTCAAGGGCCGTGAAGGCATTGACCGCACCAAGCTCTACCCGCTCGATCAGGCTGTCTCGTTCATCAAGGACCGGGCCAACGCCAAGTTCGACGAGACCGTCGAGATCGCGATGAATCTAGGCGTCGATCCGCGTCACGCCGACCAGATGGTCCGCGGCGTCTGCAATCTGCCGAACGGCTCGGGCCGCACGCTGCGCGTCGCCGTCTTCGCTCGTGGCGCCAAGGCTGACGAGGCCAAGGCCGCGGGTGCCGACATCGTCGGCGCCGAGGAGCTGGTCGAGTCCGTCCAGAAGGGCGAGATCAACTTCGATCGCTGCATCGCGACCCCGGACATGATGGGTCTCGTCGGTCGTCTCGGCAAGGTTCTAGGCCCGCGCGGCCTGATGCCGAACCCGCGCGTCGGCACCGTGACGATGGACGTCACCGCCGCCGTCGCCGCCTCGAAGGGTGGTTCGGTCGAGTTCCGCGTCGAGAAGGCCGGCATCATCCACGCCGCCGTCGGCAAGGCCTCGTTCTCGGCCGAGAAGCTCTCGGAGAACATTAAGGCGTTCGTCGACTCGGTCGCCAAGGCGAAGCCCGCCGGCGCCAAGGGCACCTATATCCAGCGCGTCGCGATCTCCTCGACCATGGGCCCGGGCGTCAAGGTCGAGCCGAACACTGTCGTCGGCGGCTGATCGATGCAGGGAAGAGCGGCCAGATCGCCGGCCGCTCACCCGCTCTTGATTTCGTGAAGTCAAGAGCCTACTTGGCAGAAGCAGGCGAAGGCGCTATGACGCTCGCCTGTTTCCATGAGTGACGAGGCTCCGGCGTGCTTGGCACGAAGGGGTCCGTTTCGCGTTTTTCGGCGGTTTTCCGCTGAAGAAATGGGTGCTTCAGGTTCGGAAGAGCGATTTTTCGAGCGGGAATCACCCAGTCCTGTCTGAGACTGCAGGTGCTCCGGAGCTTCGGCCCCGGGCATAATTTCGCCAAGAGGCCTGCATAGACGGTGCAAGAGCTTAATCCCGGATCGCAGGATCCGGAGAAGACGGTTCGAACCATCTCGCCCGATCGCGGCCCTTTCGGGTTCGGGAGCGGGGACAGGGCACCAAGCGTCGCTTCGCGGGACGCCGGTGTCAACCGGGGTTCCAGGAAGCGACACGTGCAACCGGCGGCAAGCCCTCGAAAGCCTGCCGCCTACCGGAGAGAGCCCAGTGGATAAAACGGCAAAAAAAGATGCCGTCGCGTCGCTGAACGATGTGTTTGCGAACACGTCGGTCGTCGTCGTGGCCCACTATGCGGGCTTGACCGTGGCCCAGTTCCAGAAGCTTCGTCGCGAGATGAAGGCGAATGGCGCCACTGTTAAGGTCGCAAAGAACCGGCTGGCCAAGATCGCTCTTGAAGGCACCGACGTCGCGTCCATCAGCAATCTGCTGACGGGTCCCACCCTGATCGCTTATTCCAACGATCCGGTCGCGGCGCCGAAGGTCGCCACCGCTTTCGCCAAGGAGAACGACAAGCTCGTCATCCTGGGCGGCGCGATGGGCACGACCGCCCTGAACCCCGATGGTGTCAAGGCTCTGGCCACGATGCCCTCGCTCGACGAATTGCGCGCCAAGTTGGTCGGCCTCATCCAGGCCCCGGCCACGAAGCTTGCGCAGCTCTCGACTGCGCCGGCTGCGAAGCTCGCGCGGGTGTTCCAGGCATATGCCGACAAGGATGCGGCCTGAACGGCCTGCTGATCCCGATATCGTTCGAACCTCTTACACGTAGGAACCCAAAATGGCTGATCTTACCAAGCTCGTCGACGAGCTGTCGTCGCTCACCGTTCTCGAGGCCGCCGAGCTCGCGAAGCTCCTCGAAGAGAAGTGGGGCGTTTCCGCTGCTGCCGCCGTCGCGGTTGCCGCTGGCCCGGCCGCTGGTGGCGCTGCCGCCGCCGCTGTCGAAGAGCAGACCGAGTTCACCGTTGTCCTGGCCGCGGCCGGCGACAAGAAGATCGAGGTGATCAAGGAAGTCCGCGCCATCACCGGCCTGGGCCTCAAGGAAGCCAAGGATCTGGTCGAAGGCGCCCCGAAGCCGGTCAAGGAGTCGGTCGGCAAGGACGAGGCCGAGAAGCTCAAGAAGCAGCTCGAGGCCGTCGGCGCCAAGGTCGAGCTCAAGTGAGCTAGGGCCGGCTGATGCCGGTCCGACCGTAGTCACTATCGACAGTCCCGGGGCGGGCTACGCCTCCGGGGCTGTTGCGTCGTTTCCGCGCTAGTGCGCGGGAGTTGTTGTTGGAGCCTGTCGCAACCTTGCGACGTAGCTCCGATGGAAATGCAGGTCGGCGCGATGCAGCGCCGAACGGCTCACCCGGCGGCCTTGGGGCTGTCGCCACGGACCACCGGGTGAGCCGTCCGAAGAGATTGCGAGGAACAACATGGTCAATTCGCTCCAGGGTCGCAGGCGCGTCCGCAAGTTCTTCGGCAAACTCAAGGAAGTGGCCCAGATGCCGAACCTCATCGAGGTTCAGAAGGCGTCCTACGACCAGTTCCTGATGGTCGACGAACCCAAGGGCGGCCGGGCCGACGAGGGATTGCAGTCCGTCTTCAAGTCGGTCTTCCCGATCGGCGATTTTTCCGGCGCTTCGCTGCTGGAATTCGTGAAGTACACCTTCGAGCCGCCGAAATACGACGTCGACGAGTGCCGCCAGCGCGGCATGACCTTCTCGGCGCCGCTCAAGGTGACGCTGCGCCTGATCGTGTTCGATATCGATCCCGACACCCAGGCGAAGTCCGTCAAGGACATCAAGGAGCAGGATGTCTACATGGGCGACATGCCGCTTATGACGGACAACGGCACCTTCATCGTCAACGGCACCGAGCGCGTCATCGTCTCGCAGATGCATCGTTCGCCGGGCGTGTTCTTCGATCACGACAAGGGCAAGACCCATTCCTCGGGCAAGCTGCTCTTCGCCGCGCGCATCATCCCGTATCGCGGTTCCTGGCTCGACATCGAGTTCGACGCCAAGGACATCGTCTACGCCCGCATCGACCGGAAGCGTAAGATTCCGGTCACCTCGCTGCTGTTCGCGCTCGGCATGGACGGCGAGGAGATCCTCAACCGCTTCTACAACCACATCACCTACACTAAGGATCCTAAGGGCTGGCGCGTTCCATACGACGCGGAGCGCATGAAGGGCTTCAAGGCCAATGAGGACCTGATCGACGCCGAAACCGGCGAGGTCGTGGTCGAGGCCGGCAAGAAGCTCGTCGCCCGCACCGCCCGCCAGCTCGCCGAGAAGGGCCTGAAGTTCCTGCGCGCGCAGGACGAGGATCTCTATACGCAGTACATCGCCGAGGACCTGGTCAATCCGGCGTCGGGCGAAGTCTATGCCGAGGCCGGCGAGGAGATCACCGAGAAGCTGCTGAAGCAGCTGACCGATGACGGCTTCGACGAGATCCCGGTGCTCGACATCGACCACATCACGGTCGGCCCCTACATCCGCAATACGCTGAACGTCGACAAGAACTCGCGCCGCGAGGAAGCCCTGTTCGACATCTACCGCGTGATGCGTCCGGGCGAGCCGCCGACGCTCGAAACGGCTGAGAACATGTTCCAGTCGCTGTTCTTCGATCCGGAGCGCTACGACCTCTCGGCCGTCGGCCGCGTGAAGATGAACATGCGCCTCGACCTCGACGCCGAGGACACCGTGCGCATCCTGCGCAAGGAAGACATCTTCGCGGTCGTGAAGGCGCTGGTCGATTTGCGCGACGGCAAGGGCGAGATCGACGACATCGACCATCTCGGCAACCGCCGCGTCCGCTCGGTCGGCGAGCTGATGGAGAACCAGTACCGTCTGGGCCTCCTGCGCATGGAGCGCGCCATCAAGGAGCGCATGTCGTCGGTCGACATCGACACCGTGATGCCGCAGGACCTGATCAACGCCAAGCCGGCGGCTGCCGCCGTGCGCGAGTTCTTCGGTTCCTCGCAGCTCTCGCAGTTCATGGACCAGACGAACCCGCTCTCGGAAGTCACTCACAAGCGTCGCCTTTCGGCGCTTGGCCCGGGTGGTCTGACCCGTGAGCGCGCCGGCTTCGAGGTGCGCGACGTGCACCCGACGCATTACGGCCGCATCTGCCCGATCGAGACGCCGGAAGGCCCGAACATCGGCCTGATCAACTCGCTCGCCACCTTCGCGCGGGTGAACAAGTACGGCTTCATCGAGAGCCCGTATCGCCGCATCCGCGACGGCAAGGTCACGGACGAGGTGATCTATCTCTCGGCGATGGAAGAGGCGAAGTACAACGTCGCCCAGGCGAATGCCGCCGTCGACGCTGAAGGCCGCCTGACCGACGACCTGATCGTCTGCCGCCGCGCCGGCGAAGTCATCGTCACGCCGGTCGACAAGGTCGACTTCCAGGACGTGTCGCCGAAGCAGCTTGTCTCGGTCGCCGCGGCGCTGATCCCGTTCCTCGAGAACGACGACGCCAACCGCGCGCTGATGGGCTCGAACATGCAGCGCCAGGCGGTGCCGCTGGTTCGCGCCGACGCGCCTTTCGTCGGCACCGGCATGGAAGCGGTCGTCGCCCGCGATTCTGGCGCTGCCATCGCGGCCCGCCGCGGCGGCATCGTCGACCAGGTCGACGCGACCCGTATCGTCATCCGCGCTTCCGACGAGATGGACCCGACCAAGCCGGGCGTCGACATCTACCGTCTGCAGAAGTTCCAGCGCTCCAACCAGTCGACCTGCATCACGCAGCGCCCGCTGGTGCGCGTCGGCGACATCATCAAGAAGGGTGACATCGTCGCGGACGGCCCGTCGACCGAGTTCGGCGAGCTCGCGCTGGGCCGCAACGTGCTCGTCGCGTTCATGCCGTGGAACGGCTACAACTTCGAGGATTCGATCCTTCTCTCCGAGAACATCGTGTCCCAGGACGTCTTCACCTCGATTCATATCGAGGAGTTCGAGGTCATGGCCCGCGACACCAAGCTCGGCCCGGAGGAGATCACGCGCGACATTCCGAACGTTTCGGAAGAGGCGCTGAAGAACCTCGACGAAGCCGGCATCGTCTATATCGGCGCCGAAGTGGCGGCTGGCGACATCCTCGTCGGCAAGATCACGCCGAAGGGCGAGAGCCCGATGACGCCGGAAGAGAAGCTGCTGCGCGCGATCTTCGGCGAGAAGGCCTCGGACGTCCGCGACACCTCGCTGCGGGTTCCGCCCGGCGTGCAGGGCACGATCGTCGAGGTCCGCGTGTTCAACCGCCACGGCGTCGACAAGGACGAGCGCGCCCAGGCGATCGAGCGCGAGGAAATCGAGCGTCTCGCCAAGGACCGCGACGACGAGCAGGCGATCCTGGACCGCAACACCTTCGCGCGTCTGGCCGAGATCCTGACCGGGAAGACCGGCCTTGCCGGCCCGAAGGGCTTCAAGAAGGACACGGTCATCACCCGCGAAGTGATGAGCGAGTTCCCGCGTTCGCAGTGGTGGCTGTTCGCCACCGCCGAAGACTCGCTGATGACCGAGATCGAGGCGATGCGGAAGCAGTACGACGAGTCGAAGAAGCGCCTCGAGCAGCGCTTCCTCGACAAGGTCGAGAAGCTGCAGCGCGGCGACGAACTGCCTCCGGGCGTGATGAAGATGGTCAAGGTCTTCGTCGCGGTGAAGCGCAAGATCCAGCCGGGCGACAAGATGGCCGGCCGTCACGGCAACAAGGGCGTGGTCTCGCGCATCGTGCCGGTGGAGGACATGCCGTTCCTCGAGGACGGCACCCATGCCGACATCGTGCTGAACCCGCTCGGCGTGCCCTCGCGCATGAACGTCGGCCAGATCCTGGAGACGCATCTGGGCTGGGCTGCCGCCGGTCTCGGCAAGCAGATCGGCAAGGCGCTCGACGCCTACAAGAAGTCGAACGACTTCAAGGCGCTGAAGGCTTCGTTCGATGCCGTCTACGAGGACAACGAGATCATCGCCTCGATGGACGAGAACGAACTCGTCGAGATGGGTCAGAACCTGCGCCGTGGCGTGCCGGTGGCGACGCCGGTCTTCAACGGTGCGAAGGAAGCCGATATCGAGCGGCTTCTGGAGCAGGCCGGCCTGCACTCGTCGGGTCAGTCGACGCTCTATGACGGCCGCACAGGTGAGCCCTTCGACCGCAAGGTCACCATGGGCTACATCTACATGCTGAAGCTGCACCACCTCGTGGACGACAAGATCCACGCGCGTTCGATCGGTCCGTACTCGCTCGTCACTCAGCAGCCGCTGGGCGGCAAGGCGCAGTTCGGCGGCCAGCGCTTCGGCGAGATGGAGGTCTGGGCGCTCGAAGCCTACGGTGCCGCCTACACGCTGCAGGAGATGCTGACGGTGAAGTCGGACGACGTCGCGGGCCGCACCAAGGTCTACGAGTCGATCGTGCGCGGCGAGGACAMSTTCGARGCRGGCATYCCSGAGAGCTTCAACGTGCTCGTCAAGGARATGCGKTCKCTCGGCCTCAACGTCGAGCTGATCAACAACAAGGTGAAGCCGGGCGAGTTGCCGCCCGCCGAAGCGGCCGAATAAGCCGCGACCGAGCCTTGAACATTGCCGGCGGCACTCACGCCGCCGGCCTACGGAATTTACCAGCCGGGCAGGGCGGCCTTAGCCCCGCCGGCGGAAGGAGACAGGCGATGAAGCAAGAGGTCATGAACCTTTTCGGCCAGCAGCCGGTGCAGCAGGCCTTCGACGCGATCAAGATCTCGATCGCGAGCCCGGAGAAGATCCTGTCCTGGTCCTACGGCGAGATCAAAAAGCCGGAGACCATCAACTACCGCACGTTCAAGCCGGAGCGTGACGGCCTGTTCTGCGCGCGCATCTTCGGGCCGATCAAGGACTACGAGTGCCTGTGCGGCAAGTACAAGCGCATGAAGTTCAAGGGCGTCATCTGCGAGAAGTGCGGCGTCGAAGTCACGCTGGCCCGCGTCCGGCGCGAGCGCATGGGCCATATCGAGCTGGCCGCCCCGGTCGCGCATATCTGGTTCCTGAAGTCGCTGCCCTCGCGCATCGGCCTGCTGATGGATATGCCGCTCAAGGACCTCGAGCGCATCCTCTACTTCGAAAGCTACGTCGTCATCGAGCCGGGCCTGACCCCGCTCAAGGACCGTCAGCTTCTGTCGGAGGAGGAGTACGTCCGCTGCCAGGAAGAGTATGGCGCCGACACCTTCACCGCCATGATCGGCGCGGAAGCGATCCGCGAGATGCTGCGCGCGCTCGACCTCGACCAGATCAACGCCGATCTCAAGCATGAGATCGCGACGACGACGTCGGAGCTGAAGCCCAAGAAGCTGATGAAGCGCCTCAAGATCATCGAGGCCTTCCAGGAGTCGGGCAACAAGCCGGAATGGATGGTGATGACCGTGATTCCGGTCATCCCGCCGGATCTGCGTCCGCTCGTGCCGCTCGACGGCGGCCGCTTCGCGACCTCGGACCTGAACGACCTCTATCGCCGCGTCATCAACCGCAACAACCGCCTGAAGCGGCTGATCGAGCTGCGCGCGCCGGACATCATCATCCGCAACGAGAAGCGGATGCTGCAGGAGTCGGTCGACGCCCTGTTCGACAACGGCCGCCGCGGCCGCGTCATCACGGGTGCCAACAAGCGCCCGCTGAAGTCGCTCGCCGACATGCTGAAGGGCAAGCAGGGCCGCTTCCGCCAGAACCTGCTCGGCAAGCGCGTCGACTATTCCGGCCGCTCGGTCATCGTCGTCGGCCCGGAGATGAAGCTCCACCAGTGCGGCCTGCCGAAGAAGATGGCGCTCGAGCTGTTCAAGCCGTTCATCTATGCGCGCCTCGACGCCAAGGGCTACTCGACCACGGTCAAGCAGGCCAAGAAGCTCGTCGAGAAGGAGAAGCCGGAGGTCTGGGATATCCTGGACGAGGTCATCCGCGAGCATCCGGTGATGCTGAACCGCGCGCCGACGCTGCACCGCCTTGGCATCCAGGCCTTCGAGCCGGTGCTGATCGAGGGCAAGGCGATCCAGCTTCACCCGCTGGTCTGCGCCGCCTTCAACGCGGACTTCGACGGCGACCAGATGGCCGTGCACGTCCCGCTGTCGCTCGAGGCGCAGCTGGAAGCGCGCGTGCTGATGATGTCGACCAACAACATCCTGCACCCGGCGAACGGCCAGCCGATCATCGTGCCGTCGCAGGACATCGTGCTCGGCCTCTACTACCTCTCGATCGTCTCGGACGGCGAGCCCGGCCAGGGCAAGGTCTTCGGTGATCTGGGCGAGCTCGAGCATGCGCTGCACGAGAAGGTCGTGACGCTGCATTCGAAGATCAGATACCGCTGGACCGGCACCGGCCAGGACGGCAAGCCGTATACCAAGATCTACGAGACCACGCCGGGCCGCGTGATCCTCTCGACCGCGCTGCCGGATCATCCGGCCGTGTCCTTCGACGTCGTCAACAAGCTGATGACGAAGAAGGAGATCTCCGGAATGATCGATGCCGTCTATCGCGGCTGCGGTCAGAAGGAATCGGTGATCTTCTGCGACCGCGTCATGGGGCTCGGCTTCAAGCACGCCTTCAAGGCCGGCATCTCCTTCGGCAAGGACGACATGGTCGTGCCGGAGAACAAGTGGCAGATCGTCGACACGACCCGCGCGCTCGCCAAGGACTACGAGCAGCAGTACCAGGACGGCCTGATCACGCAGGGCGAGAAGTACAACAAGGTCGTCGACGCCTGGGCGAAGTGCTCCGACAAGCTCGCCCAGGAGATGATGGCCCGCATCTCGACCGTCCAGAAGGACGAGACCGGCCGCGACAAGCAGATCAACTCGATCTACATGATGTCGCACTCGGGCGCCCGTGGTTCGCCGGCGCAGATGCGCCAGCTCGCCGCCATGCGCGGCCTGATGGCCAAGCCGTCGGGCGAGATCATCGAGTCGCCGATCATCTCGAACTTCAAGGAAGGCCTCGACGTTCTCGAGTACTTCAACTCGACCCACGGCGCCCGCAAGGGCCTCGCCGATACGGCGCTTAAGACGGCCAACTCCGGCTATCTGACCCGCCGTCTCGTCGACGTGGCGCAGGATGCGATCATCTCGGAGGTCGATTGCGGCTCCGAAAACGGCATCAAGATGCGCGCCATCGTCGATGCCGGCCAGGTCGTCGCCTCGCTCGGCGTGCGCATCCTGGGCCGCTCCGCGGCTGAGGACGTGACCGACATCGACGGCAACGTTCTCGTGCCGAAGGGCACGATGATCGAGGAGAGCCATATCGAGAAGATCAACGCCGCCGGCGTCCAGGAGGTGAAGATCCGCTCGGTTCTCACCTGCGCGACCAAGAACGGCGTCTGCGCGACCTGCTATGGGCGCGATCTGGCCCGCGGCACGCCCGTCAACATGGGCGAGGCCGTCGGCGTCATCGCGGCGCAGTCGATCGGCGAGCCGGGTACGCAGCTCACCATGCGCACCTTCCACATCGGCGGCGCGGCCACCATCGCCGACCAGTCCTTCGTCGAGTCGAACTTCGAAGGCACGGTCAAGATGCGCAACCGCAACGTCGCGCGGAACTCGGACGGCGACCTCATCGCCATGGCGCGCAACATCGCCATCGTGATCGTCGGCCCGGACGGCGCCGAGCGCGCCGTGCACCGCGTCCAGTTCGGCTCGAAGCTGCGGGTCGACGAGGGCGACAAGGTCAAGCGCGGCCAGCGTCTGATCGAGTGGGATCCCTATTCCCGCCCGATCCTGGCCGAGGTGGACGGCAAGGTCGGCTACGAGGATCTCGTGGACGGCATGTCGATGACCGAGACGACCGACGAGGCGACCGGCATCTCGAAGCGCGTCGTGATCGATTGGCGTGGCTCGGCCCGTACGGCCGACCTCAAGCCCGCGATGACGATCACGGGCACGGACGGCAAGATCGCGAAGCTCGCCCGTGGTGGCGATGCCCGCTACATCCTGCCCGTCGACGGCATCATCTCGGTGGAGCCGGGCCACTCGATCAAGGCCGGCGACGTGCTGGCGCGTGTCTCGACCGACTCGGCCAAGACCCGCGACATCACCGGCGGTCTGCCGCGCGTCGCGGAACTCTTCGAGGCGCGTCGTCCGAAGGACGCGGCGATCATCGCCGAGAAGTCGGGCGTCATCGGCTTCGGCAAGGACTACAAGAACAAGCGTCGCGTCACGCTGACGCCGCATGACGGTTCCGACGGGGTCGAGTACCTGATCCCGAAGGGCAAGCACATCCATCTCCAGGACGGCGACGTCGTGGAGGTCGGCGACTACATCCTCGACGGCAACCCGGCCCCGCACGACATCCTGGCGATCAAGGGCGTCGAGGAGCTGGCGGCTTATCTGGTGAACGAGATCCAGGAGGTCTATCGCCTCCAGGGCGTCGGCATCAACGACAAGCACATCGAGGTCATCGTCCGGCAGATGCTGCAGAAGGTCGAGATCACGGAGTCCGGAGACAGCGACATCCTGACCGGCGACCAGATCGACCGTATCGAGCTGGAAGAGGTCAACACGAAGCTGCGCGAGGAGGGCAAGAAGCCGGCTTCCGGCGTGCCGGTCCTGCTCGGCATCACCAAGGCCTCGCTGCAGACCCGCTCGTTCATCTCGGCTGCGTCGTTCCAGGAGACCACCCGCGTCCTCACCGAGGCGGCGGTCAACGGCAAGTCCGACATGCTCGAAGGTCTCAAGGAGAACGTCATCGTCGGCTCRCTCATCCCGGCCGGCACCGGCGCCCAGGTCGCCCGCATCAAGCAGGTGGCCACGCGTCGCGACGATCTCATCGTCGGCCAGAAGGCCGATGCGGCGGCGAAGGCCGCTGCCCAGGCTGCAGCGGTGCTTCCGGCGGCAGAGTAAGCCCCGGCCGCTACCGAACGTCGGTAATCATCGGAAAGGCCGCCCCTCCCGGGCGGCCTTTTTGTTTCGTGGAAGGGCAGGCAAGGGCCGAACTGGTCCGAACCCCACGAAAGCCCGGCCTTTTCGGCCGTTTCGGGGTTGACGCGAATCTTTCCTTGAGTCATAAGCGCGCCACTGTCGACGGCTGTCGGACACGTTTGTCGCTTGCGCTGAAGTTCGCAAGCGAGTTTCGCGACCGAAACTCCGTCGGAATTCCAGCGTCGAATGACGACATGGCAAGATGCATGAATGCGGGATCCGTCCTGTGTTCCTCTGCTGGCGAACGCGCCTGAGGCCCCGAGAAGGGCGCCGATGGCGCGGCTTCGTTTATGCCGTGGCTTTATTCAGTCTGGGAAATCGAATTTCCAAACGCTCAGTGGGGCGAGAGGCCAGAATGCCGACAATCAGCCAGCTCATCCGCAAGCCGCGGTCGCCCGTGAAGGCGCGTAACACCGCTCCGGCGCTCGAGTCTTGCCCGCAGAAGCGCGGCGTCTGCACGCGCGTCTATACGACGACCCCGAAGAAGCCGAACTCGGCGCTCCGCAAGGTCGCCAAGGTTCGCCTGACCAACGGCTTCGAGGTGATCGGCTACATTCCGGGTGAAGGCCACAACCTTCAGGAGCACTCTGTCGTCATGATCCGTGGCGGCCGCGTGAAGGACCTTCCCGGCGTGCGCTATCACATCCTGCGCGGCGTGCTCGACACGCAGGGCGTCAAGAACCGCAAGCAGCGCCGTTCGAAGTACGGCGCCAAGCGTCCCAAGTAATTTCGGCCCGATCGGCCGGGCGACGAGCCCAGGCCGATCCGCCGCGTTGAAGATTTGACCGGAGACTAGACGATGTCCCGCCGCCACAGTGCCGAAAAGCGCGAAGTTATCCCGGACCCGAAGTTCGGTGATATCGTCGTCACGAAGTTCATGAACTCCGTGATGTACGAAGGTAAGAAGTCGACCGCCGAGCGGATCGTCTACGGTGCCTTCGACATCATCGAGGCCAAGACCAAGAGCGAGCCGCTCGGCGTCTTCAAGTCGGCGCTTGAGAACGTCGCTCCGGCGATCGAGGTCCGTTCCCGCCGCGTCGGCGGCGCGACCTACCAGGTTCCGGTCGAGGTTCGCACCGAGCGCCGCCAGGCGCTGGCGATCCGCTGGCTGATCACGGCTGCTCGCGGCCGTAACGACAAGACCATGGTGGAGCGCCTGTCGGCCGAGCTGATGGACGCCGCCAACAACCGCGGCAACGCCGTCAAGAAGCGCGAAGACACGCACCGGATGGCGGAAGCCAACCGCGCCTTCTCGCACTACCGCTGGTAAGCGGCGCGGTTTCCTGAGAGACAGAGCACGATCATGGCCCGTTCCCATCCCATCGACCGTTATCGCAACTTCGGCATCATGGCCCACATCGATGCGGGCAAGACGACGACGACCGAGCGTATCCTTTTCTACACCGGCAAGTCGCATAAGATCGGCGAAGTCCATGACGGCGCTGCGACCATGGACTGGATGACGCAGGAGCAGGAGCGTGGCATCACGATCACCTCCGCTGCGACGACCTGCCTGTGGCGCGACCATCGCCTGAACATCATCGACACCCCCGGCCACGTCGACTTCACAATCGAAGTCGAGCGTTCGCTGCGTGTGCTCGACGGCGCCGTCTGCGTTCTCGACGGCAACCAGGGCGTCGAGCCCCAGACCGAGACCGTCTGGCGTCAGGCCGACAAGTACGACGTGCCGCGCGTCGTGTTCGTCAACAAGATGGACAAGATCGGCGCCGATTTCTATCGCTGCGTCCAGGACATCATCGACCGCGTCGCCGGAAAGCCCGTCTGCCTGCAGATTCCGATCGGTTCGGAGTCGAACTTCGCCGGCGTCATCGACCTCATCAAGATGAAGGCGATCGTCTGGAACGGCGAGGCGCTGGGTGCGTCCTTCGAAGAGAAGGATATCCCTGCCGATCTGCTCGACAAGGCCACTGAGTATCGTGGCAAGCTCATCGAGGCCGCCGTCGACATGGACGACGCCGCGATGGAAGCTTACCTCGACGGCACCGAGCCGGACGCCGATACCCTGCGCCGCCTGGTGCGTACGGCCGTCCAGCGCCGCGCGTTCCATCCGGTCCTCTGTGGCTCGGCCTTCAAGAACAAGGGCGTGCAGCCCCTGCTCGACGCCGTCGTCGACTTCCTGCCGTCGCCGGTCGATCGCGGCGCGGTCGAAGGCATCGACTTCAAGACCGAAGAGCCGACCACCCGCAATCCGACGGACGAAGATCCGTTCGCGATGCTCGCCTTCAAGATCATGGACGACCCCTTCGTCGGCACGATCACCTTCTGCCGTATCTATTCGGGCAAGGTCGAAGCCGGCCAGGGCGTCATCAACTCGACCCGCGACAAGAAGGAGCGCGTCGGTCGCATGCTCCTGATGCATGCGAACAACCGTGAGGACATCAAGGAGGCTTATGCCGGCGACATCGTCGCCCTGGCCGGCCTCAAGGACGTCCGCACCGGCGACACGCTCTGCGATCCCGCCCACGCGGTCATCCTGGAGCGCATGGAGTTCCCCGAGCCGGTCATCACGATCGCGATCGAGCCGAAGTCCAAGGCCGACCAGGAGAAGCTGGGCCTCGCCCTGTCGAAGCTCGCGAACGAGGATCCGTCCTTCCGCGTGTCGACCGACCAGGAGAGCGGCCAGACCATCCTGAAGGGCATGGGCGAGCTCCATCTCGACATCAAGGTCGACATCCTGAAGCGCACCTACAAGGTCGATGCCAACATCGGCGCGCCGCAGGTTGCCTATCGCGAGACGCTGACCAAGAAGGCCGAGATCGACTACACCCACAAGAAGCAGACCGGCGGCACGGGCCAGTTCGCCCGCGTCAAGCTCGTCATCGAGCCGAACGAGACCGGCAAGGGCTTCGAGTTCGAGTCGAAGGTCGTCGGCGGCTCGGTGCCGAAGGAGTATATCCCCGGCGTCGAGAAGGGCCTGAACTCGGTCATCGGCTCGGGCGTTCTTGCCGGCTTCCCGGTGGTGGACGTCAAGGTCACGCTGATCGACGGCGCCTTCCACGAGGTCGACTCGTCGGCTCTCGCCTTCGAAATCGCATCCCGTGCGGCGCTGCGCGAAGGTCTGCAGAAGGGCGGCTCCGTGCTGCTCGAGCCGATCATGAAGGTCGAAGTCGTGACCCCGGAAGACTATACCGGATCGGTCATCGGCGACCTGAACTCGCGTCGTGGCCAGATCCAGGGCCAGGACATGCGCGGCAACGCCGTCGTGATCAACGCGATGGTGCCGCTGGCGAACATGTTCGGCTACGTCAACCAGCTGCGTTCGTTCTCGCAAGGTCGCGCGAACTACACGATGCAGTTCGACCATTATGAGCAGGTGCCGTCGGCAGTCGCCGCCGAGGTCCAGGCCAAGTACGCCTGAACCCGCACCGAACCGACTGAACGTTTGAACAAGATCTGACGGAGGCTACGATGGCCAAAGAGAAATTCGCTCGTACGAAGCCGCACTGCAACATTGGCACGATTGGTCACGTCGACCATGGCAAGACGTCTTTGACGGCTGCGATCACGAAGGTGCTGGCTGAGACCGGCGGTGCGTCGTTCACGGCGTATGACCAGATCGACAAGGCGCCTGAGGAGAAGGCCCGCGGCATCACGATCTCGACGGCGCACGTCGAGTACGAGACCCCGGCTCGCCACTACGCCCATGTCGACTGCCCCGGCCACGCCGACTATGTGAAGAACATGATCACGGGTGCGGCGCAGATGGAC
>NZ_JBFUIF010000054.1:0-20545 GCF_056402015.1 Allobosea sp. P4_C6
ATGTTCAACCTGCGCGGCTTTACCGGGAGCTATTCGGCGCGATGCGCCGCGCCGCTACCGCCCGGCGAAGAAGCGGTTGGCCGGGCGTGGAAGGCCGAGATGGTCGCGGAGCGTGGGACCGGTGTACTCGGTCCGGAACAGCCCCCGCCGCTGCAGTTCCGGAACGACCTTATCGACGAAATCGTCGAGCCCTGCCGGCAGGTAAGGGAACATCACGTTGAAGCCGTCGCTGCCGCGTTCCACCAGCCACTCCTCCATGGCATCCGCGATGGTCTTCGGCGTGCCGACGAAGGCGAGCCCGCCATAGCCCCCGAGGCGCTGGGCGAGCTGGCGCACCGTCAGGTTCTCGTCGCGTGCGAGTGCGATGGTGCGCTCGCGGCCGCTCTTGCTCGCATTGGTGTCGGGAATTTCGGGCAGCGGCCGATCGGGATCGAAGCCCGAGGCGTCATGGCCCAGCGCGATCGACAGCGAGGCGATGGCGCTGTCGTAATGGACGAAGGAATCGAGCAGCGCCCGTTTCTCGCGGGCCTCATCGACACTGTCGCCGACAACGACGAGGACGCCCGGAAGGATCTTGAGATGGTCGGGGTTGCGTCCGAACTTCGCCATCCGTCCCTTGACGTCGGCGTAGAAGGCCTGCCCCTCGGCCAGCGTGCGATGTGCCGCGAAGACCGCCTCCGCCGTCTCGGCTGCGAGCTGGCGTCCGGCCTCCGAGGCTCCGGCCTGGACGATGACCGGCCAGCCCTGCACGGGCCTCGCTATGTTGAGCGGGCCGCGCACCGAGAGATGCGGGCCCGTATGGTCGAGCACATGCATCTTGTCGGGGTCGAAATAGAGGCCGCTATCGCGGTCGCGGATGAAGGCGTCGTCGGCGAAGGAATCCCACAGGCCGGTGACGACGTCGTAGAACTCGCGCGCCCGGTCGTAGCGCTCGCCGTGCTCCCGATGCTCGGCGAGGCCGAAATTGAGGGCGGCATCGGGATTCGAGGTCGTGACGATGTTCCAGCCGGCGCGCCCGCCACTGATATGGTCGAGCGAGGCGAAACGCCGGGCGACGTGATAGGGCGCGTCGAAGGTGGTCGAGGCGGTGGCGACGAGGCCGATGCGCTCGGTCGCGCCGGCGAGTGCCGAAAGCAGCGTGAACGGCTCGAACGAGGTGACCGTATGACTGCGCTTCAGCGCCTCGACCGGCATGTTCAGCACCGCAAGGTGGTCGGCCATGAAGAAGGCGTCGAACTTGCCGGCTTCGAGCTTCCGGGCGAAGCGCTTGAGGTGCCCGAAATTGAAGTTGGCATCTGGAAAGGCGCCGGGATAGCGCCAGGCGCCGGTGTGGATGCTGACCGGGCGCATGAAGGCGCCGAGATGAAGCTGGCGGGGGGACGTCATCGGGAACCCTGCTGGCAAGCCATAGCAAAACGCCCCGCTCAGCTAAGCGTCAGCGGAGCCGCGCGCCATGCTCAGGGGTCAGAAAACGATAATCCGTGCGAACCGCGAGCTGTTCGGAGAAGGACCGTCTCCCCAGACTGTCTTCAGGAGCAAGCGGTTGCCAGGCAGGTATTTGATCGCCGGCCAGGAATTGCCGGTTCATTCCAGAGATGGCGTCGGTCGGTATCCTGCATCTCCCAAGCGGGGCGGCTTCAATGCAATAGGGATGTGGTGCCCGAGCGACCGACACGGTGCTCCGGCGCGATGCTCCCGCGACGCCAGAGAAGCTGGTCGAGCAAGCGCATCCCCTCGGCCCAGTTGCCATGGCCGCTGGCGACGTTGATGTGTCCGGCGTTCCCGAGATCGACAAAGGCTGCGTCCCACATGTTCGCGATGATCCGCGCGCGGTCGATCGCCATGTAGGGGTCCGTTCGGCTGGCCACGACAATCGCCGGGAACTGAAACGGCACGTCCGGCAGGGGGCCGAACGAGGCGATGCCTTGAATCTTCGAGATCCTCAGTTCGGGGTCGGCCGGCGCCACCAGCAGGGCGCCGCCAATTGGAAGATAGGGATAGCGGGCTGCCAGGTGAGYGATGAGCGTCGAACCGAGGCTATGCCCGACGAGGACGGCGCCCGGGCGCCGCATCACATGCCGATGGATCGCGCTGATCCATGCTTCTAGATCCGGCGCATGCCAGTCCTTCTGTTGGACGCGCTCTGCCCGTTCGATTTCGGCTGCCCATCGGCTTTGCCAATGCGCGGGCTCGGAATCGTGGAGGCCTGGAACGATGAGGACTGACATGGCGCTGCTCCCTCGTGCAGCGCTGATGATCGGCCTGTTGGCTTCGTTCGGTCAATGAAACGGATTGGCAAATTTGGACTGGTTTAGAGGACGGTTCTCTGCCGCGGTGACGGTTTCAAGAACAGCCGCCTTCGCCGGCAGCGCCTCGCGGACGGGGTCCGGGGCCAGAGCGCGCTGGTTTTGCATGGAACAATCAGCGGTTCGCCCTCGAAATTTGCTCTCGCGCGACTCGGTTCGCCTCAAATACCCGCGCCGTACTGCAAGCTCTCGTCGAGCTTGCCATAGAGGCCTCGCCAATAGAGCAGGGCGCCCTCATCCTGCGCGTGCCGGATCGCCTTGATGCGGCCGATGAGGATGGTGTGCGAATGCCGCTCGATCGCTTCCTCGGTTTCGCAATCGAGCACCGCAAGGGCGCCGTCGAGCGTCGGCGCGCCGGTTGCCAAGCGAGCCCAGTCGCCTTCTTCGAAGCGCGCCTCGCCCTTGAAGCCACCACGCCCGGCGAAACGATCCGCGATGCTCTGGTGCCGGGCCGCGAGCACGTTGATCGCGAAGTGGCCGGCGGCTTCGATCGTCGGCCAGGCTGAGGCGTTGCGGTTGACGCAGACGATGACGGTGGGCGGGTCGGCGGACAGCGCCGTCAGCGAAGTGGCGGTCAAACCTGCACGGCGCCGATCATGGCTCGCGGTGATGACGCTCACGGCGCCCGCGACATTTCTCATCACGGCCTTGAACGCATCGGCGTGAATGTCGCGCGCCGCGATAGGCGAAGCTTGTTGGTTCATCCGTCACCGCATTCTTTGTGCGGCTCCGAATGCCGCAGGAATTTGTTAAGCGGCGAGGGTTCTATTGTCTATATAATTAGTAGATAATTAGATTGCGTAGTCAGCCTGAAGCGGCCTGCTCGTCATCGACCGCTGAACCAGATCGGCGATCGTTGTCGTATCGACGACGCCTGCGATGGCATCGCGGACGTCGCTCATGACCGAGCGAACAGGGCAGGAGTCAATGTCGCCGCAATCTTCACAGGCGCGAAAGGCAGAGCGGCTGGCGCAGGCGATCGGCGCGATCGGCCCCTCCAAGGCGCGGATCACGGCCCCGACCTTGATCGAGCGAGCCGGCTTGGCGAGCGCGTAGCCGCCGCCCGGCCCCTTCTTGCTGCGCAGCATGCCGGCATTGCGCAGATCGAGCAGGATGGCGTCGAGGAACTTCTTAGGGATGTTGTTCTTCAGGGCGACGTCGGCGACCTGCGCGGTTTCGCCGGCTTCCAGCCGGGCGAGATGCACGATCGCCTTGAGACCGTATTTCCCCTTGTTGGTCAGCACCTGATCCACCCATGCGTTGAATGTATACTTTCTCTATCAAGCTTTGGGCTATTAGCAACATCTTCTCCGCAATGGTGGATGCGGGGAATAATGATCTCGGCGGCAGGAGAGAAATGGAACGGGCAGATGGTGCCCGTTCCAAGAGACGGCTTCAGGCGCTGCGAGCGATCGAAGGGGCAGCTGAATTCGATGCCACGGGCGGCAGCTGAAGGTTGGAGCGGAAGTCGCCTCCGACATAGTCGGTGTCGATCAGCGCGCGGCGGCGCAGCTCGGGCAGCAGGCCGTTGAGCAGCAGGTCTTCCTGATCGGGGTTGCCGAGGCCGTGCAGGTTGAGGACATCCAGCACGCCCGCCCGGAAGCGTTCTTCGATCGCATCGGCCAACTGTTCGGGCGTTCCCGCGACGGACCAGTGACCGGTCTCCTGCGCTTCGATGATGAGCTCGCGCAGCGTCAGCCCCTGCTTGGCATAACGGCTGAAGATTTCCACGCGCCCGCGCCGCCGGTTGGTGCTCGTCACCTCCGGCAGGAGGCTGTCGGGCAGGGGTTTGTCCAGCGGCAGCCCGGACAGGTCGACATCGCCTCCGAGCATGTCGGCAAGCTTGAGGCGTCCCAGTTCGTAGTCGATGCGCTCATGCTTTTCCTTCAGGCGCCGGGCGACGTCCGCATCGGATTCCCCGATGACCGAATGGAACGAGTTCATCACGAAGGGCAGGCTGTCGCCGCGTCCGAAGCTTGCAGCCCGGCGGCGCAGCTCGGTCACGAAGGCGATCGCGCCCTCCAGCTTCGGCTGCGAGGTGTAGACGACCTCGGCATAGCGAGCCCCGACATTGATGCCGGCTTCGGATTGGCCGGCCTGAAACTGCACCGGGCGCCCCTGCGGCAGCGGCGGCACGTTCAACGGTCCCTGGACGCTGAAATGCCGGCCCCGGTAGTCGATGCGATGGAATTTCGTCGGGTCGAGCGTGATCGCTCCGGAGGCCTTGCGCGCGAAGGCGTCCCGCTCATTCGCATCATAGAGCGCGTTGACGATCTCGATGAACTCCGCGGCGCGCGCATAGCGATCTTCCGGGCTGAGCAGCGCCTCGCCGAAATTCTCCTCGCCGACCGAGGAGGTCACGGCGTTCCAGGCGGCGCGGCCGCCGCTGGCGTGGTCCAGCGTGCCGATCAGGCGTGCCAGATTGTAAGGGTGGTGAAACGTCGTCGAGACCGTCGCCACGAGGCCGATCCGCGACGTCACCTGGCTGAGCGCGGCGAGCGCAATGATCGGGTCCTGCACTCCGGCGGTCCCGGCCAGGCCGGCGGGGTCGATCTGCAGCAGGTCGGCGGTGAAGAGACCGGTGATCTTCTCGGCCTCCGCCCTGCGAGCGAATTCGACGGCTCGCTTGGCCCCTGCCGCCGGATCGGCATCGTTCGAAGCCGTGATGACATTGGAGGCCCCCATCAGGGTCTTGAGGCGGCGGCGAGGGGCGGGCGACATGGGGAACTCCTTCTCTTGGGTCTATCGTTGAGCGGTTGCGTCGAGCTCAGGCGAGAGTGGGCACGGCATCGAGCAGGGCGCGCGTGTAGCTGTGGCTCGGCTGCGCGAAGACCGTCTCGACCGCGCCGGCCTCGACGATCCGACCGTCCTTCATCACCAGGACTCGATCCGTCAGGTGGTGGATGACGCCGAGATCGTGGGAGATGAAGAGCAGGGCGGTACCCGATGCCGCCTGCAGCTCGGCCAGCAGATCGAGCACCTGCGCCTGCACGGAGACGTCGAGCGCACTGACAGGCTCGTCGGCGATCAACAGTTTCGGGCGCGGGGCAAAGGCGCGCGCGATCGCCACGCGCTGGCGCTGTCCGCCGGAAAGCTCGCGCGGATAACGGTCGAGGAAGGCGGACCCCAGGCGTACGGCGTCGAGAACCTCGACGACGCGCCGGCGTCGGTCGCGGCCGAAGATGCCGGCCGTATCGAGGCTTTCGCCGACGATCTTCTCGACGGTGTATCGCGGATCGAAGGAACTCAGCGCGTCCTGCGCGATCAGCTGCATGCTGGCGCGCCGCGAGCCGCGCTCGGCCTCGCTGCGATGGCTCCAGGGCTGGCCGTCGACGAGAACCGCCCCACTATCGGGCTCGACGAGCCCGAGCACGATCTTCGCCACGGTGGTCTTGCCCGAGCCGGACTCGCCGACGATGCCCAGGGCCTCGCCGGCAGCCAGATCGAAGGAGACGTTGTTGACCGCGAAGGCGCCGCGCGGACCACCATAGCGCTTGACGAGATTGCTGGCCGCGAGCACGCGCTGAGCCGGGTCGATGCGCTTCGGCGGCAGCGGAATGCGTTGGCGCTCTGCTGGCGATTGCGGGGAGGGAGTGCCGGTTTCTGCCGGCGAGGCCGGCGATAATCGAAAGCCTCGGGAACCAGCGGAAGGCACGGCATCGAGCAATTGCCGCGTATAAGGATGCACCGGCTGGGTGAGAATCTGGTGCGTCGGTCCTTCCTCGACGATGCGGCCCTGCTTCATCACCAGGACGCGGTCGGCGAGGCGCGACACGACGGCGAGGTCGTGGCTGATCAGCAGCAGCGTGTGCCCGGCCTGCTTCCGCTCCGCCAGCAGGTCGAGAATCTGCTTCTGCACAGTCGCGTCCAGCGCCGTGGTGGGCTCGTCGGCGATCAGCAGGGATGGCTGCCGGGCGATGGCCGTGGCGATCAACGCCCGCTGCCGCAAGCCGCCCGAAAGCTGGTGAGGATATTGCGGCAGGCGCCGCTCAGGATCGGGAATGCCGACCGAGCGCAGCAGGGCACGGCTCTCGTCGCGGATGTCGCGGCGCGTGAACACGCCCGGTCTGCCGAAGGCGTCCGCGAGCTGTTGGGAGACCTTGCGCAGCGGGTCAAGCGAGACGAGCGCATCCTGCAGGACGAAGCCGATCGTCTCGCCGCGCAGGCGCCGCCAGTCGCGCTCGCGAAAGCCGACCACGCCGCCGCCGGCAATGTCGAAGCGGCTGGCGCCGATGACGGCGCCGGGGCCGGAGAGCCCGATCAGCGCGCGGGCCGTCACCGACTTGCCCGAACCGGACTCGCCGACCAGAGCGACCGTCTCGCCCGGATGGATCGTCAGGTCGATGCCATGAACGACGCGATTCTCTTCCCGGCCGTGACGGAAGGCGATGGTGAGGTCTCGGATCTCGACGAGCGGTGTCATCCTGCCCTCCTGCCTTCGAAGGCGGCCTGCCAGCGCCGCCCGAGGACGCTGATCGCGATGACAGTCAGAGTGATGGCGAGGCCGGGCCAGACCCCGATCCACCAGGCGACCCGCAGGTAGTTGCGCGCCTCCGCCAGCATCGCCCCCCATTCCGGCGCCGGCGGCTGCGGGCCCATGCCGAGGAAGCTGAGGCCGGCGGCGCCGATGATCGCGGTGCCGAGGCCGATAGTGGCGAGGATCGGCACCTGCGCGACGGCATGCGGCAACACATGGCGCAGCACGAGGACCGTTCTGCTGAGGCCGAAGGTCCTGGCCTGCTCGACATAGCCGCTTCTGGCGATGACGAAGGTCTGCGCGCGGACGACGCGGGCAAAGCGCGGGATGAAGGCGACCCCGAGCGCGAAGATCAGGTTGGTCGTGCCGGGCCCGGTGAAGGAGATCAGCACCAGCGCCAGCAACAGGTCCGGAAAGGCCGAGACCACATCGAGAAAGCGGGTGATGATCTCGTCGACGAGGCCGCGGGACAGGCCGGCGAGGAGGCCGAAGGCAGAGCCGACCGTCGCGGCGAGGGCGACGGCGCTGACGCCGATCAGGATCGAGTAGCGCGCGCCGTGGACGACGCGCGAGAAGACATCCCGCCCGAGATGATCGGTGCCGAACCAATGCTCCCATGAAGGAGGAAGCTGCGCTTGCAGCGGATCCGCGGCGATGGGGTCGGCCATGGCCAGAAGCGCCGGCCAGAAGGTCGCGACGGCGACGAAGGTCAGGAAGAGACCAGCCAGGCCGATACCGGGATTTGACGAAAGGAAGCCCAGTAACGAGCGGCGGCGCTCGGCTTCGCCCTCCACAGATGCCGGAAGCGCGCTCATCGGGCGCTCTCCCGGCTCTCGTCACGCAGGCGGGGGTCGAGCAGCAGATAGAGCACGTCCACCAGCGTGCTCAGCGTCACATAGGTGAAGGCGGAGAGGATCGCGACGGCCAGCACCACCGGCATGTCGTGGCCGAGGACGGCCTCGACGGTGATGCGGCCGAGCCCTGGCCGGCCGAACACCGACTCCGTGATGACGGCGCCCGACAGCAGGCTGCCGACCAGCCAGCCCGTCAGCGTCACGGCGGGCAAGGCCGCGTGGCGCAGCCCGTGCCGCAGCCGCAGCACGAGGCCGCTCGTGCCCCAGCTGCGGACGGTCAGCGCGAACGGCTCCTCGAGCGCGCGCTCCAACCCTTGCCGCAGCACCTGTCCCACCACCGCGCCCAGCGGCAGCCCGAGCGAGAAGGCGGGCAGCACCAGCGCCGAGAAGCTCCTGTCGCCCGATACGGGAAAGAGCTTGAGCGTGAAGGAAAAGAGATAGAGCAAGAGGATGCCGAGCCAGAAAGATGGCGTCGAAACAAGCGTCAGCTCCAGCGCGCCGGCGACGCTGCGTGGAATGCGCCGGCCGGCCGTCAGGACCGCGCTCACCACCGCGAACACGATCGCGACGACGAGCGCGGCGGCCGTGAGCTTCAATGTCGGCAGGATCTGCGAAAGCACGAGCTGCGAGACATCGGTCTGAAGGATGTAGGAGCGCCCGAAATCGCCGTGGAGGATACGCGTGAGATAGCTGAGATACTGCGACAGCAACGGCTCATCGAGGCCCCATTCGGCGCGGATCGCCGCTTCCACTTCGGGCGTGCGCAACTGCTCGCCGATCAGCAGGCTGACGATGTCGCCCGGCGCCAGATGCAGGCTGACGAAGCTCAACGTCACGGCGGCCCAGAGCACGAGCAGGCCGGAACCGACCCGGCCCGCGATCTGCGCCGTCAGGCCGTTGCGCCGCAGCCGGAGCGGGCGGGATGCGCCAAGGGCGGGCGCGGGGTTGATGGCCGAGGTATTATGGGAATCCATGCTCTTCCGTTCCTGCGATCATCGGCTGGCATTCACCGGCCGAAGAGGAGTCGAGAGATCGGCTATTCGCTGCGCCAGAGGTCGTAGGCGCTCTCGGGCATCTGCTTGAACGGACGGAAACCGATACCCTTGACGTAGCTCGCCGCCGCGACCTGATCCTCCGGCTCGTAGAGCGGCAGGGCATAGGCCTGGTCGAGGATCGCGAAGCGCTGCAGCCTGGCGTAGAGCTCGAAGCGCTTCTTGTGGTCGAGCGTCGAGGCGGCTTCCTTCAGCCACTGCGACAGTTCCGGCGCGGCCGCACGGCTGTAGTTGATCGAGCCGCCGTGATCGACCGGCAGATAATGATACTCGATGTCGATGGCGTCGGTCGGCGTGTTGGAGTTGGCGATCGATCCGAACTGACCGGTCTTGCGCCGCTCCGTGTAGGTGCCGGCGTCGACGAAGACGATGGCGAGATCGATGCCGGCATTCCGCCGTGCCTGCGCCTGCAACGCCTGCAGCAACACGTCGCGCTGGTCGCGCACGGTCGCCTGGGCCTGCACGACTTCGATCGTCAGGCGTTTTCCATCCTTCGTGCGGAAACCCTGCGGGTCGCGGCTGGTCCAGCCGGCCTCGTCGAGCAGCTGGTTGGCGCGTTTCGGATCGGCGCCGTAGCTCTTCTCGATGGTCTTGTCGTAGAATTGCGTGCCGACGGGCGAGGTGATGCCCCAGGCTCGGGTGCGCTCGCCGCGATAGACCGACTTCAGGACGCCATCGACGTCGATGGCGGCGATCAGCGCCTTGCGGACCCTGACATCCTCGGTCGGCCCCCAGGTGACGTTGAGGAACAGCGAATAGGGCGTGCCGGTGTTGAGCGCCGTCTGGTAGCTGAAATCGGCATTGCCCTTGAACAGCCCGGCATCGTTGCCCGAGACCCCCTCGATCACATCGACCTGGCCGGAGCTGAGGGCGCCCGTGCGCACCGACGATTCCGGCAGGAAGCGATAGGTGACCTCGTCGAGATAGGCGGGTCCCTGATGGCCGGCATTGGCGGGCGCCCAGTTATAGTCGGGGTTCCTGGCGAACCGGAGTTCCTGCCCCTTCGCGTAGCGCTTCAGGATGAAGGGGCCGGTTCCGGCGATCTCCGGCCCGCCTGATTTGATCTGAGCGGATGCGAAGGCGCCGGGCGAGAGGAGTTCGAGCCCGGCCGCGTAGTCGAGAAAGGGCGCGTAGACCCGGTCGAGCGTGAAGGAGACGGTGCGCTCGTCGGGCGTCTTGATGTCGACGATGCGGGCGACGGGGCCGGCGCTCACGCTCCCGGAATAGGTCGCGTCCTTCAGCCTGGCGAAGTTCGTCGCGACGGCGGCGGCATTGAACGCCTGGCCGTCCGTGAATGTCACGCCGTCGCGCAGCCTGAAGGTGTAGGTCCGCCCGTCCTGCGAAATCTCGTAGCCGATCGCGAGCCAAGGCACATAGCCGCCCTCCGCGGTGCGAGCGAGTAGCGATTCATAGGCGTTGCGCAGCAGGAGCTTGGTCTTGTCCTGGCCGTTCAGCTGTGGGTTGAGCGTGGCGGGCTCGGTCTCGACACCCCAGGTCAGCTTGCCGCCGCTGACGGGCTTCCTGTCGCTCGCCAGGGCCGGCGCGCAAAGGGCTGTCGTCGCCAGGAGCACGGCGCCCAGGCTCAGAAAATGCCTGCGTACGAGCATTGCAGTTCTATCTCCGTATCGATCGGCGGCGAGCGCGGGTTTCGGCAATGCGGGCTCAGCCCTGCAGCCAGATGTCGTAGGCGTTCTCTGGAAGGCGCTTGAACGGGCGGAAACCCACGCCCTTGACCCGCGCGGAAGCCGCGATCTGATCGTCGGGCACATAGAGCGGCAGGCCGTAAGCCTGCTCCAGCAGGGCGAAACGCTGGAGGCGAGCGTAGATTTCGAAGCGCTTCTTCGCGTCGAGCGTCGAGGCCGCTTCGTCAAGCCATGCCGATATCTCGGGGGCTTCGGTGCGGCTGTAGTTGATCGAGCCGCCCTTATCGCGGGGCAGGTAGTGGAAATAGATCGTGACGCCGTTTTCCTGCGTCGTGGTCGAGTTCGGGATGATACCGTACTGGCCGTCGTTCTGCCGGGTCGTGTAGGTGCCGGCGTCGACATAGCGCAGCACCAGGTCGAACCCGGCATTCTGCCGCGCCTGGGCCTGCACGGCCTGAAGCAGGATGTCGCGCTGGTCGCGCAACGTCGCCTGCGACTGGACGATCTCGATCGTCAGGCGCTTGCCGTTCTTCGTACGGAAGCCCTCCGTATCGCGGCTGTTCCAGCCGGCCTCGTCGAGCAGCTGGTTCGCGCGCTTCGGATCGAAGCCATAGCTGCCTTCGATGCTGCGGTCGTAGAAATCGGTGTCGGCCGGGGTGAGGATGMCCCAGGCGCGCTGCCGTTCGCCGCGATAGACGGAGCGGATGACCCGCTCGACATCGACGGCGGCGAGGACGGCCTGCCGGACGCGGACATCCTTACTCGGTCCCTGGGCCACGTTCAGGTAGAGCGTGTAGGGCGTGCCGGTGTTGAGCGCGCTTTGATACGTGAATTCGGGGTTGTCCTTGAACAGCCCGGCGTCGTTGCCGGATATGCCCTCGATCACGTCGACCTGGCCCGAGGTCAGCGCGCCGGTCCGCACTGCGGCTTCGGGCAGGAACCGGTAGGTGACGCTGTCGAGATAGGCGGGCCCCTGATGCCCGGCATTGGCCGGCGCCCAGTTATAGGCGGGGTTCCTGACGAAACGGATCTCCTGGCCCTTCACATAGCGCTCGATCCTGAAGGGGCCTGTTCCGGCGATCTCCGACCCGCCGGCCTTGAGCTGCGCCGAAGCAAATGATTTCGGCGACAGGATCTCGATCCCCGCCGCGCCGTCGAGGAAGGGGGCGTAGACCCGGCTGAGCTTCAGGACGAGCGTGCGGGCGTCGACGGCGATGGCCTCGGAGACATGCGAGACATGGCCGGCGCTGATGCTGCCCGAATAGGTCGGTTCCTTCAGCTTGGCGAAGTTCAGGGCGACGGCGGCGGCATCCAGCTTCTCGCCATCGTGGAACGTCACGTCGTCCCTGAGCGTGAAGGTGTAGGTCCTGCCGTCTTCCGAGATGGCGTAGTCCTTCGCCAGCCAGGGCACGTAGCCGCCATCCGGCGTGCGGGCGAGCAGCGTCTCATAGGCGTTGCGCAGGACGAGCTTGGCCTTCGCCTGGCCGTTGAGATGGGGGTTGAGGGTGCTGGGCTCGGTCTCCACCCCCCAGGTCAGGGAGCCGCCCCTGACCGGCGCTCCCTTTGTCTGCGCGCTGGCCTGACGCAGGCCGGTGGCCGCCGACAGGGCTGCCGCTCCCGCCCCGCCCAGAAGCGTTCTTCTCGTGACCATGGCGTCGTTCCTTTTTTGCAGCGTCAGGCGGCGAGGGAGGCTTGGGCCGCGGCCGCCAGCAGTTCGATCGTCTTCAGGCGCCAGGCGCCTTCGGTGACGGGGCAATCGACGATGAACTCGTCGATGCCGAAAGCCCGGTGCAAACGCTGCAACCCGGCATGGACCTGCGCCGGCGCGCCGCGCAGGAGGAGCGAGCTGCGCTCCTCGATGCGGTATTGCCGAGAGCCCGTTTGCCGGACGTATTCGAGGGCCTGCTCCCGGCTGGTGACGTTGACGCCCTGGCCGTTCTCTATGTCGACGCGGAAGCGGCGCGTGTCGGGCGCCAGACTCTGGGCCAGATCATCCGTTTCGGCCGTGACGACACCTACGGCCAGCAACACCGAGGTGCCGCCGGCATCGCGATAGGCCGCAACGGCTTCGCCGATGGCGGCTTCGTCGCCGTGGATATGGCCGGGATAGACGAAGCTCCAGCCGAGACGGGCCGCGAGCCTCGCGCTTTCGCTGCTCGCACCGAGCAGAAAGCGTTCCGCAGGCTGCGCCGGCGCCGGAAAGGCGGCGAGCTGGTTGCCGGCATCGCTGCCGTCATGATGTTCGCGAAGGAAGCGGTCGAGCTCGGTGAGCTGCGCTTCGAAACCGGGCTTGCGGGCGGGGTCGTAGGCGCCCTGCAAGGCGTGGGTCGAGAGCGGCATGCCGCCGGGCGCCTTGCCGATGCCGATGTCGACGCGGCCGGGCGCCAGCGCGGCCAGGAGGTTGAAGTTCTCGGCCACCTTGTAGGCGCTGTAGTGCTGGAGCATCACGCCGCCGGAGCCGATCCTGATGCGGTTGGTATGCGCCAGCAGAAAGCTGATCAGCACCTCCGGAGACGAGCTCGCCAGCTTCGCAGAGTTGTGATGCTCGGCCACCCAGAAGCGGGCGAAACCCAGCTCCTCCGCCGTTTTTGCCAGCAGAAGCGTCCGCGAAAGCGCTTCGCCGGCGGCCTCCTTCGCCTGCAGGGGACTCTTGTCGAGGAAGCTCAGTTTGTAGGGCATCCGTGCTCGCCGGCGGCATTGACAGTCGGTAATGTTCGAATAGTCTATAGAATTAATAGATTGATTGATCAAGCGGCGTCGGACCTGGGCTCGCTGCGGTGACTTCGGAGAATGCTATGGCTGACCTGTTCGTGCGGTCGTCACCCCTGGACCCCGCCGCGGAGGCGCTTCTGGAGGGGCTCGTTGCGGAGTATGACGGGCGATATGGCCCGGCGAGCCGACCCGGTGGCGCCCGCTCCGAGATATTGCGCTACCCGCCAGAAGCTTTCGCGCCCCCGTTCGGCAACTTTCTGCTTTTGCAGCGCGATGGCGAAACGATCGCGGGCGGGGCGTTCATGAGCCATGACGACGAGACGGCGGAGTTCAAGCGCATATGGACGCGCCCGGACCTTCGGCGCCAAGGGCTCGCTCGGCGGATTGTGCTGGCGCTCGAGGAGAGTGCCGGGGAGCTCGGCTATACCCGGGCCTACCTGACCACCGGCTTCCGGCAGCCCGAAGCGTCAGCGTTGTACATCGCCCTCGGCTATCGGCCGCTCTTCGACACGGCCGTGGATCCGACGCTCTACCGCTCCTTGCCCTTCGAGAAGCATATCGGCGCAAAGGCGGGACAGGTCGGCACCTATCCGATCTATGCGCCCGCTGCATCCCTGGAAGAAGCGACGAAGCGGGTCGCAGCGATCAAGGCCGAGCAGGAGGCGAAGGTGTCCTACCGGCTCGCGACCTATCGGGCTTCGGCGGCTTAAGCAGATCGGAATGTGACGATGACGCAGAAACCTCCCTTGTTGCTCGGTCTCGGATTGGATGCCGGCGCCCATCGCGAAGCAGACCGGCCCGACTGGCGCGAGTTCTGGAACGACCTCATCGCGCGGCTCGATGGGGTCGCGGAATTCCTGACTTTGGAAGATGGCTTTGCCCGTCCCGGCGACGACGGTCTCGACGCGCTCCTTCTGGCCAATTGGCTTGCGCCCCGAAGCCGCGAGATCGGCATCATTGCGGGAGCGCCGATAAACTTCGTCGAGCCTTTCCACGTCTCGACGGCGATCGCCACGCTGGACTATGTGAGCGACGGCAGGGCCGGGCTTCTGGCCCAGCGCTTCGACGAGAAGCGCAGCCTCGAGGCCAGCAGCGCGATCGGCACGCTGAAGGGCTTTCCAACTGTCGACCAGTCGTCGCTGGACCGCGACGCGCTGGACGCCGTGGATGTCGTCAGGCGGCTCTGGGACAGCTGGGAGGTCGACGCGGTCATTCGCGACACGGAAAGCCAGCGCTTCGTCGATGGCGCGAAGCTCCACTACATCGACTTCCAAAGCGCCGAGTTCCGCGTGCTCGGCCCGTCGATCACGCCGAGGCCGCCCCAGGGCCAGCCTGTCGTCGCGGTAAGCTGGACGGCGGAAACGGATCCGGCCTTCGCGCGCGCCGCCGACGTGGTCTTCGTGTCGGCCAAGGGCGATTTTGCCGAAACGGTCGCGAAGCTTCGCAACAGCGATGCGGTGAAGGGACCTGTCGTCATCGCCGATATAGGGATCGGTCCAGATCGGAGCGCCGCCGAGGATCTGGTCGCCGCCGCCGCGATCGCAAGCTCGAGCGGAGCCCAAGGTGTCCGCCTCGTTCTGTCCCATCCCCACTCGCAGATTGAGCGTGTCATCGGCACGCTGGTGCCAGCTCTTCGCGCGGCAAAACTCGTCGCGCCACCCGTGGGCGGACATCTGCGCAGCCGCTTCGGGCTGCCGGCTGCTCGCAATCGCTACGCCGCAGCGGCTTGAGCTCGGAGGAATGCCATGACCAAGAAACAGATCATCCTTGGAGCGCAGTTCCCAGGGGTCAACAACTTCACGGTGTGGAGCGATCCGGCTGCCGGCAGCCAGATCGAATTCTCGTCCTTCCGGCACTTCGCCGAGACGGTCGAGCGCGGCAAGTTCGACTTCATTTTCCTCGCTGAAGGGCTGCGGGTCCGGGAGCAGAAGGGGCGCTTCCATGAGCTGGATGTCGTCGGCCGCCCAAACACGCTGGCTATCCTCACGGCGTTGGCCTCGATCACCGATCATGTCGGGTTGATCGGGACGCTGACGACGACATTCAACGAGCCTTATCCGCTCGCACGCCAGCTCGCGACGCTCGATATCCTGTCGGGGGGACGCGCCGGCTGGAATGTCGTGACTTCGCCCGGCGCCTTCACAGGGGCGAACTTCCGTCGCGGCGATCATCTGCCGTTTCGCGAGCGCTACGAGCGTGCGCGGGACTTCCTGGAAACCGCGCGATCGATCTGGAGGGGCGGCGACTTCTATGCCCGCTCGCCTTACTTCGATATCGCGGGACGCACCGGCACAGCTCCGTTGCCGCAAGGCGCTCCGGTCATCGCTCAGGCCGGCGACTCCGATGAGGGCAGGGAGCTCGCTGCGGGCCATGCCGACCTCATCTATTCGCGTCACGGCACGCTTGAGGAGGGTAAGGCCTTCTATGCGGATGTGAAGCAAAGGCTCGCCAAACATGGCCGCAGCCGCGAGGCACTGAAGATATTGCCGGGCGCCAACTTCGTTCTGGGCGACACGCTGGAAGACGCTCTGGAAAAGCAGAAAGCCATACGGCTGCAGCAGGTGAGCCCGAAGAACGCGATCGTCTTCCTCGAGCAGGTCTGGAATCGCGATCTCTCGGCCTATGATCCGGATGGCCCACTACCCGAGGTGGACCCCGACGTGGCGATCGAGCAGCTCTCGCAGGGGCGCGCGGCGCGCTACGACAATCGACTTGAGACCGCGCGCGCTTGGCGCGAGCTGGCCGAGCGGGACAAGCTCAGCATACGCGAACTCATCATCAAGGTGACCGCACGCAAGCAATTCGTCGGTACGCCTGCGCAGGTTGCCGAGGAAATCGATCGCTATGTCCAGGAGGATGCCGCGGACGGCTTCGTGTTCGCGCCCCATCTCACGCCCGGCGGCTTCGACGAATTCGTCGAGACGGTCATTCCGATCCTGCAGGAGCGCAAGGTCTTTCGACGGGACTACGCCACGTCCACACTCCGCGGAAACCTCGCTCTTCCCGAGGCATGGCAGCCGGTCGCCAAGGCGGTGTAGCCGGCGCCCCGTTGCTCCCGGCGCCGCTCAGTGCGGCGCCGGAAGTGCCTGCGATCGCGGTTGCTCATCGCGAAGAAGCGGCAATAGCTGCAAGCCCTGGCGTTCGATCTCGGCGAGATACGGCGTGTCGGACAGAATGAACTTGGTGATCCCGAGATCGCGATACTTCTTCAATGATCCGGCAACGTCCGCGGCCGAGCCGACGAGCCAGGTCGTCCCCGCGCCGCCGCCGCCGAATTTGCCGGGAGCGGTATAGAGGTTGTCGTCCAGCACCTCGCCCCGTTCGGCAAGTTCGAGCAGCCGTCGCTGGCCGACGGCGACGAAGTTCTGGTGGTCGTGCCAGCCTGCGCCATTCTTCTTTGCCATAGCCGCGACCTTGGCCTCCGCATCGGCCCAGGCCTGCTCCGTCGTGTCGCGGACCAGCGTCGTGATGCGCAATCCGAACTCCAGCGGGGCAAGCTCTCGGCCGAGCTGGTCGCCCAGCGAGTTGAGGCGCTCGATCCGCTGGGCGATCTCGGCGAGCGGCTCGCCCCAGAACAGCTGGACATCGGCCTCGGTCGCCGCGACGTGCTCGGCCGCTTCCGACGCGCCGCCGAAATAGAGCTGGGGGTGCGCCCTGCCTTTGCTAGGCTGGAATCGGGGTTCGACGGTTGAGTTCGAGACCGAAAAATACTGTCCGCGAAAACTGACGCCTTCCTCGGTCCAGAGCTTGCGCACCAGCTGCATGAACTCCTTGGTCCGGGCGTAGCGCTGTGTCTGGTCGCCTTCCTCGTCTCCATATGCGGCGAGGTCGTCCTGACCCGAGACGATATTGATCCGCACGCGACCACCACTCAGATGGTCCAGCGTCGCGGCGGCCGAGGCCAGATTGGCAGGTCGCCAATAGCCCGGGCGGATCGCGATCAGCGGTTCGAATGTTTTCGTTCGCGCAGCCAGGGCGGTCGCCACAGAAAAGGTATCGGGCCGTCCCCAGCCGGTACCGATCAGGGCCCCTTTCCACCCGAACCGCTCCAGCGCCAAGGCATGGCTGGTGAGGGCTTCGAGGCTGTTATGGTCAAGGGTGGTGGTGTCGCCTCGGTGACCGGGCTTAACATCGTTTGGAATGTACCAAAGAAATTCTTGGGCTTTTGTCATCGGTTCGGACTGTCAATTCAACCGTGCGCGAATATGGACGTGCGAGACGCATTATATTCAGCAAGCAATGGAATTTGGGGCCGAAAGAACACGGAATTCGTAGATCTATTGCTATTGTGGGCCGGTCAGGGAGATGGTTCTTCTCAGCGTCGATTCAGCAGGCGGCCGTGGAAGAACTGGCTATCCGCAGCAATCATCGCCGGTCCGGCACTCTGCAACTGCTACACTCGGCTTCCGGGGGAGGGGCTCGATCTTCGCTCCCGCATCGACCGGCTCGGTGTCGGCTGGCATTGGCCCGCGCCGTGAAACTGGGATGATCTCGGAAGAGGCGCAGTGGAGCGTTGATCGAGCCTGAATCGGGGGGCGTCACCCCTTTCCGCATCGAGCGGTGCTCAAGCTCCCGCCGGCACCTTATTCGCCCTGGCGCGTCTCGATTTCCGCCAGATAGTTCCGCACAGCCCGCTCTGGCCCATGCCAGAGGGCGCTGCCCTTGCCCTGCAACTCCGGGGCGTCCTTCCATCCCGGCTCGATGCCCGTCATGTCCGGCAGGAGATGGGCGATGCCCTTGTGGCAATCGATGCAGGTCTTCTCTTTCGGTATCAGGTAGCGGCTATGGATTTCGGCCGCGCGGCGGGTTTGCTTTGTGAAGTCCATCGCCACGGAAGAATGACAGTTGCGGCATTCCAGGGAGTCGTTTGCTTTCAGCCGCGCCCATTCATGCTTGGCGAGCTCGAGCCTGTGGTCGAGGAATTTCTGCCGCGTCGAGATCGTCCCGAAGATCTTGCCCCAGACTTCTTTGGAGGCCTGCATCTTGCGGGCGATCTTGGCGGTCCATTCGTGCGGGACATGGCAGTCGGGGCACGTCGCGCGCACGCCCGAGCGGTTGGAAAAATGCACCGTCGACTGCAGCTCCTGGTAAACGTTGTCATGCATCTCGTGACATGACGTGCAGAATTTCTCGGTGTTGGTGATCTCCAGCGCGGTGTTGAAGCCGCCCCAGAAGATCACGCCGCAGATGAAGCCTCCGAGTGTGAGAAACCCAAGGCTGAGATAGGCGCTCGGCCGGCTGACGATGCGCCAAAAGCGCAGGACGAAGCCCCACAGCCGCAGGATGAAGGATTTGATCCTGGCCATCGTCTCGCCCCGCTATGGCTTTCGGCCGATGTCTTTGGCGTCCTGAAACTGGTTCTGGACCAGCGGCGGGACGTCGGTCTGCTGAACGTGGCAGGCGGTGCAGAAATAGCGCCGCGGCGTCACGTCGGAGAGCACTTGCCCATCCCGGTCCTGGAAATGGGTGATGCTGATCATCGGCGCGCCCGAGCCTTCCGTGAACTCGCGCTTGTGGCAGTCCATGCAGCGGTTGGTGTTGACCGTGAGCTGGTAGCCATCGATGGCGTGCGGGATCACCGGCGGTTGCTCCGGATAGTTCCGCATGCGCTTGACGTCGTCGACGATCGGCCGGCCGAGAGCGGGCACCCGGTCAAGCGCCATCGGATCGGAGGTGCCGGTCAGGCGTGGCACGATCTTCACGGGCGCGCCCTCCTGCGAGAGCGCGGCACCGAAAGCGAGGACGAGGCACGCCGCCAGGGCGGCCCCAAGGACGGCCCGCGAGCGCATCACGCTCAGACCGCGAGGATCTTGACCGCGCATTTCTTGAAATCCGTCTGCTTGGAGATGGGATCGGTGGCGTCGAGCGTCGTCTTGTTGATGAGCTGGCTTGCGTCGAACCAGGGCACGAAGACCACGCCTGGCGGCATGCGGTTGCGTCCGCGCGTCTCGACGCGGGTGCGCATCTCGCCCCGGCGCGAGATCACTCGGATCTCGGCACCCTGGTTGAGCCCGCGTTTGCGGGCGTCCTCGGGGTGCATGAAGCAGCGCGCACCCGGGAAGGCTTTGTAGAGCTCCGGCACGCGCATGGTCATCGAGCCTGAATGCCAATGTTCCAGCACGCGGCCGGTGACGAGCCAGAAATCATACTCGCCATCGGGCGATTCCGCCGGCGGCTCGTAGGGGACCGCGATGATCCGGGCCTTGCCGTCCTTGTTGCCGTAGAACTCGACGCCCTTGCCCGGTTTCACATAGGGGTCCAGCCCCTCGCGATAACGCCAGAGCGTCTCCTTGCCGTCCACCACCGGCCAGCGCAGCCCCCTGACCTGATGATAAAGATCATAAGGACCGAGGTCGTGGCCATGACCTCGGCCGAACGTCGCATACTCTTCAAATAACCCCTTCTGGACATAGAAACCGAAGTTCTTGGCTTCGAAATTGTCGTATTCCGCATCGATTTCGCTCGCTGCGAACTGGTCGACCTGGCCGTTGCGATACAGCACGTCGAACAGCGTCTTGCCCTTATAGTTCGGGTTGGCGTCGAGGATCTCCGCGGGCCAGACTTCGTCGGTGGTGAAGCGCTTCGAGAACTCCATGAGCTGCCAGAGGTCGGAGCGCGCCTCGCCTGGCGCCTGGACGAGCTGGTGCCAGACATGGGTGCGCCGCTCGGCATTGCCGTAGGCGCCTTCCTTCTCGACCCACATCGCCGCCGGCAGAATGAGATCGGCAGCCATTGCCGTCACTGTCGGATAGGCATCCGAGACGACGATGAAGTTCTCCGGATTGCGGTAGCCGGGATAGGCTTCGTTGGCGTTGTTCGGTGAGGCCTGAAGGTTGTTGTTGACCTGAATCCAGTAGAAATTCAGCTTTCCGTCCTTGAGCATGCGGTCCTGCTCGACGGCATGGTAGCCGGGCTTCTCCGGGATGATGCCGTGTGGAATGCGCCAGATCTCCTCGGCATGCTTGCGGTGCTCGGGATTGGTCACGACCATGTCCGCCGGCAAGCGATGCGCGAAGGTGCCGACCTCGCGCGCCGTGCCGCAGGCCGAGGGCTGGCCGGTGAGCGAGAAGGGGCTGTTGCCCGGCTCCGAGATCTTTCCGGTCAGTAGATGCAGGTTGTAGACGAGCTGGTTCGCCCAGACCCCGCGCACATGCTGGTTGAAGCCCATCGTCCAGAACGAGGTGACCTTGCGCTTGGGGTCGGCATAGAGCTCGGCAAGCTGCTGAAGGAAGCCGGGTTCGACCCCGGTCAGGGACGAGACCTTCTCCAGCGTGTAGTCCTTCACGAAGGCGGCATAGGCCTCGAAATCGATGGGCGTCGTGGCGCCGACATCGGCCGCCTTCTTCGCCTTGACCTCGCGCGGATCGTCCGGCCGGAGGCCATAGCCGATCTCGGTCGCGCCCTTCACGAAGGTCGTATGCTTGTCAACGAAGTCCTTGTTCACCCGGCCGGTCGAGATGATGTGGTGGGCGATGTAGTTCAGGATCGCCAGGTCGGTGCC
>NZ_JBFUIF010000055.1:0-20135 GCF_056402015.1 Allobosea sp. P4_C6
GTATTGGCATCGGGAGCCCAGGCTCAGACGTTGAAGACGGTGAAGGCGCGGGGCGTCCTGAGCTGCGGCATCGGCACCGGGCTCGCCGGCTTCGGCCTCGCCGACGCAGGCGGAACCTGGCGCGGCGTCAATATCGAGTTCTGCCATTCGATTGCGGCCGCGATCTTCGGCGATCCGGCGAAGGTGAAGTTCGTTTCGTTGTCCTCGAAGGACCGCTTCACGGCGCTGCAGGCGGGCGAAAGCGACCTCGTCTCCGCGACGACGACATGGACCATGTCGCGCGACGTCCAGGTCGGCCTGAATTTCCGCACGGTGTTCTACTATGACGGCCAGGGCTTCATGGTGAAGAAGTCCACGGGCATCAAATCCGCCAAGGAACTCAGCGGTGCCTCGATCTGCATTCAGCAGGGCACGACCACCGAGCTCAACACCGCGGATTATTTCCGCAAGAACAACATGAAGTTCGAGCCGGTGACCTTCGCCACCAACAACGAGGCGACGGAGGCATACGAGGCCGGCCGTTGCGATGCCTTCACCACCGACCAGTCGGGCCTCTATTCCGAGCGCTTGCGCTTCAAGGATCCGTCGGAGCACGTCGTGTTGCCCGAGACGATTTCCAAGGAGCCGCTCGGCTACGCCGTGCGCCACGGGGACGACCAGTGGTTCGACATCGTTTCCTGGGCGCAGTACGCGCTCGTGACAGCCGAGGAACTGGGCGTCACTCAGGCCAATATCGACGAGATGAGCGAGAAGTCAGACAACCCCGACATCAGGCGCCTGCTCGGCAAGGAAGGCGCCTTCGGCCAGTCGCTCGGGCTCGATAACGACTGGGCCTACCGCATCATCAAGACCGCCGGAAACTACGGCGAGATCTTCGAGCGCAATCTCGGGCAGCAGTCGCCGCTGAAGATCGCGCGCGGACAAAATGCGCTCTGGACGAATGGCGGCCTGCAATACGCGCCGCCGATCCGCTAGGCGAGCGCCGGCAGCTGCGCGTCGCGCGATCGACGTGCCGCTTTCCAAAAGATGGGCCCGGCCGCACTGCGGCTGGGCCTTTTTGCTCAAGCCTGTTTCACACCAGGGACAGCAGGGCTGGTCTCGCTGAGGGGCCCGCAGCTGATGCGTCAAAGTGGTTGTCGGCCGGCAAGCGGCCCGGACACTCACTCGAAAAGGGCATGCGCCTCGGGCGTGTATCGAGACAGTTTCTCGCGATCGATCACGACCCCCAGCCCCGGCAGGTCCGGTATGGTCAGCCAACCCTCCTCATCGAGCGCGAAGGGCTCGGCCAGGATGCCGTCGACATAGGGGCTGCCGCCGATGAACTCCACGAGGTCGGCATCGGGGAAGGCGGAGGCCATCTGCAGATCCGCGGCCAGGCCGAGCGCCGTATTCCAGCCATGGCCGACATATCGGATGCCGAGATCGTAGGCCATCCAGGCGATGCGGCGCTGTTCGGAGATGCCGCCGACCTTGGTGACATCCGGCTGGACGATGTCGACTGCGCCGGTGGTCAGCCAGGGGATGAAGCTCTGGCGCCGGGTCAGCACCTCGCAGCCGGCGATCGGCACGGGGGAGGATCGGCGCAATTCGCGGTAGTCGTCGATCGCATCGGGCCTGACCGGCTCCTCGAACCATCCGACCTCGTAGTCGGCCAGCATCTCAGCCGTGCGCTTGGCCCATTTCAGCCCGTGTGGCCACAGCGCGTCGCTGGCGCCGGCGTCGACGAAGAGCTTGGCGCGCTCGCCTGCGGCCTCGCGCGCGGCGCGCACGATCGCCTCGTCCAGCTTGACGTCGAGCGCGCGGCCAAATGGGCCCCAGCCGATCTTGAACGCCGTGAAACCTTTGTCGCGAAAGCCGGCGACCACATCCCTCATCGCATCAGGTTCCTCCATCAGGAGCGAGCAATAAGGCTGCACGCGTTCGCGATAGCGGCCGCCGAGCAACCGTCCGACGCTGAGTCCGGTGGCCTGGCCGAGGATATCCCAGAGCGCGATATCGATGCCGCTGATCGTGTGGGTCAGCGTGCCGCCGCGGCCCATCCAGAAGGTGTTCTGATGCAGCTTCTCGCTGACGAAATCGGGGGACAGCGCATCGGCTCCAATGAAGAGCGGCTCCAGCACCTTGAGCGCGGCCTGCACGAGGCGTCCGTCCGTGAAGACGCTGCCATAGCCGATGAGCCCCTGATCCGTGTGGACGGCGATCAGCGCGTGAATTGAATCCTCCGGCCGGATTTCCGCCGACCAACCCCCTTTCGGGCTTTCCCCGAAGAGAGGCGCCGCCTCGATGCGGGTGATCCGGAAAGGCGGCAGCCCCGGCCGGCTCCGCGCGCGCGTCTGCTGGATGGCCTGATCGGTCACTATGCGTCCCTTTCCCTGCGGCGCTGCGCGACGATGGCCTCGTAGTCCATCGCGTGGTTCATGACGGTGATGTGGTCATCGAGCGTGCGTGCGATCTCTTCGATGTCGCCGGCTTCGAAGGCGGCGAGCAGATCGACATGCTCCTCGACGACGCCGGCCATCGGCTTTCCGAAAGTCGCGAGGCCGAAGATGATCGTGCATTGCGGCGCGAGCGTCTCCCACAAATCGAGCGTGACGCTGTTGCCGCCGAGCTGGCAGAGAGCGCGGTGGAAGCGGGTATCGGCGACCGCAACGCCATAGGCGCTGCCGCGAGCCGCCATCAGCTCCATCTCGGAGACCGCGCTGCGCAGCTCATCGAGATGGCTACCGCGGTTTCGGCCTGCGGTGACGGCGCGCGCCGTTGCGCTGGCTTCCAGCGCGATGCGGGCCTCGATCAGGTCCGCGACGCGCTCGTTCGTGACCGGGCGCAGGCGGATGCCCTTATAGGCTTCGCTGACCACGACGCCCTGGCTTTCCAGCAGGCGCAGCGCCTCGCGCACCGGCACACGGCTCACCCCTAGTTTCCGGGCGAGCTCGACCTCGACGATGCGGTCGCCCGGCAGGATCAGTCCTGCGGCCGCGCCCGCTATGATCGCCTCGATCGCATGATCGACGAGGGTCTGGGGCTGGAGCGGCTGCCAGTCCGGGCTGGGAGGTCCAGCCCTTTCGATCGCCTCCGCGCGCTCGCCAGTCTCCGTCATTCAGGCCTCGCTCGAGTCTCGCTTGACACTTTGTATGATCGTATACAATCCTACAAACACAAGAGCAAGGAGGGGTTGGCCATGACGTCCGAGAGTCGGGTGCGCTGTGACATCGACTTCGAGGCATCGGGGCGACAGGCCGGCTATCTGCGCGCGCCCCTTTCCCGCAACACCTCTGGTTGGGGAACAGTCGAAATTCCCGTCGTCAGCGTGAAAAATGGCACCGGCCCCACGATCCTGTTCACAGGTGGGGTCCATGGCGACGAGTATGAGGGGCAGATCGCCATCTCTCGCCTCGCGCGCAGCCTCGATCCGGCCTCGGTTCAGGGGCGCGTCATCATGATCCCCGCCCTCAACATGCCCGCGGTGATGAACGACACGCGGCTCTCGCCCGTCGACAATCGCGACATGAACCGCTGCTTTCCGGGCAACCCGAAGGGCACGTTCTCGGAGATGCTGGCCCATTTCGTCGATGCGGTGCTGCTGCCGTTGGTCGACGTCTCGGTCGATCTGCATACGGCAGGCCATTCCGGCGATTCCGCGCTCTCGACCAATATGCATTATGTCGACGATGCCGGTTTGCGGGAGCGCACCATGGCGGCGGCTGCGGCGTTCGGCGCGCCCTACAATGTCGTTTTTTGGGGCGTCGACGAGGGCGCAACCCTGACCTCCTCGGTCGAGCGGCGCGGCATTCTTTCGCTCGGGACAGAGCTCGGCGGCTGGGGCCGCGTCAATGTCGAGGGCGTGCGCATCGCCGACCGGGCCTTGACCAACATCCTCAAGCATTTCGGGCTGATGGAGGGAACGCCGGATACCCGCCAGCGCGACGGCTCTCCCGAAACCCGCCACATGATGGTGCGCGATGCGTCCGGCTACTCGTTCTCGCCGGCAGGCGGCTTGTTCGAGCCGCGCAACATCGTCGGCGACATCTGTCGCGCCGGCGAGCTCGCCGGATACCTGCATTTCATCGAGGATGTCGACCGCTCGCCCCTTGAGGTCCGCTACCGCCGCGACGGCGTGCTGTGGATGTCGGCGGGACCGGGTCGCGTGCAGCGCGGCGATGTCGTCGCCGTGCTGATGGAGGATTACGACGCGCGGCGAGCCGCAGCCTGACTGTCTTCGTGCCTGACCATCAATCCGCAGGGGAGAAGAACATGGCAAAGCACATCATCCTCGGCGCCGCTGTCGCGGTCGCCATTGCCCTGGGAGGGGCGCCGGCCGCGATGGCCCAGCGCAAGGGTGGCGACGTCGTCGTCGGCATCAGCCAGGCGCCACCCTCGCTCGATGCGCAGATTACTTCGGCGCAAGCCTCCCGGAACATCACGCTCCACATCTTCGAGACGCTCTACGCCCGCGACGAGAACGCGAAGCCCGTGCCCGAGCTGGCCGAGGGCGTCACGGTCTCGGCCGACGGGAAGACCTATGTCTTCCCGATCCGCAAGGACGTGACCTTCCACAACGGCAAGAAGCTCGATGCCGGCGACGTGGTGGCCTCGCTCGAGCGCTATCGCAAGATCGGAGCCTCGCCGGCCCTGGTCGCCGCCATTGATGCGGTCAAGGCGAGCGGCGAGCACGAGGTCACGGTCACGCTGAAGCAGCCGCAATCGACCTTCCTCGACAATCTCTCGTCGCCGCGCGCCCCGATCGCGATCTATCCGGCGAGCGAGGCAGCCAAGGAGGCCGGCAAGATCGAGATCGTCGGTACCGGCCCCTACAAATTCGTCGAGTACAAGCCGGACAGCCACGTCAAGCTGACGCGCTATGACGGCTATGCGCCCAATCCGAAGGGAACCGGCCGCGACGGCTTCGCCGGCAGGAAGGAAGCTTTCCTGGACACCGTGACCTTCCGCTTCATGCCGGAGGGCGGAGCGCGGACAGCGGCGCTCGAAGCCGGTCAGATCCAGTTCAACGAGACCGTCGACGGCCCGACGGCGAAGCGCCTCGGCACCGATAACCGCTTCACCATCCACAAGGTGATGCCGTTCGGCCTGCAGGTCATCAAGTTCAACCAGGCTCAAGCACCGGCCAATGACGTGAACTTCCGGCTCGCCGTCCAGGCGGCGCTGGACATGGAGGAGATCATGGCGATCTCCTACGCCGACATCTATCAGCTCGATCCGAGCTGGCTCTATCCCGGCTCCGCCTTTTACGGGACGGCCGGCAGCGACAAGTACAACAAGGCCGATCTGAAGCTCGCCAAGGAACTGCTCGGCAAGTCCTCCTACAAGGGCGGCAAGGTCACCTTCATCGTCGACAACCTGCGCGCCAATGTCGACACCGCGACGGTGGTGCAGCAGCGGCTCAAGGAGATCGGCGTCGATGTCGACATCGCCGTCTCCGACTGGCCGACGGTCTCGAAGATCGGCTTCACGCCGACAGGCTGGACGTTCTGGACCCACGGCTTCGGCATCGAGCCCTTCGAGGGACCCGGATCGGTGATGGCGCCCTGGGTCAACGGCCTCTCGCAGCAGGCGAAGGACCCGGAGATCGACCGCATCGCCGCCGCCTTCAACGCCGAGCTGGACGAAGACAGGCGCAAGGCACTCTACGACGCCTTCCAGAAACATATGTACGACGCTGCAGTCGCCATGAAGGCCGGCAATTACGGCGTCTTCCAGGCCTCGACGGCCAAGCTCAAGAACTTCAAGCCCTATCGCATCCCCCGCATGTGGGGCGTCTGGCTGGAGCCCTGAGCGCGCGTGGTCGATGCCAGCCGTCATAGGCATCGGCCGTCGCCTCAACTGCGGCGTCATCCCGGACAAGCCGCGAAGCGGCGCCGATCCGGGATCCATGCCTGAACCTTCATCGGAAGCGTTCCGGAATGGATTCCGGGTCTCCCGGAGCCTGTCATCGGGCCGACGAAGGTCGTACCCGGTGGGTCGCCCGGGATGACCCGCACTTGTCAAAATGAAGCGCCAACGCTCGGAAGGAGGGCAGCATGGGAAGCTTTCTGATCCGCCGGCTCGCGGGCGCCTTCGTCGTGCTCGCGCTGGTATCGCTGATGTCCTTCGCGCTGATCTGGCTGGTGCCGGGCGATCCGGCGGCGGCCTTTCTCGACGCCTCGGCAACACCGCAGCAGATCGCCACGCTGCGCAGCGCGCTCGGGCTCGACCTGTCGCTGCCCCAGCAGATGCTGGGCTGGTACGGCCGCATTTTGAGCGGCGACCTCGGCCAGTCGATCCTGCTGAACCGCTCGGTGAGCGCCGCCCTGATCGAGAGGCTGCCGGTCACGCTCTCGCTGGCGGCGCTGGCGCTCGCCTTCGCCGTGCTCTTCGGTGTCGCTGCCGGAATCATCGCGGCCGTCAACCACAACCGCTGGCCCGATCAGGTGGTGATGACCACGGCTTTGCTGGGTCTTTCCGTGCCGGATTTCTGGCTCGGTCTCGTAATGGTCCTAGTCTTCGCGGTTTCGCTGGGATGGCTGCCGAGCGGCGGCTTCACACCCTCCATGGAATCGCCGGGAGTTTGGCTGCGTGGCATGATCCTGCCGGCCCTGACGCTGGGCCTCGTCCAGGTCGGCTTCATCGCCCGGATGGCGCGCGCTTCAATGCTCGACACGCTCGGGCAAGACTATGTCCGGACAGCCGATGCCAAGGGCCTGGCGAAGCTCGACGTCGTCCTGCGGCATGCCCTGCCCAATGCCATGATCCCGATCCTGACCGTCATCGGCATCGTCTCCGGCGCATTGCTGGGCGGCGCGGTCATCGTCGAGCAGGTCTTCTCGATCCCGGGGATCGGCCGCCTGATCGTCGGTGCGATCGCGTCCCGCGATTTCCCCGTGCTGCAGGGCGGGCTGCTTTTCCTCGCCGTCGTCTATCTCGCGATCAATCTTGTGGTCGACATCCTCTACGCCGTGGTCGATCCCCGGGTGAGGCTGTCGTGACGCAAGGCATACCGCTCGCCGGCCGCGCCGTCTGGGCACGCCTGCTGCGCAACCGCTCTTTCGTGATCGGGGCCGTGCTCGTGCTGGCCATGGTCTCGGTCGCGCTGCTCGCTGGCCTGCTGTCGCCGTTCGATCCTCTGCGCAGCAATATTCGCGCCCGGCTCGTGGCGCCCGACGCCGTCCACTGGTTCGGCACCGACCATTTCGGGCGCGACATCCTTTCGCGCGTCATGGTCGGGGCGCGCATCTCGCTCGCGATTGGCGCCTTCACCGTCGTGGTGGCCGGCATCGCCGGCACGCTCAGCGGCGCGGTCGCCGGCTTCTTCTACCGTCTCGACCAGCCGATCATGCGCGTGATGGACGCGTTGATGGCTTTCCCCTCGATCGTGCTCGCCATGGTCGTCTCGGCGGTGCTCGGCGCTTCGCTGGCCAATGTCGTGATCGCGCTCGCTATCGCGACGACGCCGCACACGGCCCGCATCGTGCGCGCTTCCGTGCTGCTGGAGCGGGAGCAGGAATACGTGTCCGCCGCCCGCTCGATCGGCCTCGGCGAATGGACCATCCTGTTCAAGCATGTGCTTCGCAATGCGGCCGGCCCGCTGATCGTGCGGCTGACCTATGTCTTCGCCATTGCGATCCTCGCCGAGGCGGCGCTGTCCTTCGTCGGCGCCGGTCCGCCGCCCCCGGCAGCCTCTTTCGGCTCGATCATCGCCCAAGGCCGCGACTTTATGCGCGAAGCGCCCTGGATCACGGTGTTTCCCGGCCTCGCGATCATCGTCTGCGTGCTCGGCCTCAACCTCCTCGGCGACGGCTTGCGCGACGTGCTCGACCCTCGCCTGAAATTCTGACCCGCCGGAGCCGCCCGATGAAGCGCATCCTGATCGCCGACTGCAAGCAGGAGATCTCCTCCTTCAATCCGCTGCCGTCGCATTACGAGAATTTCCTGATCGGCCATGGCGAGGGGCTCTACGACCAGCGCGGCAAGAACCAGGAACTCGGCGGCGCACTCGCGGTCTTCGATGCCCGGCCCGATATCGAGATCGTGCCGACGATCTGCGCCCGCGCCGGCAGCGCCGGGCTGCTCTCGGCCGAAGGCTGGAAGAAGCTGTCCGAGGAGATTCTGGCCGCGATCTCCGCGAAGCTTGACGGCATCGACGGCATCTATGTCTCGCTGCATGGCGCGATGGGCGCCGATGGCGAACTCGACCCGGAAGGCTACCTGCTGGAGAAGCTGCGCGAGCGGGTCGGCCCGGACATGCCGATCGTCATCTCGCTCGACCTGCACGGCATCCTTACCGACCGCATGCTGCGCAACGTCGACGGCTTCGCGATCTACTGGACCTATCCGCATGTCGATTTCGCCGATACCGGCCGGCGCGCCGCCGAACTGCTGCTGAAGCTGATGGATGGCGGGATCAAACCCGTCGCCGCCCGCGTGGTCATTCCCGCGTTGGTACGCGGCGGTGAGCTCATCACCAAGACCGGCTGCTATGGCGAGCTCCTCGCCGAATGCCGCCGGCTGGAGGAGGAGGGGCGGGCGCTCGCGGCCGGCATCATGATCGGCAACCCTTTCACCGATGTGCCGGAACTGTGCTCGCAGGTGCTGATCCTCACCGACGGCGACAGGGAGACCGCCGAGCGCGAGGCCATCCGGCTGGCGCAGGAGTTCTGGCCGCTGCGCTTTCGCATGCAGGGCAAGCTCGTGCCTGTTGATCGCGCCATCGGCCAGGCACGCAGCATCGACGGCCCCGTGATCTTCACCGATGCCGCCGATGCGACCTCGTCCGGCGCCTCTGGCGACAGCAATGCGATCCTGGCCGCGCTTCGAAAGGCTGGCTACGGCAAGCGCGTGCTGGCCCAGATCGTCGACGCGCCGGCGGCCACAGCGGCCCATGAAGCCGGCGTCGGAGTGACCGTGACGCTCACCCTCGGTGGCACGATCGATCCCGCCCGCTTCCCGCCGATGCCGGTGACCGCGACGGTCAAGCTGCTCTCGGACGGAGAGGCATCGCTGGAGACGATGAAGGCGCCTCTCCGGGCCGGGCCGACCGCCGTGCTGACTTACGACAACGTCACCGTCGTCGTGATGAGCCGCTCCGTCAGTCTGTTCGACCGTGCCATGTACTACGCCAACGGGCTCGACCCGGCCGATTTCGACCTGATCGTGGTGAAGTCGCCCCACACCGAGTTCCACATGTACGACCAGTGGTGCGCGCGGAATTTCAACGTCGACGCTCCCGGCGCAACCTCCGCGAACCTGAAGAGCCTCGGCCATCGCATCTGCGCCCGCCCGGTCTATCCGCTCGACGAGAACGTCTCCTTCGCGCCGCGCGCGACGATCTACGAACTGTGAGGAGCAAGCCTGTGCCCAGCATCGAAGCCGTTGACTTCTTCTATCTCGCCATGCCCGTGGTCACCGACGAGGCCGACGGAAGCCAGGATGCGCTGCTCGTGCGGGTGGCGGCGGGAGGCCATATCGGTTGGGGCGAATGCGAGGCCGCGCCGCTGCCGTCCATCGCTGCCTTCATCTGCCCCATGTCCCATGGAGTCTGCCGGCCGGTGGCGGATTCCGTGCTTGGCCAACCGCTGGAGAGCCCCGCGGACATTGCGCGCATCGCTGCGGCGGTGGCCTACAACTCGATGGACCTGCTGCAGGCGCCCCATACCTTCTCGGGCGTCGAAATGGCCTTATGGGATATCCTCGGCAAGATGCGTTCCGAACCGGTCTGGCGCCTGCTCGGCTATGGCAAGAGCACTCCAAAAACGCCCTATGCCTCCGTCCTCTTCGGCGACAGCCCGCAGGAGACGCTCGAACGCGCCCGCGGCGCCAGGAAACGAAGCTTCCGCGCCGCGAAGTTCGGCTGGGGCCCGATCGGCCGCGGCAGTGTCGAGGCCGATGCCGAGCATTTCGTCGCGGCGCGCGAGGGGCTCGGAGAGGATGGCATTCTGCTGGTCGATACCGGCCAGATCTTCATCGAGGACGTCGAGCGCGCGGCGGCGAGGCTGCCCGCCATGGAGAAGGCCCATGTCCTCTGGTTCGAGGAGCCTTTTCATGCCAGCGCGTTGGAGGCCTACGGGGCTCTCGCCAAGCGCAGCCGCAAAGTGCTTCTTGCCGGCGGTGAAGGCGCTCATAACGAATCCATGGCCAAGCAGCTTATCGACTATGGCGGCATCGGCTACATCCAGATCGATTGCGGCCGGATCGGGGGCATCGGCCCGTCGAAGGCGGTCGCCGATTATGCGGTGGCGAAAGGCGTGACCTTCGTCAATCACACCTTCACCTCGCATCTGGCGCTGTCGGCCTCGCTGCAGCCTTATGCCGGGCTCGCCGACCATGAAATCTGCGAATACCCGGCCATGCCGAAGCCGCTCGCAACGGCGATCACGGCCAATAACATCGAGCGCGACACACTGGGCAGGATCGCAGCGCCGGATGCTCCGGGGCTCGGAATAGAGGTCGATACCGCGGCGCTTCGCAGCTATCTTCAGGATGTTGAAATCGTGGTCGCAGGAGAGCGGCTCTATAGTACTCCTTCTCTCTGAAGGGCATACGGAACAGCCCCATCTGCGAGAAGCCTGATGACGACCTCTGCCTGCCCGCCGATAGATGATGCCGACTGGCCAGAAGCGATTGCCGGGATGAAGGGCGGTTTCGCCGGGGCGCTCAACGTCTATCGCACCATGGCGCACCATCCCGAGCTGCTGAAGGCGTGGGCGCCGCTGCGCCAGCATGTCGTCAAGGACAGCGCTCTCGGCCCGGTGCGCTCGGAGCTGGTGATTTTGCGCGCGGCGCATCGCATGGGCTCGCCCTATGAGTGGGCGCACCACGTCAGCCGTTCGCGGGTGCTCGGGATGAGCGACGAGCGCATCATCGCGATGCGTGGCATGCCGGAAGGTGAGGATGGGCTGATCGCGCGCGCCGTCGACGCTCTGTTCGACGACCGTCGCCTGTCGCCCGCCCTCGAAGCCGAACTGGCCGCCGCCCTCGGCCGCAAGGCCGTCTTCGACCTGATCGCGACGGTCGGGTTCTATTCGGTCCTCGGCTATATACTGATGACCTACGACACGCCGATCGACACTGCCGTCGCGGCGGAGATGGCCGAGCGGCCGCTCGCGGAAGCAGGCCCGCCTAAGAGCGACTGAGCGGGCTCGTTCGTCTAAGATCCCATCGGCCTCCACGCGTCGTCGTCGCCGAGTTCCGCCAGCGCCAAACAGAACGCGGCCTGCATCGCCGCATGGGTGAGAGCATCGGGCGCAAGCTCCCCGAACTCGCAATGCAATACCGACGTGCTGCCGCTTCTGGCCACCCCGACGAACACCCGCCCGATGGGATTGCCGTCCTCGTCCGACGCCGATCAGGCGGTCCCCGTGGCGATCGACGTTGTGCAGGGCGGCACGAAAACGTCGCCGTAAACCGGGAACTCCGATCCGGGGCGGGGGTTCATTGCGGGCAGCGCCTTTTCCGAAGGAGCCACCATGTCGGCGCAATCAAAGCGGGGAATCTCTCCGGGCATTCGCGACGAGGCCGAGAACAACCGTTTCGTGATGACGGTTCCGGGCGGGGAAGCCTTCGCTACCTACAGGCATCGACGACTATCTGGTCGTCTCGCATACCGAGGTTCCACAGACATTGCGCGGCCACGGTGTCGGCTCGGAGCTGGCTCGGGCGCTGTTCGAGCATGCCCGGGATCGTGGCGAGCGGATCGTCCCCGCGTGTTCCTTCATTGCCGACTGGGCGAGGCGGCATCCCGAGTATCAGGACGTTCTCGGCGGCCGGAAGGAGTCGGCGCGATGATCGATCATGTCTCCGTGGGAAGCAACGATCTGCCCAGAGCGCGGGCCTTCTACGACGCGGTGCTGGCTGAGCTTGGGCTGCGTCTCCTGAGCAGCACCGGCCGTTCGGCGGATTATGGCGTCAGCGGCATCCTGTTCAGCATCGAGGCGCCGGTCGACGGCAACCGCGCTTCCGGCGGGAACGGAACCCATATCGCATTCTCGGCCGGCAGCCGGGACGTGGTCGACGGCTTCTACCGGGCTGCCTTAGCCCGTGGCGGCGCCGATGCAGGCCCGCCGGGCCTTCGTCCCGAATATGACGCCCATTATTACGGTGCATTCGTCTTCGATCCCGATGGCAACAAGATCGAAGCCGTCACCCGCTCATCCCGGTGAACCCGCTCACTCAGTGAAGGAGCACGACATGCCTGCAAAATCCGCTGCCCAGCAGAAGGCCGCCGGCGCCGCGCTCGCGGCAAAGCGTGGCGATATGAAGAAGAGCGAGCTCAAGGGCGCTTCCAAATCGATGGAAAAATCTATGAGCGAGAGCGAGCTCGACAAGATGGCTTCGACCAAGCGCAAGGGAAAGCCCGAGCACAAGGCCAAGCATTGACATCATCGCGGCGATGGATCTGAAGAGGTCGGGAGGTCGCCACTAGCCTCCGGACGAACGCGCGTTTCAGTACGCGCTTCCGCGCCGGCGGAATGGCCTCGGTCCCGAGAGCTGCGTTTTGTGGCGCCGCCCGTTTCGCTTCCGCACTCGCTTTGCAATGATCGGTGCATGACCTCACCGCGCGAAACTGGAATTGCCATCGTTCCTGGCACGGCCTGCGGGCCAATTGTCGTGATGAAGGAGCCCCTGAGTTTCTGGGGCGGCGTCGATGCGTCCACCGGAGTGGTGATCGATGTGCACCACCCTGCACACGGCACTTCACTCGCCGGTGCGGTCGTGATGATGCCAGGCAGCCGTGGCTCCTGCTCTGGCTCCGGCGTGCTGCTGGAGTTGGCGCTTTCAGGCCAGGCCCCCGCCGCGCTGATCTTCGCCGATCCCGAGGACACGCTGACGCTTGGGGCCATCGTCGCGGCGGAAATGTTCGAACGCCGCATTCCGGTGATGCGCCTCTCGGACGACGCGTTTGGCAGGCTCGCATCCGCCGGGGAGGCGAAGATCGCGCCGGACGCCATCGTGGCCGATGGCGGACGCGTGCATATCGCTCTTTCGGCGGTGGGACATGCCGAACTGCATCTTTCCCCCGACGATCGCCGCTTGCTTGACGGGGCTGAAGGCAGCGCCGCGCAACAGGCGATGCGCATCGTCTGCGCCATGGCGAGCCAGCAGGGCGCGGCCGCGCTCGTCGATGTGACGCGGGCCCATGTCGACGGCTGCATCTATGCCGGCCCGGCCAATCTGGTCTTCGCCGAGAAGATGGAAGAGCTCGGTGCGCGCGTTCGCGTCCCGACGACGATGAACGCGATCTCGGTGGACCACGCCAATTGGCGCTGCCAGGGCGTGGCGCCGGCCTTCGGTGAACCTGCCGCGCGCCTGGCCGATGCCTATGTGCGGATGGGGTGCCGCGCGAGCTTCACCTGCGCTCCCTATTCCCTGCCGGATCCGCCCGGCTTCGGCGAAGCGATCGGCTGGTCGGAGTCGAACGCCGTGATCTTCGCCAACTCCGTCTTGGGAGCCCGGACGGCGAAGCATCCCGATTTCCTGGATTTCTGCATCGCCGTCACCGGCCGCGCGCCACTCGCCGGCGCCTTCCTCGATGAGGGAAGGCGTGCCCGGCGAGCGGTGAGGGTGGAGGTGCCGGACGGAGTGGACGGCTCGGCCTGGCCCTTGATCGGTTATCTCGCCGGGCTGGCCTCGCCCGATCGCATTCCGCTGATCAAGGGCCTCGCGAAAACCCGTCCGATGCAGGACGATCTCAAGGCACTCTGCGCCGCTTTCGGCACGACCTCGGCGGCTTCCATGCTGCATATCGAAAGCATCACGCCGGAGGCGGAAGGCCTTGGAAGCAACCCGGAGGACGAGGTCGTCATTGACAGCGAGGCCCTCGCAGCCGGCTGGCGGAAACTGAATGACGGCCCGGCGCGTGTCGATCTCGTCGCCATCGGCAGCCCTCATGCCTCGCTCGAGGAATGCCGAGCCGTTGCCGAACGGCTCAACGGACGTCCTGTCGCCGAGAATCTCTCCCTCATCATCACCGCCGGGCGAGATGTCGTGGCGGTGGCCGAAGCCGAGGGAACGCTGGCAAGGCTCCGGAACAGTGGCGTCGGCGTGATTCCCGATCTCTGCTGGTGTTCGATCACGCGCCCCGTCTTCCCCGAGCGGGCGAAGGTGGTCCTGACCAACTCAGGGAAGTACGCCCATTACGGGCCGGGGCTTTCCGGCTGCACCGTCAGGCTCGGGACGCTCGACGACTGCATCAAGGCGGCCGTTACAGGCTCTGCAGCAGCCCGGTTGCCGGGGTGGCTTTCTGCCGCGAGGATATCGGGGCGGGAGCCTCCCCGGAGCTGAGTATACGAGGCCGGCCGAGCGCGGCTTGATATCGCGCAGACCGAGCGGCCATGAACGGGCGGAACAGCTCGGCTTTCCCGGGCAGCCGCCGGCCGCGCTCGACGGCGGTCAGTGGTGGATGGAGGAGCCGTCCAGGGGGCTCGCCCGAATGAGCGCCAGCTCGGACGCGACGGCATGAGGCGGAGCGTCGCTCTCGGTCCTGAAGGCGCGCCTCAGCCAGCCATTGGCATCGACCAGAATCTGTGCGGGTGGCGAGGGGCTCCCGGTCAATTCCGCCAGAGCTGCCGACAAAGGCAGCGGATCCTCGACAGGGCATCGCTCGGCGGCGCCATCGGCCTGAACCTGCGCGTTCGCGCCATGCTCGTCGTGCCCCAGCCAGAGCTGCAACGGCTTCCCGCCTCCCGGCGTGACGACGACGCCCCCCTCGCAGCGGGCGGCGAAGCCCGGCATGCGCGTGACGCCACCCCAGCGCATGTCGGAAGGGATGAAGATGCGGGCGCCGGCCCGCAACCGGATGAAATCGATCAGCGACCAGATCGCTGTATCCTCAAGCTGCGTCGCCGGCGGCATCGTGCCGATGCCGTGCCGGATCGACCAGAACAATTCCCCACCCGGGCGGCCGGCGATCAGCGGCGCGGAAAGATCCGGCGGCCAGACGGACTGTGCGACAGCAACCGGCCCACGGCCACGGGCATCCTGGCCATGGCAGCTTGCGCAATCGCGCTGGAACAGCTCGCGCCCCGTCGCGACCCATCGTGCGCCATAGCCGGTGGGGGAGAGCTGGAAGGTCGTCGGAACGGCCGCGGCGACATAGGGGCGCCAGGGCGGCAGCTGGATGGAGGCCAGCACGGCCACTCCGGCGAGAAGGGCAGGCCAGCGCAGCTTCCTCGCGAGGGCGGCAAGGGTGAAAAGCGCCAGCGCGATCACGGCGGGAGCCAGCAGCCGGAAAAGCCCGTCGCGCAGATAGGCGTCTTCCCATAGGCCCGGAACCGGCCGCAGCGAGAAAGGCCAGATAGGCTGCTCATGGATTGCCGGCGGCTGGCTGGCCAGCGCGGCGGCAACCGCAACGGTGGCCAGCCCCACGCCAGCTTCGGCCGCGATCGACAGGGCAAGGCCGCGCGCCGAACCGCTGGATTCGGCAAGCGGCACGAAGCGGAAACGGTTTGCAGCCGCCAGCAGCAGGAGGATGCCGAACAGGGCAAGCTTGGCGAGGGCGAGCTTGCCGTAGTCTGTGCCGAGCGTCGCCGCCAGCGTGCCGACGAGTGCCTGTGTCTGGAGGAGGGACGTGGCCGCGAGCACGGCTACGCAGGCCATTCCGAGCGGCGTGAAGCGTCGTGCGAGCGCAGGCGCCTCCATCGGCAGCAGCAGGCAGGCTGCGAGCAATGGCAGCAGCGATCCGAGCCAAAGACCCGCCGCCAAGACGTGAAGGCCCAAAGCCGCCGTCGTCCATCGATCGGTCGCGGCGCCATGCCCCAGCCAGCCCTGCAGCAAGACGGCAATTGCCAGCACGGGCAGAGCGGCCGATCCGGCGCGCCCACTGCTGCGCAGGAGCCAGATCGTGAGAACCAGCAGGCTGGCGCGCAGCAGCAGCGCCTGACCGAAGAGCGTCTCGGCAATGGTCCGGGCCGCCTCGATGCTGTCGACAGGCCGCCCCAGCATCGCGCTGCCTTGCAGCCAGAACCACGCCGCGCCGCTGGCGAGGGTGACAAGCACGGAGAGCCGGGCGTAGGAGACAAGGCCGCGAAGCAGCGCCTCGCCGGCCGAAGTGGTGGCGAGCGCGCGCCGCGACAGCAGGCGAAAGGCCTCGGCGCCGAGGCCGGACAACAGGGCGGCGAGGTGAAGCCAGCGGATTGCCGGCAGCGCCGCCCCAATCAGCGCATCCACATCACGGCCTGACGGTGAACCGATACTGGCCGGTGACGCGGTGGGTATCGACCGAGGTTGCAGCCCACTCGACGGTGTACGCGCCTGGCGGAACTGTCTCGAGCAGGACTTTCAACGCCTTGCGGTCACCGGGCACGGCTTCGGCCGGAGCGGCACTGACGGTCTCGCCGCCTGCAGTCTTGACGGTGATGCTGCTCAGCTTGACCTCCAGATCCTCCGTGAAGCCGAGAATGATCTCGTTAGGCGGTGCGACCGTCGCTCCGTCGGCCGGCGAGGCGGTCTTGAGATGCGCATGGGCGAAGGCCTGCGATGAGGCGAGGGCGAAGGCGAATGCCAGCCCGAGACGTCGAGACATGGACCGATCCTATGATTGAAAAGCGGCGGCGCGGGCTCACCAGCTCGCGTCGAGCCCGAGATGGGCGAGGGCCTGTCCGCGCAGCTCCACGAGGCGCGGGTCGCCGCGATGGCGCGGATAGGGCAGGTCATTGATGATCTCGGCCTTGATCCGGGCCGGGCGCTCGCTCAGCACGATGACCCGCTGGGCTAGGAACAGCGCCTCCTCCACGTCGTGGGTGACGAGCAGCGTGGTGAAGCCGCGCTGGCGCCAGAGTTCGGCGATCTCGGTCTGCATGGCGATCCGCGTCAGCGAGTCGAGCTTGCCGAGCGGCTCGTCCAGGATCAGCACGTTGGGATCGTTGACAAGCGCGCGGGCCAGCGCCGCGCGCTGGGCCATGCCGCCGGAAAGCTGGCGCGGGAAGGCGCGCTCGAAGCCGGCGAGCCCGACCGTCTTCAGCGCGTCGTCGACGCGGCTCTTCTGGGAGGCCAGCAGGCCACGCGCCTCTAGCCCAAGCGCCACGTTCTTCCAGACCGTGCGCCAGGGATAGAGCGTCGGGTCCTGGAACACCACGACACGGGACGGGTCGGGCGCCGTGATCAGCTCGCCGGCGGCTGCGATGCGGCCTTGCGATGGCTGTTCCAAGCCGGCGACCAGCCGCAGCAGCGTCGACTTCCCGCAACCGCTCGGCCCGAGCAGGGCCACGAACTCACCCGCCTTGATGTCGAGGTCGATGTCGTCGAGCACTGGCAGGGGGCGGCCTTCGAGATCGAAGGCATGCGAGACGCCTTCGATGGCGAGGTCGGCGCCGCGCGACGCAGCGGTGCCGCGTGGCGTCGAGACCGCAAGCTGAGCGGCTACCATTTCACCACGTCCTTCTGCCAGCCGAGCAGCCGGTCGCGCGCGGCGAAGAGCAGCGTGATCAGGCTCGAGAAGATCAGCGCCATCACGATCAGCGCGCCATACATGTTGGCGTAGGCCGCCCAGCCCTGCGCCCATTGCAGGTAGTAGCCGAGGCCGGATTTTACGCCCATCATCTCGGCCGCCACCAGCACCGAGAACGACGCTCCGAGGCCCATGAACAGGCCGACGAAGACATGCGGCAGCGCGGCGGGGATCGCGACCTTGAAGATCAGGAAGGCACGGCCCGCGCCCAGCGTGCGGGCGACATCGTAATAGGCCTTGTCGACGCTGGCGACGCCCGACCAGGTTAGCACCGTGACCGGGAACCAGGTCGCGAGCGCGATCAGGAAGATCGCCGCCGAGAAGCTCGACGGAAAGAAGAAGAAGGCCATCGGCAGCAGCGCGGTGGAGGGAATGGGCCCGAGGAAGCGCAGCACCGGGTGGACCCAGTAGCCGAGCCCGCGCGACCAGCCGATCGCCACGCCGGTGACGAAGCCGGAGATCGTGCCGAACAGGAAGCCGAGCGCGAGCAGGCGCAGGGAATGAAGCACGCTCTCGCCCAGCCGCGGCCAATCATCGGCATAGACCTCCACCAGGGACGAGGGAGGCGCGAAGAAGGGCACCGGCAGCACGCCCAGCTTCGCCGTCAGCAGGTCCCACAGGCCCACGAAAAGCGCGAGCACGACGAGCCATGGCGCAGCCCTGGCGACTCTTGCGCCGAGGGGCGGCCAGAAGGCACCGATCGTCGTGGCGATGGCCAGCAGGGCCGCCCAGCCGGCGAGCCCCAGATTGGTTTCGGTCACGTAGAGCGGTTCGGCGAAACCGACCTTCTTGTTCGCGAGCAGCGTGACGGAAGCGGCCACGGCGGTCCAGGCGGCCGTGGCAAGCGCGCCACGTGCCAGGACCGAGCCGTCGACCTGCAAGCGCGGCCGGTCTAAGTTCGACGCGGAGCCGGTCTGTTCAAACGGGGACATTGGGCACGATCTTCTGCGCGAAGGCCTTGGCGTCGGTGTTCTTGCGGATCACGTTGACGAGCTTGAGCTGTTCGGTGAACAGGGCGACATCGTCGCGTAGCGCCGCTCCGGTGGAGTGGTGGTCATGCGTGTGGCTGCGCAGGATCGCGGCCACGGTCTCCGGCGTCACCTTGGCCGGAACGAAGGGCGCGAAGATCTCCGCCGTCTTGTCGGGGTTGGCCGCCGTCCAGGCCTGCGCCTCGACGATGGCGCGTGAGATCGCGGCTGCGACCTGGGGCTGGTCGCGGATCAGGGCGCCGCGCAGGCCGAGCACGCAGCAGGTCGACTTGGCATACTGGCCTTCGAGATTGGTGGCGAGCTCGACGAGCTTGTCGCGCTCGCGGATGAGGTAGAGATGCGGGTCATCGCCTGCCAGCGCATGAACCTCGCCCTTCTTCAGCGCTTCGCCGAACAGGTCCTGCGGGTACTGCACCCAGCTGACGTCCTTCTCCGGATCGAGCCCGATCTCGGCGAGGCGGATGGCGAAGAAGTTGCGCACCGGGCTCGCCGGATCGGTCACGGCGACGGACTTGCCCTTCAGGTCCTTCAGGCTGCGGATGCTGGCGTTTTCGGGAACCAGCAGTCGCATGCAGCCGCCATGGGTGCCGACGGTCAGGCCGACATCGAAGCCCTGCTCGAGCGGCTTGAGCCAGCGCAATGCCATGCCGATGCCGCCATCCGCATGGCCGGTCGCGATCGCCTGCAGCAGCGCATCGGTCGGACCGCTGAAGTTCACCGGCTCGACATTGAGGTTGTACTTCTCGAACAGGCCCTGCTTGAGCGCGACCGAGATCGGCGACTGGCAGACGGCCGTCTGGCCCCAGGCCAGCTTGATCGTCTGCCGCTGCGCGAGCGGCGTTGCCTGGGCGAAGGCATGATGTCCGGCGAAACCGGCAAGCGGAGCGGCGGCAAGAGCGGCGGCTCCGCGCAGAAGCGCGCGACGGGAAGGGAAGGCGGTTTGCAGGGTCATGGTGGCTCCTTGCCGCCGACTGGCGGCTGCATGATGTTTCAGGAGTGGGGTCAGGCCGCGGCGCGGCTCACGGGAATGCGCTCGACGGTGCCCCGCACCTCGGTGCCGCGCCGGAGCAGGTTGAGGATCGGGCAGAAGCGCTCGACGGCAGCGTTGAGTGCGTCCAACTCGGTCGCATCCGTGGTCAGCCGCACCGTGTAGGAAAGATCATGCGGATAGACCGGCGTGTTTTCGAAACCGGGCGTGCCCGCACGCGGATCGAGCTGTCCCTGCACTTCGACCGAGACATCCTGCAGATCGATCTGCTGGTCGGCCGCCTGAATGAGGTAGGTATGCGTCAGGCAACTCGACAGCGCGCCGAGCAGCAGTTCCGGCGAGCTCGGTCCGAGATCGTATCCCGCGAAATCGGGCGGGCTGTCGCTGATGACCTGGAAATCACGGATGCGGATTCGCCTGACGCCGCTGCGCCCCTCTGCACCGGCCTGGGCTTGCAGGCGTTGCGGACGCGCCTCCGCGGAGCGGGCGTAAGCCTTGCGACGCAACAGGGCTTCGCGCTTCTGTGCGAGATATTCCGTGAGATTGGACATGGGCGGCGGCTCTGCGCGTATTGGTTGATGGAGCGCCTGGACAAGGCGCGCTCGTTCGGCGCGCAGCCGCGGGAAACGGCTGAGCGGAAGAAGTCGAGATTCCAGCGCTTTGGTCGGTATGGGTCGTCGCCCGAGATATCGGACGCTGCCGACCGGCGGTTCAGTGCTCCGAC
>NZ_JBFUIF010000056.1:0-19957 GCF_056402015.1 Allobosea sp. P4_C6
CTACAAGCCAGCCGGAACTCTTCACATGCCGGCTTATGTGGTTCTTCAATCCAGTTTCCACTGCGCTAACTGCAATCAGCAGCGCAGATCGAGGCGAGCCTCCATTCGCCAGATAACAAGCTTCCCGCAGCAACTCGTGCGCTAACGGCTCCTCAACGCCTTCCGAACTCCATAGGAGAGCCATGCGCTCTTCATGCCCCGCCCCCCATTTGACGCCGCCCAACGCACTCGTTTCAAAATCCTCACGGGGCGCCTTAACATGCTTGTGGTAGTCCTCACGCCCCAACGCCCAATATAGACTAGGCGAATATTCAAATAGGGCATGAGCCCCAGGCGAAGCTTGTTCCCAACGCAGAAGTTTGATGAAGCGGGAGAGGGTGGCGGTAAGATGCTCCCGAGCCCTTCCACATAGCGCTTGAATTTCGGGCGGGAGAAACTCGAAGGGAATGCCAAACCCATCGCGCATCGATCCGTCCGCTTCGATGTGAGTTTCGCCGTTAAGTCGATAAGGTAGCTTGAAGGGCATGGTAGCTGAGGCAAGATATCTGCGCTCTAGCTGAGCAGCTATAAAGTCCCTCTCCCATTCTGAGACCTCGAATGCTGCCGAGCATTGGACCTCAAGCCCCCTCTCCCCATTGTCTCGATCCCACTGACGCAGCCTGATTAAGCAATTGGGTGTTCCGGATGCCTCGAACTGAAGCTCCGTTGGAGGTGTTGCGTCGAAGGACATGCCGGGCGCCTTAGCGCTGAGCAGAAAGCTGACAATTGCCATAGGACCTACTTAGGTTGTTGTTCTTATCGCCCTATTCCGTCCCACCTTCACCGTATTCCCTTCGGTAACCCCTGCCATCTCTCTCGCCATAAAGTATGCGTGTCATGAGCCCCAAACAGGGTTCAGACGGTCCAGGCCGAGATACACTGAACTACGGCCCATTGCCTGACCCACCATTGAAAGCTTCTGACCTCCCTATCGATCTCATCGGCTTGCTGGAATGTAGGGACCGCTTGGACTTCTGGACCATCAGACCACCCTCCTCCGGTTGTCGGAATTGCCCTTTCTCCACGGTTGCCGGCCCCGCACATAGCCATGCGAGACTAGCCGATCAGCGTCCCTAGCGAGGGCATCTAGATCATGCAAGAGAGCCCTGATGGCCTCCCGAGCATCGCCGTTGAACTCGGCTAGAGCCGCGTCCACGTCAGCGTCGCTGATCGCCGGAGCTTCAGGCTCGCGTGAATTCTCATGTTCCATGGCTCGTCTCTGCATACGATCAAAATAGGAACATAAACCGAGAATGAGTCAAGATGCCTAGGAGGACCGTCTCCCTTTACTGACGCCCAAGCCCTCACGGGAACGCTCAAGCATATCCCGCGTTCTGCCTCCGTCCTATCGATATCATCAGGAGAACCGCCCATGCTCAAATCACCACTAACTGGTCTAGCGGGCCTTCTGGTGGCTCGCGAAGTCGCAAAGGGCACTCTCCCGGTCAAGCTCTCTGTGCCTCTCACGGTATTGATATCGCGGCTCCCGGTGCCGGCTCTCTTGCTCGGCGCGGCGGGCTATGGGGCCTATAAGTTGGCTAGTGCAGCCAAGGGGCACCGCAGGAAGCCGAGGACATCCAGTGGTCAGAGCGAACACCCATCAGGAGCCCAGGGTACCCGCAGGCAAACCAGCGCTGCTGTGCCTCGTAGGCGAGAAGCATGAGACCATCGCATAGGGGCTTTCGTCGTGGTATCCGACCGGTGTAGAAAACGGGCCAGCAGCAGACATATGATGCGTGAGGAAACCCTAGGTATATCGATACCTCCAACCTGACGACAGCCTCTATATCGCCCCAACCAACACGGACGGCGCTTCGCGCTCCCGGGGCGCCCAGGTAGCTCAGTTGGTAGAGCATGCGACTGAAAATCGCAGTGTCGGTGGTTCGATTCCGCCCCTGGGCACCATTTCTTTTCCTAAGCGTCTAGATCACCGTCTCTCTTTGGCTGATGCGGCCCGTATTCCGAACGGCCTGTCGAAGAGGGAGCAACGCCTTCTCCCAGAGACGTGCCCCCTCTCCGCCGGCGCTGGCGCCAGTCTCATCTTCGAGCGCCATGTCTGGCTGTCGCATTCCAAAGACGAGCGATTACGCTCCTAGAGGGAGCCGGCACGCTCGGCGGTTACGGCTGGATTAAATCGGCGTCAGGCTCGTGGACTATCGCACCAGGGCCATCGGCAGCACGACGGCCGTAAAGATGGCGGCAACGATTGCCGTCCTCGTCCAGATGGCGAGGACACGACTGCTCGGCAGCATGTGGGCCTCCCTGCATTTCTTGTTCGTGGGAGGACACCAGCACAGGATGGATACTGCGGCAACCAGGGTTTCGATGTCGAATTCTTACCCTGACCCGGCTCGGCCAAGCCTGCCCGAAAGCGGCGGGCGCCGTGTCGATCCGTTCGGAAAAAGCCGCTCGCCAAGGCGAGATCCAAAGATCCCGCGACCCGTCATCCACTGATCGCCGCGGAAGCCGTGCGGGCCTATCGTCGGCCTGGTCCGGCGTCTGTCGCGCCAGAACCCTAGCCCAAGCGTCTGTCGAGCATGTCGTCGATCCGCTCGACGATGCCTTGATGCTCAACCAGCAATTGCTGAAGCGGTCCCAGCGGCCTGAAGGCGGCCAGGTCCTGCTGCTCCTCGCCCTCGGTGCGCCAGGCCTCAATCGCGGCGTCCGCCGCGGCCAAGGCGTCTTCGGACGGGCCGCCTTCGGCGGAAGCGCCGGCCTCTTCGGCGATGCGGGTCGCAATCCGCCGGCGAAGCCGCAGCTCATGGGCGACGACGGCGTCGAGCTCATCGGTGTAGGCCATGGCGCCGAGGCCGCTCAGTGCACCGTCGCGAGGTCGTCGTCGTCGGGGTCGATCAGCTTCGCCAGGCCGAGCTGCTCCACCCCGTCCGTGAACTCCGCGAAAGCCTCGGCATCCGTGGCGAAACTGTCCTGCCAGACCGTCGAGCCGCCGTCCTCGTCGACGAGCTCAAGCGTCCAGCCATCGGTGCCACCGATCCTGTAGATCTCGACCTGAACGGTCACGCCATCGTCGGTGAAGCTCTGCGACAGGGGCGAACGAATGATGTCAGGAAAATCAGTCATTCCCGCAGCCTAGCAAATCGAAGTCTGGCTTGCAGCAAGGGATCGCACCCGTCGCTCAGTCGTCGCCATCGCGTGGCGCCGGCGTTTCCTCGGCTTCCTCGACCGGCTCGCCCGGAATCACATAGCTGCCCTTCAGCCAGCGGCCGAGGTCGATGTCGGCGCAGCGCTTCGAGCAGAACGGCCGATAAAGGGCGAGCGCTGGCTTCCCGCAGATCGGACAAGGCTTCGCGGCCGGCGCAGGCGTGTCGGTTTCAGTCATATTTGAGCGTGATGCCTCCATCGACGATGAGCTCGATGCCGGTGACATAGCGCGCTTCATCGCTGGCAAGGAAGAGGGCGGCATTGGCCACATCCCAGGCCTCGCCCATGTGCCCCATCGGCACCTGCGCCGCGCGCGCCGCCCACATCGCCTCGACATCCCCATCGCCATAGGCCTGCGCGAGGCCGGCCGAATGCTCGACCATCGGGGTCTTCATCAGCCCAGGCAGAATCGCGTTCACGCGGACCATCTGCGGCGCGAACTGTGCCGCTGTCGTGCGGGTCAGCTGGTTCAGCGCCGCTTTGGTCGCCGAATAGCTGGCATAGGGCACGCCGGTATGGCGGATCGAGGCGATCGACGAGATGTTGATGATCGAGCCGCCCTCGCCCGTCTCCTCGAACTGGCGCTGCATCACCGGGATGACGTGCTTCATGGCCAGGAATGCGCCGGTGAGGTTGACCTTGAAGACGCGGTCCCAGACCTCCTCCGGCAGATCGACGACGCTGCCGACCTCGGCGATGCCGACATTGTTGTCGAGTATGTCGATGCGGCCGTAGCGGCCGAGCGCGCGGCCGACGAGATCGGCCACCTGATCGGCTCTGGTGACGTCGGCCTGGACGGCAAAAGCCTGCCCGCCTTCATTCTGGATGATGGCGGCGGTTTCCTCGGCGGCGTCGCGGTTGATGTCGGCGCAGATCACCTTCGCGCCCTCGCGGGCGAAGATCGTGGCGGTCGCCTTGCCGTTGCCCCAGCCCGGGCCGATCGACCCCGCCCCGGCCACGATCGCGACCTTGCCTCTCAGACGTCCGGTCATTGCGTGTCATCCTCCGTCGCGCGCCTTGTCAGCCCGGCGCGCTTTGCCCCGTGAGGATCGGGCGTCGATCGCGAACAGGCAACCCCCGCCCTGCGATCAGGCTGCGTTCATCCAGCCGAAGCGGATCGGGAAGCCCTCGCCGCCGAGCAGATTGACCGTCTCGTAAAGCGGCAGGCCGACGACGCCGGTGTAGGAGCCCACCAGCTTGATCACGAAGGAGCCGGCGATGCCCTGGACGGCGTAACCGCCCGCCTTGCCGCGCCATTCGCCCGAGGCGAGGTAGTTCTCGATATCCTCGGTGGAGAGGCGCTTGAAACGCAGCCGCGTCTCGACGATCCGATCCCGGATCGCGCCCGACGGCGTCACCAGCGCCACGCCGGTGTAGACGCGGTGCGCCCGGCCCGAGAGCAGGCGCAGGCAGGCGGCGGCTTCGTCGACGATCTCGGCCTTGGGCAGGATGCGCCGGCCGACGGCGACCACCGTATCGGCGGCGACGATGTAGCAACCCTCGAGATCGGCCCGCGCCTTGGCGCCCTCGCGCGCAGCTTCCGCCTTCTCGCGGGCCAGGCGGCGGGCGAGATCGCGCGGCCGCTCGCCCTTATGCGGCGTCTCGTCGAGATCGGCCGGCAGCAGCGCATCCGGCTTCAGGCCCKCTTGCTCGAGCAAGGCAAGACGGCGCGGCGAAGCCGAGGCCAGCACCAGCATCGGCCGCCAGCCGGGATGTTTGGGGGAGGAGAACAGGCTCAAAAGGCTTCCCGACGCATTTCAGACGCCGAGACGACCGGCGCGGCATCAGCCTTAGAACATTTCGACGGCGCGATAAATCGGCAACCGAAACGCGCAAGATGCATGTCAGCCGCTTCTGCAATCGCTGGTTCTGCGCGTGGCGCATAAAAGCTGGGCGGGAGAACTGGTATACCACGGGTTGCCAAGCCCGCCTGCGGGCGGCAGACTCCATCCCCCTCGGCGTCACGCCGTTCATGACTGTGTTTCCGGAGTTCGCCCATGCCGAGTTCGCGCAAGCCATCGCGCTCCGCCGTCGCGGCTGGAGCGGATGCACAGGTGCTTGCCGCGCGTGTGATGGCCATGCAGGCGGAAGCCGGTATCACCATCGCCATGCGGATGCCGATCCTGCTGAAGGGCGCCTTCGGCGACAGCCGCGGCCAGCACGAGGCGACGAACGCCGTCATGGAGAAGCTCTCGGCCATGGTCGAGAGCAGCCTCGCCGCGACGCAGGCCGCCACGGCGTTCTGGTGGGGGCTTGCCCTCAACCCGCCCGGTCAGTTCGACATGGCTGCGGCAGCGGTCCGGGCTGCAGACAGTACGCTCGAACCCTTCGCACGGCGGACCCGTGCCAATGCCGCCAGGCTCAGCGGGAGCCGCCGCTAGCCCAATCGAGCGCGGCGACGTCCGGAAGGAAGACTTCAGACCGTATCTTGCGGTGCAGGCTCGGCGGCCCCGGCAACAGGCGCTGGCAGGCTGTGTTCGCGCTCTAGCTTGCGATAGCGCGCAACGCTCAACGGGATGAGCGCGAGATAGGCCACGACCACGAGGGACAGCACCTCGAAGGGATAGGCGAAGAGCAGCCCCGCCACGATCACCACTGCGACGAAGATCGGCAGGACCCGGTCGCGCGGGACGCGGGTGCCGAGCGTCTTGCCGGCATAGCAGGGGATGCGCGAGATCGTCAGGAAGGCGATGAACAGGATGTAGATGCCGACGAAGGGCGCGCCATAGTCCTGAACCGGCACGCCGATCGCCTGCAGATAGACCGGCAGCATCGCCGTGATCGCACCCGCGGGCGCCGGCATCCCGACGAAAAAGTTCTTCTGCCAGTCCGGCCGGTCCGGGTCGTCGATCATGACGTTGAAGCGCGCGAGCCTGAGCGCCATGGCGCAAGCGAGCGTCAGCACGATGATCCAGCCGAACGACTTCAGGTCGTGCAGGACGAAAATCCACAGCACATAGCCGGTGGCGACGCCGAAATTGACGAAATCGGAGAGCGAATCGAGCTCGGCGCCGAAGCGCGAGGTGCCCTTGAGCATGCGGGCCAGGCGGCCGTCGACGCCGTCCAGGGCCGCAGCGATCAGGATGCAGATCGTCGCGGTCTCGAGCTTGCCTTCGACCACAAGGCGCATCGCCGTGAGCCCGAGGCAGAGCGCTAGCAACGTGACGACGTTCGGCGCCAGCAGCCGGAACGGGATCGGCTTGAAGCGGGCGCGCCGGGACTCGACGCGCTCGGGTTCGAAGGGGGGAAACAGATCGCTCATGCGAGCCGAAATACGCGGTTTCGCGAGCGGGCGCTAGCGCGGGGCGGAGCGATGGGGCACGCCGTCCCCACCCTGCCTCTCAGATATCGCGGAAGCTGCGCGCGACCGGCTCGTTGCCGCTCATGTCGGCCAGCACCGTCTCCCCGGCGATCGCGGTCTGGCCTTCGCCGACCAGCGGCACGACATGCGCCGGCAGATAGACGTCGACGCGCGAGCCGAAGCGGATGAGGCCGAAGCGCTCGCCGGTCGCCAACGTGTCGCCCTGCTTGACGAACGGGACGATGCGGCGGGCGATCAGACCGGCGATCTGCACGACGCCGACGATGCCTGAGGAGGTCTCGATCGCCAGCGCGTTGCGCTCGTTGTCGTCACTCGCCTTGTCGAGCTCGGCATTGAGGAACAGGCCCGGCGTATAGGCGATCTTGGCGATACGGCCCGGAACCGGCGCGCGGTTCACATGGCAGTCGAAGACATTCATGAAGATCGAGACGCGGGTCATCGGCTCGGCCGGCAATTCGAGCTCCGGCGGCGGCAGGGCCGATGCGATCTGGCTGATCCGGCCATCGGCCGGGGAGATCACGAGACCTTCGCGCTGGGGCGTGACCCGGACGGGGTCGCGGAAGAAATAGCAGATCCAGACCGTTATGATCGCGCCGATCCAGCCGAAGGGCGACCAGAGATTGGCGAGCACGATGGTCGCGACCAGCCCGATGGCGATGAAGACATAGCCCTCCTTGTGGATGGGCACGATCACCTTGCGGACGGAATCGACGAGGGACATGAGGCGGGTTTCCGTTAGGCTGTCGGCGCGCCGGGCGCACATCAATTGCATTGCCGCAGCGGCGGTGCCGGCCGCGGCGTTGCGCTGATTTAGGGCGTTCCGGCCCTCAGGGAAAGCCCGGAAACTGCGACATCGCGACAGATGCACCGTTCAAAAGGCGCAAAAGCCGGAACCGTCCCAGCCCGCACCCGTTCACCAGCCAAGGAAAGCCATCCAGACAGGAGCGAGCCATGGCGAAGGCAACGGCCAAAACCGGGACGACCAAACGGGTTGCAGCAGCCGTCCAGCAACAGCGGCGAATCCAGAAGCAGGTCGCGCAGGCCGAACGCGCGCGGCCGAAGCAAAAGACCGAGGCGATGCAGGCCGGCGCCCGCGCCTATCCCGTTCCGCCGTTCAGGAAACAGCATCAGGCCAAGCCGGGCAGCGAAGCGCAGCTCGACCCGGCGCCGATGTACGACGCCCCGTTCTACAAGGGCTCGGGCAAGCTCGAAGGCCAGGTCGCGCTCATCACCGGTGGCGACTCGGGTATCGGGCGCGCTGTCGCCGTGCTGTTCGCGCGCGAGGGTGCGGATGTCGCGATCCTGCATCTCGACGAGACGCTGGATGCCGCCGCGACGGTCGAAGCTATCGTTTCAGAGGGGCGCAAAGCGATCGCGATCAAGGGCGACGTCCGTGATCCCGCCTTCTGCCGAAAGGCGACCAAGGAAGTGGTCAAGCGATTGGGCAAGCTCGACATCCTCGTCAACAACGCGGCTTTCCAGGTTCATGCCGCCAATTTCGAAGATCTCACGGAAGAGCATTTCGACACGACGATGAAGACCAATCTCTATGGCTACTTCCACATGGCCAAGGCCGCGGTGGAGCACCTGCCGCATGGCGGCGCGATCGTGAACACGGGTTCCGTCACCGGGCTCGACGGCAGCAAGGACCTGATCGACTACGCCACGACAAAGGGCGGCATCCATGCCTTCACGCGTTCGCTTGCGGCGCATCTGGTATCGCGTGGCATCAGGGTCAATGCGGTGGCGCCCGGGCCGGTATGGAGCCCGCTCAACCCCACGGACAAGACGGCGGAGGACGTCGCCCAGTTCGGCGCCAAGGTCCCGATGAAGCGGCCGGCCCAGCCGGAGGAGATCGCTCCGGCCTATGTCTTCCTCGCCTCGCGCCAGTGCTCCAGCTACATCACCGGCGAGGTGCTGCCGATCATCGGCGGGTACTGAACTGCCGGACAGCCGTGGTTCGCGCTAGGCGAGCCTCGGCATCTGGACAAACCGCACGGCCGCCTTCCAGGTGACGAAGCCGAACACGAACAGCACGAAGCTCTCGGCGATGGCGAAGGGCGGCTCGGACTGGGTCGGCGCCAGCGCCCGCAGCGCAGGAATCTTGGCGAACATCTGCGCCACCAGCACGAAGACCAGCAGGTAGAAGGTCAGCATCGCCGTGATCGCGTAGGTCCGGCGCCAGGGCCCTTCCAGCCTGCGCCCATACAGCGCGAAGCCGGCGATCGCGACGAGCACGAGCGAGATCGCGCCGACGATGTGGGACGGCAGGATGCCGTTGAACGGAAAGCCGAAACCGGTCGCGCTGGTCGCGAAGGCGGTGGACAGGAACACGCCGGTCCAGCCCGGCCGCGTATGCCCCTGCAACAGCCCGGCCGCGACCGGGAATCCGGCGACGATGGCGATCAGGCTGAGCCAGGTATGAAAACCTACAAATGTCGTCGGATCGAACACAGTCGCCTTCCCCCGATGGCTTGGTCTGCCGGCGGAGCATGCAGGAAAGGCGATGAAGTTGCGAGAGGTTTTAAACTAGCCGGGAGGCCGCCGCGCCGCTTTCGAACGCAGCCGCTGTGATGCTCAGGACGTCAGGCTCACCCTGACGCTTTCGCCCTCGGCCTCGTTGGCACGCTGGAGCGTGGCCTTGGCCTCGTCGACCTCACGCTGGCGGTTCCACATGGCCGCATAGACGCCGTCCGCCGCGAGCAGGTCGCGATGGTGGCCGCGCTCGACGATGATGCCCTTGTCGAGCACGATGATCTCGTCAGCATTGACCACGGTGGAGAGCCGGTGTGCGATGACGAGCGTGGTGCGGCCTTCGCTGACCCGGTCGAGCGCGTCCTGGATCTCCTTCTCGGTGAAGGAATCCAGCGCCGAGGTCGCCTCGTCGAGGACGAGGACCGGAGGGCCCTTCAGGATGGTGCGGGCGATGGCGACGCGCTGCTTCTCGCCGCCCGAAAGCTTCAGGCCGCGCTCGCCGACCGAGGTCGCGTAGCCTTCCGGCAACAGACGGATGAAGCGGTCGATCTGGGCGAGCCGCGCAGCTTCCGCGACTTCTTCCATCGTCGCCTCGGGGCGACCGTAGAGGATGTTGTATCCGATGGTGTCGTTGAACAGCACCGTATCCTGCGGGACCATGCCGATGGCGGCGCGCAGGCTGACCTGCTGAATATCCGCGATCGGCTGGCCGTCGATCAGGATGCGGCCCTCCTGAGGCTCGTAGAACCGGAACAGCAGCCGCGAGATCGTCGACTTGCCGGCGCCGGACGGGCCGACGATGGCGACGGTCTGCCCCGGCAGGACCTTGAACGAGACGCCGCGCAGGATCGGCCGCTCCGGCACATAGGCGAAGTGGACATCCTCGAACGCGACCTCCCCGGCCCGGACATCCAGGGGCAACGCGCCGGGCTTGTCCTGGATCTCGGGGTCGCGGCCGATCAGCGAGAACATCTGGGCGATGTCGAGCGTCGCCTGCTTGATCTCGCGATAGACGGTGCCCATGAAATTCAGCGGCAGGTAGAGCTGAATCAGCATCGAGTTGATCAGGATGAGATCGCCGACCGTGTTCGTGCCGGCCTGGAAGCCGCGCACCGCCATCACCATCGAGAGCGTCAGCCCCACGGCGAAGATCGCGGCCTGGCCGAAATTCAGCCAGGCAAGCGAGGTGTAGGACTTGATCGAGTTGCGCTCGTAGCGCGCCATCGACTGATCGTAGCGCGCGGTCTCGCGGGCTTCCGCGCCGAAATACTTCACGGTCTCGTAGTTGAGCAGCGAGTCGATCGCCTTGGCGTTCGCGTCCGTGTCCGACTCGTTCATCGCCGAGCGGATGGCGATGCGCCATTCGGTCGCCTTGATGGTGTAGGTCATGTAGGCCGTGACCATCGTGACCAGAACGACGACGTAGCGCCAGTCGAATAGATAAAGCAGCACGGCGATGATCAGCACGACCTCGATGATCACCGGCACGAGCTGGTTGAGGCCGAGGCGCACCATCTCCTCGATGCCGTTGCGGCCGCGCTCCAGCACGCGGGTCAGGCCGCCGGTCTTGCGCTCCAAGTGGAAGCGCAGCGAGAGATGGTGGAGATGGCCGAAGGTCTGCAGCGCGAGCGTCCGCACCGCATGCATGAACACGGGCGCAAAGATGGCGTCGCGCAGTTGCACGAAGGCGGCCGAGCCGACGCGGGCGAGGCCGTAGAGGACCGTCAGCGCCAGCGGCGCGCCGACCAGCCAGGGCAGCCAGCTCTCCAGATTCGAATAGGTGCCGGCCAGGGCGTCGGTTACCCATTTGAAGCTGAACGGCACCCCCATCAGCACCAGGCGGCCCGCCACCATCAGGGCGAAGGCGGCAACGACGCGACCGCGCAGATCGGCGCGTTCCGCCGGCCAGAGATAGGGCCAGAGCGCGCGGAAGGTGGCGAAGAAGCCGGAACCCGGTTGGAGGATCGCGGAACGGGAGAAGCTCGGCGCCGGAGGCGGCGCTGACGGCAGGGACATTTTCAAACGATTCCAGTTGGTGCGCTCATATAGGCGCAATCGGACGCCAATGCATGGGGGAACGCGGTGCCATCTGCGCGCCCTTGCCCGAAAGCCGCCTTGCTCTCGCCGAAAGCCCGGTGTCTGATCCGGCTCAGAGCGCAAGGACGCTCACGACCGGGGACAGAAACAACCATGAGAGATCAGCATCTTATCGCCATGGGGCTCGGCGCCGCCGCCGCTCTCGTTCTGGCCACGCTGCCCGCCGCCGCGCAGGCCGGCAAGCCGCATGCGCAGGTCACCATCACCAATCAGCGCACCGTGCCGCTGACGAGTTTCGAGATCGCCACCGCCGGCGAGCAACCCCGTCTCGTCGCCAAGCTCGCCAAGCCGCTGGCGCCCGGCAAGAGCGTCGCGCTCAAGCTCAACAAGCCGCAGGGCTGTGCCTATACGGTGCAGGGGAAATTCGACGACGAGGCTGCCAGCGACGCCGACATGGATCTGTGCCGGGACCGCGTCATCCGCCTGACGGAGTGAGGCGACGAGCGCGTCATTCTCGGGCGGAGCGAAGCGCAGACCCGAGAGTGACGGGACGAAGAGGTAGGAGCCTTCTTCCGCAAGAGATGCCCGGGGCAAGCCCGGGCATGACGTTTCGGCGCCTCACGCCGTGGCGCCGGCCTTCACCAGCTTATAGGTGATCGAGTCGACCAGCGCCTGAAACGAGGCGTCGATGATGTTGGCGCTGACGCCGACCGTGGTCCAGCGCTCGCCCGTCTCGTCGCCAGATTCAATCAGCACGCGGGTGACTGCATCGGTACCACCCTGGAAGATACGGACCTTGTAGTCGACGAGGCGCAGGCCCCCGATCAGCGACTGGTAGCGGCCGAGATCCTTGCGCAGGGCGATGTCGAGCGCATTGACCGGGCCGGCATCGCCTTCGGCGGCCGAGATCAGCACGTCGTCACCGACCTTCACCTTCACGATCGCCTCGGAAAAGGTGACTAGCTCGCCCAGCGCATTGTAGCGGCGCTCGACATTTACCGCGAAGCGCTCGACCGCGAAATAATCCGGCACCTCGCCGAGGATGCGCTTCACCAGCAGGAAGAACGAGGCATCGGCTCCCTCGAAGGCGTAGCCTTGTGCCTCCTTGTCCTTGACCTCCTGCAGCACCCGGTTCAGTCGCGGGTCGTCGCGGCCGAGCGTGACGCCGATGCGCTCGAGTTCGGCGACGAGGTTCGACTTGCCGCCCTGATCGGAAACCAGGACCTTCCGGGTGTTGCCGGTCGCCTCGGGGGCGACATGCTCGTAGGTGCGCGGGTCCTTCAGCACCGCCGAGGCGTGGATGCCAGCCTTGGTGGCGAAGGCCGAGGCGCCAACGAAGGGCGCGTGGCGATTCGGCGCCCGGTTCAGCATCTCGTCGAGGGCGCGCGAGACATGGGCGAGGTCGGCGAGCTGCGCATCGCTGACGCCGAGTTCAAAACGGTCGCGATAGCGCTCCTTCAGCTTCAGCGCGCCGATCAGCGTGACGAGATTGGCGTTGCCGCAGCGCTCTCCCAAGCCGTTGAGCGTGCCCTGGATCTGGCGTGCGCCGGCCTCGATGGCCGCCAGCGAATTGGCGACGGCGCAGCCGCAATCATCATGCGCGTGGATACCGAGATTGTCGCCCGGCACGGTGTTCGTCACCTCGCGGACGATGGCGCCGACCTCGTCCGGCAGCGTGCCGCCATTGGTGTCGCAGAGCACGACCCAGCGGGCGCCGGCCTCATAGGCCGTGCGGGCGCAGGCGAGCGCATAATCGGGATTGGCCTTGTAGCCATCGAAGAAATGCTCGCAGTCGAGCATCACCTCGCGGCCGGCCGCCTTCGCCGCCTCCACGCTCTCGCGGATGCCGGCGAGGTTCTCCTCCAGCGAGATCTCGAGCGCGACATGGACGTGGTAGTCCCAACTCTTGGCGACGAAGACGATGGCGTCGGCCTTCGCCTCCAGCAGCGCCGCGATGCCGGGGTCGTTCGCCGCCGAGCGCCCTGCCCGCTTGGTCATGCCGAAGGCGGCGAACTTCGCCTGCTTCGTCGGCTTGTGCTCGAAGAAGGCGGTATCGAGCGGGTTGGCGCCGGGATAGCCGCCCTCGACATAATCGACGCCAAGCCGATCGAGCAGGGCGGCGACGGCGCGCTTGTCGTCGAGCGAGAAATCGACGCCGGTGGTTTGGGCGCCGTCGCGCAGCGTCGTGTCGAAGAGCTGGACGCGAGCGCCCGTCATCGCTCGCGCCGGAGCTTGAAGCGAACGACGCGCGGCACGACCATCGCCAGCATGACCAGCTTGATGGCGAAGGAAAGCGAGCCGGCAGGGCGGATCTTCGGGCTCATCGCTTCACCTCCCAGGTGGTCGTCGGCTCGCCAGTTGTGGCTTCCTTACCGTCCTTCAGCGCGATGCCCATGACGGCAAGTTCGTCGCGGATGCGATCGGATTCGGCGAAGTTTTTCGCGCGGCGGGCAGCGAGACGGGCCGCGATCAGGCGTTCCACCTGCTCTTCATCAATCGCCAGAGCTGCCTTCTTGTTCGCTTTCCAGACGGCTGGATCGTGGTTTAGGAGCCCCAGCACGCGCGCAGCCGCAACAACGGCTGACGCCGTAGCTGGATCACGTATATCCCAGCCCAATACATCGCCGGCCATCATCGCGCCGGCGGTACTTGAAGAAAACAGCGGATGTAGTTGAGCGACCGCAGCGACCGTATTCAGATCGTCGAACAAAGGTTCAAGAACAGCACCAATAGGGGCTGCCTTATCGTCGATCGGCGTTCCCTCAAGCCATTCATACCACCGGTCCAGCGTCTTCTCCGCCTCCTCCAGCGCTTTCACCGTCCAGTCGATCGGCTGGCGATAATGGGTCTTGAGCATCGCGAGGCGCAGCACCTCACCCGGCCAGGTCCGGCCGCCGAAAGTCTCCGTCGCCAGCAGTTCGTTGATGGTGACGAAGTTGCCGAGGGACTTCGACATCTTCTCGCCTTCGACCTGCAGGAAGCCGTTATGCATCCAGATATTGGCCATGCGGGCTGAGCCCTCCCCGCCGCCGAAGGCGCAGCAGGACTGGGCGATCTCGTTCTCRTGRTGCGGGAAGAYSARATCGAKGCCGCCRCCRTGGATGTCGAAGACGTTCTTGGCCGGGTCGTCGCAAGCAAGCCCGCCGCCGAAGGGCGTCAGCAGCTTCGCCATCGACATGGCCGAGCACTCGATATGCCAGCCGGGGCGGCCGGGCGTGGCGATGCCGGCCGGGGACGGCCAGCCGGGGTCGATGCCATCACGGCTCGGCTTCCACAGGACAAAATCCATCGAGTCGCGCTTGTAGGGCGCGACGTCCACCCGCGCGCCGGCCAGCATCTCGTCGAGCGAGCGGCGGGCGAGCGTGCCGTATTTCGGCGCCTTCGTCAGATGGGAGACCGCGGGCACATGGAACAGCACATGCTCTTCGGCGACATAGGCGACGCCGCGCGCGATCAGGCGCTCGATGATCGCCTTCATCTCCTCGATATGCTCGGTCGCCCGTGGCTCGCTCGTTGGGCGCAGGTTGCCGAGCCCATCCACATCGGCGTGGAACTGCGCCGTCGTGGTCTCGGTGACCTTCGCGATCGCCTCGTTCAGCGGCAGGCCGGGGAAATCGCGGGCGGCGCGCGCATTGATCTTGTCGTCGACGTCCGTGAGGTTGCGGGCATAGGTGACGTGATCCGGCCCATAGATGTGCCGCAGCAGCCGGTAGAGCACGTCGAAGACGATGACCGGGCGGGCATTGCCGATATGGGCGTAGTCGTAGACCGTCGGGCCGCAGACATACATCCGCACATTCGACGGATCGATCGGCGCGAAGTCCTGCTTCGTCCGCGTCAGCGTGTTGTAGAGCCTCAGGGTCGGCGACATCGGGGCTAAATCCTGAAAACGAACGAAACGGCGAAAAGCAAAAAACGACCTGGCCGCTGGCCGGGGCGCTTTTGTCGGTTCGTTTTCAGGACGAGGACGTGAGCAGCCGGCCAGCGAAAGCTAGCGGCAAATAATGCAAGGGCTGTTGATGGCGGCTCGCGTCATGGGAAGAACTGATTGCCTTTCCGCAAGCTTTCCGTCAAGAGGGCGGCCGATTGCTGCAATGCAGCATTGCACCAAGGTTGCCGCGCTTCATTCAAATTTAACCGGCCGGAACCATCATCCCGATTCGCGGGTTCTCCGCCGGTCGTCACCAGGAAACTCAATTCATGCGCCGCGCCGTGGCCTTCGTCGGACTGCTGGGGATCGTTGCCGCCGGCATCTCGCTCTCGGTGATGCCGTCCAGCCGCTCGGTGGCCGCCGCCAACGAGCCGCGCACCTTCCTGATCCCGGCCAGCGACGGCTACGGCGTCGCCGACTGCATCTCCACCAAGGCGGAATGCGGCAAGATCGTCGCCACCGCCTGGTGCGAATCCCAGGGCTTCGGCAAGGCGGTCGCCTTCGGCGTCGCCGACCGCGAGGATTTCACGGGCACGGTCGCGCGGCCGAGCCCGACGCAGGTGGCCGAGCAGCCGCTCAGCATCACCTGCAGCGATTGATCGCCCTTCCGCTCACTTGATCCACTCCGAGCATTTCGGCGGTTCGCCGGATGCGCCCCAGGGCATGATCGGCACGGTCGAGGTCGAGTTCTGCGGCGAGCCGTCGATCAGCTTGTCGGTATAGACCAGATAGACCAGCACGTTGCGCTTGGCGTCGCAGCCGCGCACGATCTGCATCTTCTTCCAGACCAGCGAGCGGCGCTCGCGGAAGACGACATCGCCCTGCTCCGCCTTCTCCTTGAACTTGATGGGGCCGACCTGGCGGCAGGCGAGCGAGACCTCGGAGACTTCCTCGGCTACGCCGAACATGCCGGATACGCCGCCCTTCTCGGGCACGGTGTAGTGGCAGGCGACGCCATCGATGATCGGATCGTCGACGCCGTAGACGGCGAGCTTGTCGTTAGGGGTCAGCATCTTCCAGACCGTCGACTTGCGGAAGATCAGATCCTCCTGCGCCGTGGCCGGCGACAGCATCGTTCCTGACAGGGTGAGGGCCAGCACGGCCAGGACCCAACGACGAAGCAGCATTCCCATTCTCCCGGCGCGTTTCAGCTTGGCGCCCGGCAGGATATGGGAAGCCCGCAGGCACTGCACCAGAGTTCTGAGGGTGTGCGCTGTCGCCTCATCGAGAAGGATCGCTTCGTGCTGCCAGAACTGGAAAGCGAGAGACTGCTGCTGCGCCCGCGCCGGCTCGACGACATCGATACTATCGCCCGCATGAACGCCGATCCGCAGGTGATGCGCCATATCGCGGCTATCGGCGATCCGGCGATGGGGCGAGACGCGGTGGCGGCACGCAGCTTCAGCCATGTCGCGCAGGGGCTCGGCTACTGGTCGGTCTTCGCCAGGGCGGACCCGGCCGAGTTCACCGGCTATGTCGGCCTCATTCCGGATGGCGAGCCCGTGGACGATGTCCAGCTCAGCTATCGCTTCGAAGTGCGCCACTGGGGCAAGGGCTATGCCGGGGAAGCGGCGATATGCCTGCTGCACCATGCGTTCGGCACGCTCGGTTTCCCGGCGATCGCCATCACGACCCATCCGCTCAACAGCGCCTCGCTGCGTCTGGCGGAGCGGCTCGGCTTCGAAGCCGAGCCGTCCGACCCCGATATCCTCATCGGCGAACCGGCGGTGCCTGCCGCCTGTCTCAAGCTCACGCTTGGCGATTGGTTGAAGCTCAGCTCGCCAGAGGCTTGAAGACGAGATAGGCCGCGACGAGCGCGCCGACGACGCCGAGCGCGAAGAGGACGAGCTTCAGCCGCGTCATCGCGCTGGCGAAGGCGACATTGCCGCCATCGACCTGGGGGTAACGGTCGAGCAGGCGCGCCACAGCGAAGTTCTCGGCGACATCGCAGAGCCCACCGAGCAGCCAGCCCCCGCCGCAGAGCGCCGCCACCCACCAGGGCTGCCCGCGCATGCCGAGCCCGACGATCAGCAGCGCGCCGACGATCGCATAGGTGAAGGCGCAGGCGACATCGGCCGGCAGCACGCGGTTGCGGTAGCGGGCGCGAATTTTCTCGCCATAGAGCGAGAACAGCTTCTCGACATCGGCGACGTTGTAGCCATCCCAGTCGCTCTCCAGCATGCGCGGCACGCCCTGCCGGTTCGACCAGAAGCCGACCGCCCAGAACAGCACCACCACCAGCACCGGGCCCCAGATGAAGAAGGCGAGCGGTATGGTGGTCGAATAGAACGGCACGGTCTCGGTCATGGCATCTCGGCTCTCGCGGCAGACATCGGCGCTTCCGGATCAGGTTATCCGGCGCGCGGGCCGCCGCCAAGCACGGCAAGCCCGCCTTCCCGGCTCAGAGCAACTCTTCCGGTGGAAGCAGGTCGAGGCGGCGCAGCTCGACGCGCGTCTGCTGCGAGTCGAACAGCAGGAAATACTCGTCGAGCTGCGGCGGAGGGACTTCGGTGCCGGCCAGCATCGCATGGGCCTGGCCACGATGGTGGATCTGATGCTGGAAGAGATGCGCCAGCAGGTCGTCGATCCGCTCCTCGATCGCGCCATGCTCGCCGCGGTCGGTGGCGACGGTGGAGCTGAAAGTGGCGTCCGTGAACCCGTCGCAGACGGCGATCAGGCGGCGGTCGGCCACGGTCTGCGCCTGGAACAGCCCGCTCAAGTCGAAGGGTCGGAAGCGCTCGAACACCTGCCGGCCAAGCCCGCCGCGTTCGAGCGCGTCGATGTAATAGAGATCGACCATCAGGTTGTGGTTCAGCGTCTCATGCAGCGAGGGGAAGAAGCTCGTGCGCGTCGCCGTGAACGCCTCGTCGCCGAGCCGCATGCAGGCCGAGAGCAGCCGCCAGTTCGCCCAGGCGTTGTTATGCGCCATCTTGCGGAAATGGGCGCTCAACGGCCCATGGCGGCCCGCGCTCTCAGACATCGCGCGGCTTAGACATGAGGCAGGATCTCCTGTTCGATCGCGCCGAAGATCGAATGCCCGGCGGCATCCTTCATCTCGATGCGGACCGTGTCGCCGAAGCGCAGGAACGGCGTCTGCGGCTCGCCCTGGCGAATCGTCTCGACCATGCGCTGCTCGGCGATGCAGGCATAGCCCAGCCCGCCCTCCGCGGCAGGCCTGCCGGGGCCGCCATCGGAATCGCGGTTCGAGACCGTGCCGGAGCCGATGATCGTTCCGGCGGAGAGGCGCCGCGTCGCGGCGGCGTGGGCGACGAGCGTGCCGAAATCGAAAGTCATGTCGACACCGGCATCGGGCTTGCCGAAGAGCGTGCCGTTAACCTGGGCCAGCAGCGGCAGGCTGAGCTTGCCGTCCTGCCAGGCGGAGCCGAGCTCGTCCGGCGTGACCGCGACCGGGGAGAAGGCCGAGGCAGGCTTTGACTGAACGAATCCAAAGCCTTTCGCTAATTCGCCGGGAATCCGATTCCGCAGGCTCACGTCGTTTGCGAGCATGATGAGCCGGATGTGCCCGAGCGCCTCGGCGCGGCTCGCACCCATCGGCACGTCGCCGGTCACGACCGCGATCTCGGCCTCGAAATCGATGCCGTCCTCCTCGCTGCGTGCCAGCACCGGCTGGCGCGGCCCGAGTGTGACGTCGCTGCCGCCCTGGTACATCAGCGGATCGGTCCAGAAACTGTCCGGCATGGCCGCGCCGCGCGCCTTCCGGACGAGATCGACATGGTTCACATAGGCCGAGCCGTCGAGCCACTGATAGGCGCGCGGCAGCGGCGCGGCGCAATGGTGCTCATGAAAGCGGAAGGACGGCACCGAGCCGTGCTCCAGACTCTCGGCAAGGTCGGCCAGACGCGGGGCATGGCGCTCCCAGTCGTCCAGTGCCGCCTGCAGGGTCGCGACGACGGGAAAGGCGTCGGTCGCCCGCGTCAGGTCCCGCGAGACGACGACGAGGCGGCCATCACGGCCATGCGAGAGCGAGGCAAGCTTCATCTCTTTTCATTCCTTCGCGGACGCGCCAATAAGGACGCAACAAGCCTTCGGGAGGAGACCATATGGAACGTCGCAGCTTTTTGAAAACGGGGGCGCTCGCCGCCGCGGCGACTTCGGTCGCGATGCCGGCGATCGCTCAGTCCCAGCCCGAGGTGAAATGGCGGTTGACCTCGAGCTTCCCGAAGTCGCTCGACACGATCTTCGGCACAGCGCAGCAGTTCTCGAAATACGTATCCGAGGCGACCGACGGCAAGTTCGACATCCAGGTCTTCGCACCCGGCGAGATCGTGCCCGGCCTGCAGGCGCTCGATGCCGTCTCCTCCGGCACGGTCGAATGCGCGCATTCCCCCACCTATTTCTACATCGGCAAGGACCCGACGCTCGGGCTCGGCACCGGCATCCCCTTCGGCCTCAACGCCCGCCAGCAGCATAGCTGGTGGTATTTCGGCGGCGGCGAGCAGATCGTGAACGGCGTGCTCGACCGCTTCAATGCCTATTCGATCCCCTGCGGCAATTCCGGCTGCCAGATGGGCGGCTTCTTCCGCAAGGAACTCACTGGTCTCGACGACCTCAAGGGGCTGAAGTTCCGCATCGGCGGCATGGGCGGCGCGGTTCTCGCCAAGCTCGGCGTGGTGCCGACGCAGATCGCGCCCGGCGACGTCTATCCGGCGCTGGAGCGCGGCACGATCGACGCGGCCGAGTTCGTCGGCCCCTATGACGACGAGAAGCTCGGCTTCATCCGCGTCGCGAAATACTACTACTACCCCGGCTGGTGGGAGGGCGGCGCAATGCTGCACCTGATCATCGGCAAGGATGCCTGGGCCAAGCTGCCGAAGCACTATCAGGCCATCGTCCAGAACGCCTGCGAAGCGGCCAACAACTGGATGCTGGCGAAGTACGACTTCGTGAACCCCGGCGGCCWGCGCCAGCGCATCGCGATCGCGCGTGCCATCGTGCGCCGGCCGGGCTTCGTGATCGCCGACGAGCCGGTC
>NZ_JBFUIF010000057.1:0-17976 GCF_056402015.1 Allobosea sp. P4_C6
CGCCCGCGGCGCCCGCCGCCGGTCTGGAGGCCGAATGCCGCCCGTCGGCGAAAGCACCGAGAACACCGAAGAGGACTCCCGATCGAACCGCCGCCCAATCGAACTCATCGACTCGCCGGCCTTCCAGCGATCCCAGATCTCAGCCCGCTGGGCCGCCGAATAGTAGATCCGCCGCCGCTGCTTCATCACCCACGCTCCATCTCCAAAGGAAAAGTAGCGTGTTGCGATTACCGATTGAGACCACCGTCGGAAGCGGACACCGAACATTTACTGCCATCGCGTGCAAGGTCGCCGTAGCGATCCAGGTCGATGTTGGATCGAACTCACGACTTGGGGACGGCGGATCCTGCGCAACGTCACCGGCGCCGCGGGATGGAACTCCGTTGATCTGTTCCCCATACTCCAGCGAGCGAACGTAGACGCGGGAGAAGTACGACAGCCTCCGACGCCCGTAGAGCAAAATGCGGTGGACGGTCGGTCAGCCGTCGTGGGTGTAGCTGCCGCCGGTAGGTACCGGGCCGAGAGTCCAGTTGTTGGTACCACTCCAAGGGAACATGTAGAGAGGGTGCGTCATCAGGACGGCGCGCAAGACCTGCCAGTTTGTCGGGTCGACGGGATGCGCGCCTCGATCCCCGCGCTGATATCGGGCAAGCAGACCTCTCGCCACCCGACCGGCGGAGACGAAGGGTTCGTTGCTCCAGCGAGGCGGGCGCACACCGGTCATCAGGAACGCCAGGGCGGAGACGACATAACACGATGCCTCGTCATCGGCGGCGGCGATGTTGGTGCCGAGCAGATCATAAGCGCAATGAAGGGACTCGTGCAGGATATGGCCCTCCTCGATGCGACCGAGAATGCGCGGCACCTCCATCGTGTTCGCCGGCACGGCACCGCCGCTGAAGCCGGTATATTGGGCGGCCGCTCCGGCAACCATCGCCGCCGGGGGTGACACCCTTGCTCGGCCGTTCTCCAGCGCCCGCGCGACGTAGTGAAACGTGCCGGGCGAAATCGCGATGGTCCTGCCCCCGGGGGGAAAGGTGAAACGGATGCGGGTCGCCGTAGGACCGCGCAATATGCGAACAACCTGTTGCTTCAGAGTCATCTGACGGCCACCTCCGCGTTCGAACCCCCTGCGGTGTTGTCGCGGCCATGCCCAAATCGGTTCATGCAAGAGCAGCCATGACTGCGGCAAACCGTTCCCCAAAAAATGGGCTATCGCCGAACCTGAGCCTCCTGCCGTGTGAAGGAAAGCGTTACTCCCTCATCGGCGCCGGCGTGCATCAGCCTCATTGTGGCGTCCAGAACGATGGGTACGCCGAACGGCCGCAAAGCAGACGTCCCGAGTGTCCGCAACGGGTGGAATGCGACATTCGGCAGTACCGCCCGGTCAACTGCGGCGGCCGCGGTTCCTCATCCCGTCATGGAGAGCCGGGAACGCTCTTCGTCGCCAGAACGGACGAGTTCAGTTCGCTCAAAAGCACTGCACGCCTTTGCCCTTCATCTTGCATGAGGTCGTCAGTCGCTCTTCGGCAGGCGGCGGCTCGTAGCTCCCTGCCGGTCCCTGCACATAGCTCTGTCCATCGCTTTGCATCGGATCAATGCGCGTAGGCTCGGACAAGCTGCCGACGGCAGCGCATCCCGTTAGCAGAAGACCGCACGCGGCCACGAAAAGCATCTTCATTCGGAGGCCCTCTTTCGAGAGCCGATCCTGCCGCGATGCTGGCGCGAAGTCACGGCTTCTTGCGATGATCCTGCCCCGGTCGTGCCAATGACGCCCGGATGGTCGCTACGCCGATCGAAACAGGGAAGGCACGAGGGGCTGAATTCCTGTCGACCAATCCCATGGCTCCTGCGCTTGTTCTCGGCAGATGCTTCCGTGTTTCGGTCCTGACGGATGCTGGCAGGACTGGATGTGGCCACGCCGCGCTGATTGAGCGATGCTCCCCGAACGAGAGGCCGCTGCATGGATCAATTGGCCCGGTCCGGCGTTACAGAGCGGGCCGTATTAACGATCCTGCCCATGGTCTTTGTGAGCATTTTTGATCGGGGAGCGATGACGATGAAATCCCTTCTTGGAGTCGCCTCCCTTGCCCTCGGTCTTGCGCTGAGCGCCCCGGCCATGGCCTGCGAACTCGACAGGCCGTTGAAGATGGCGGGGCTCGACTATGATTCCGCTGCCTTCCACACCGCCGTCGCAAGCGCGATCGCCGAGCGCGGCTTCGGCTGCAAGGTCGAGCGCATTCCCGGCGCCATCGCTCCGCTGGTCAACGGCGTCGCGCGCGGCGATGTCGACATCGTCATGGAAATCTGGATGGCGAACCCGGTCGAGGCCTGGGTGAAGGCTGCCGAGGCCGGCAAGGTCGAGCCGCTCGGCACGGCATTCCCGGACGCAAGCGAAGGCTGGTTCGTGCCGCGCTATCTGGTGTCCGGGCCCGATGCCAAGGCTTCCGATCTCAAAACGGTCGAAGACCTCAAGCGCTACAAGGCGCTGTTCGCCGACCCGGAGGAGCCGGGCAAGGGCCGTTTCTACAACTGCGTCGCCGGCTGGGTCTGCGAGGGCATCAACACAAAGAAGCTCGCGGTCTACGGGCTGGCAGAGGACTTCAGCAATACGCGCGGCGGTTCGAGCGAGGCGCTGGTCGCCGCCATCGAGGCCTCGCTGAAGCGCAAGCGGCCGGTCCTGTTCTATTATTGGGGGCCGAGCTGGCTGCTGGGCGCCTATGATCTCGTCAAGCTGGAGGAGGCGCCCTTCGATCCGGCCGTCTGGGCCGAGCTCAAGGCGAGCGACAACCCCAAGCGCGCCACGGCCTATCCGACCAGCAAGGTCGTCATCGGCGCCAATATCGACCTCGCCAAAAAGGCGCCGCAGCTCGCCACTTTCTTCAAGAGCTACGGCACGACCAGCGACATGACCTCGAAGATGCTGGCCGAAGCCCGCGAGAAGGGCGTGACGCCCGAGCAGCAGGCGCTCGTCTTCCTCAAGACGCAGCCGGACATCTGGCGCAAATGGCTGCCGGGGCACATCGCCACGAAGGTCGCTTCCAGCCTGTGACGGCCGGTTTCGTCCCGGAATTCGGCAAGGCGCTGCAGGGCTTCGTCAATCGCGCCGTGGACGCCGTCGTCACCGGCTATGGCGACAGGCTCGACGGCCTCGGCGCCTGGTTGACCGCGCCTGTCCGATGGGTCGAGACGGGCCTTTTGCTCGTCCCGGTGCCGGCTTTCATCCTCGTCGTCGCGGCGGGCGCCTGGCTGGCCAGCAGGCGCATCGGCTTCGTGCTCGCGATGGCCGCGCTGCCTGCGGCGCTGTCCGGGCTGGGTGTCTGGAACGAGGCGATGCAGTCGCTCGCTTTGGTCGTCGTCGCCGTGCTGTTCGTGATTCTGCTCGGATTGCCGCTCGGCGTGGCGGCGGCGCGGCTGCCGCGTCTCGGCGGTGCGCTCACGCCGCTCTACGACCTGATGCAGACGATCCCGAGCTTCGTCTATCTGATCCCGGTGGCGATGGTGCTCGGGCTCGGCCGGGCGCCGGCTCTGGTGGCGACGCTAATCTATGCGCTGCCGCCTTTCGCAAGGCTGACGGAACTCGGCCTGCGCGGTGTCGATACGGGCATCGTCGAAGCCTCGCGCGCACTGGGTTTGCGGCCACGGCAGGCGTTCTGGCTAGTCGAACTGCCGCTGGCCCGGCCCACCATCCTGCAGGGGCTTAACCAGGCGATCATGATGGCGCTGGCGATGGTCGTCGTCGCCTCGATGATCGGCGCCAAGGGGCTCGGCGAGATCGTCCTGCTCGGGCTGCAGCGGGCCGATCCCGGGCTCGGCTTCGTCGGCGGGCTCGCCATCGTGCTGCTTGCGGTGTTGCTGGACCGGATGGCGCAGGCCGTCCTCGGTGCGCCGCCCCCATCGGAGACAGAGCGGCCGTGATCGGAATCCGTCCGCTTTTCGATCAGCCGGGCGTCACCCAATCAGCGGGGGAAAACCTCACCTTGAGATCTTGAACAAAACAGGAACATCGTTGATAATGTATTTGTGGGCCGATAGGGTTCGGCTCCCGGTCGTTCGGCCGGTCGTGTGTTTAGTGCGCAGGAAATGGAGCCTCTCATGGCTGGCAGCGTCAACAAGGTCATCATCGTCGGCAATTTGGGGCGGGACCCCGAAGTGCGCCGCCTCGGCAGCGGCGAACCCGTCGTCAATCTGCGCATCGCCACCTCCGAGACCTGGCGCGACAAGCAGAGCGGCGAGCGCAAGGAGCGCACCGAGTGGCACTCGGTCGTGATCTTCAACGAGAATTTGGCGAAGGTGGCCGAGCAGTACCTGAAGAAGGGCTCCAAGGTTTACATCGAGGGCCAGCTCCAGACCCGGAAATGGCAGGACCAGTCCGGCGTCGAGAAATACACCACCGAGATCGTGCTGCAGCGCTTCCGCGGCGAGCTCACCATCCTCGACAGCCGCCAGGGCGGCTCCGAGGAGTACAGCGAGGGCGCCGGCGGTAGCGGCTATGGGGAAGAGCGTTCGGGCGGCAGCTCCTTCGGCCGGTCCAGCGCGATGGGCAGCGGTAGCAGTGGCGGCGGCGCGCGTCAGCCGGCCATGTCGGGCGGCGGCGGTGGCGGCGGGCGCTCCTCGTCGAGCCATCTCGACGACGACATCCCGTTCTAGCGAACGCCTGCCGTAATCTGTAAAGCATTGGCAATAAGGCGCTGTTTTTGCAGCGCCTTATTCGTTGACAAGTGGACTGCCGCCAGCAGCTTCGCGTTTCGTTAGTGCGGCGCTTTGGATTCCGTCAGAATCTCGGCAAATCCGTTCGCTGGTCGAAATTCTCTGGCGGCGGTATCGTTTCATTTTGCCCCGCCGTTTAGGAATTATGCATAGGCGGAGCGGCGCGCCCTGAACCGCGTCGCTCCTGGATGGGCCGCATAATAGCGTACAGACACAGCCTTATCCTCAGTCGAATTCCGGTTGAGCTCGGTCGGTCTGGTCAATCATGGCGCGCCTCCATCAACCGGGACACGACCCCGGCCGATTTCGAGCTTAGCCCTGGCGCCTGATGAAGCCGGTGATCGAGACGCGATCCCAGATGCCGGCGCTATGAAACGGATCTGCTGCATTGAAGCGTTCCACCGTTGCGCGATCCGCTGCTTCCACCACAAAAAGACTGCCGATCATGGTCGAACCGTCGTCGGCGACCAGTGGTCCGGACATTGAGATTTTCACGTTCAGTGCGGAGRTATTAGAGAGAAACGCCTTGTGCGCATCGTAGTTGGCGAGACGGGCGTCGAGCGCGCCGGGTTTGTCGAGGGCGTGGATCACGAACAGCATGCGGCGAGGCTCCTATCGGCGGCCGGATGACGTGCCGGCCGCCGCGGTGAGTGAGGTTCCGATCTATTTGCTGGCCATGGCGGCGGCATCGCTCCAGCTCGGGCAGGCTCGCGATTCCAGCGGCGAGTCATAGGGCTGGTAGTTCGAGGCGTTCACCACGGTCGGCTTCAGCACCACTTCCGTCACGGTGGCTTCCTTCCGCAAGGCCCGGATCGCGACCATGGTCCCGATGCAGCCCTGCAGGAAGCCGTTATAGTCGCCCGATGCCAGCAGCTTGCCGGATTTGATCGCGTCGACTGCCTCCTGCGTGCCGTTGATGCCGACGACCTTGGCCTTGCGGTTGGCTCCGTCGAGAGCCTCGATCGCGCCGATCGCCATCGCATCGTTGGCGGCGAGCACCCCGTCGATCTGCGGATGGGACTGCATCAGGTTCTCCATCACCTGCAGGCCCTGCAGGCGCTGGTAGTTGGCCGGCTGGCTGGCGAGCAGCTTGACGTCCTTCGTCTCCTTGATCGCGTCGTTGAAGCCGCGCACCCGGTCGATATTGGTCAGCGAGCCCTTGACGCCTTCGAGGATGACGACATTGCCCTTTCCGCCCATCGCCTTCAGCAGGTAGCGCCCGGTTTCGAGGCCGAGGCTGTAGTCGTCAGCACCGACGAAGGCGAGGAACTTGCCGCCGGCGCTGCGGTCGGTGACGTTGACGATCGGGATCTTGGCGTCGTTGATCTGCTCGACACCAGGCACCATCGCCTTGTAGTCGACCGGCACGAAGACGATGGCGCTCGGCTTCTTGACGATCACGTCCTCGACCTGGCTGAGTTGCTCTGGGATCGAGTCCGGCTTGGTCGGGATGTAATGCACCACCTTGGCGCCGAGCGATTTCGCAGCGACCTCGGCGCCCACCCGCACAGTCTGGAAATAGGGGTTGGTCTGGTTCTTGGTGAAGACCGCGATGGTTTCGCCGGCGGCGAGCGCCGCGGTCGACATCAGGATGGCGGGCAGTGCTGCAACGAGAAGTTTCGACTTGGACATGGGTTCCCTCCCTTGGGTTTCTCTTGGTTGGTTTTTTACGCGCGGCGGCGGCCTTGCATGTCGAGCCAGACGGCAAGGATGACGATCAGCCCGGTAACCAGGGGCTGCCAGTTGGCGTTGACGGCGAGCAGGTTCATGCCGTTCAGCACCAGCGTCAGGATGAGCGCGCCGATGAAGGTGCCGAACACGCTGCCGACGCCGCCGAACAGCGAAGCGCCGCCGATCAGCGCGGCGGCGATCGCCGGCAGAGTCATGGCCTCGCCGATGTCGCCCTCGGCCGAGTTCAGCCGGGCGAGGAAGACGATCGAGGCCACGCCGGCCATGGCGCCGGAAAAGGCGTAGACCAGGATCAGGCGGCGATCGACCGGAATGCCGGTGAGGCGCGCGGCGACCGGGTTGGCGCCGATCGCGTAGATCTGCTGCCCCCAGATCGTGCGCTGGGCGAAGATCGTGCCCGCCAGGAGGAAGACCACCATCAGATAGACCGGGATCGGCACGCCGAGGAAATAGCCGGAGCCGATCTGGCGGAAGCCGGGTGGGAAGCCGTGAATGGTCTCGCCGGCCATGTAGTAATAGGTGATGCCGTGCAACACCCAGAGCATGCCGTAGGTGGCGATGAAGGACGGGATGCGCAGCTTCGCCACCATCAGCCCGTTGCAGATGCCGATGGCGAGTCCGGTGGCGAGCCCCGCCAACGTCCCGAGCGCGGGCGAGCCGGTCGCCTTGATCACGGTCGCGGCAAAGCAGGCGGAGAGGCCGATATTGGCGCCGACCGAGAGATCGAGACCGCCCGTCAGGATCACCAGCGTCAGCCCGGAGGCCAGGAAGAACAACAGGCTCGCCTGCCTGAGCACGTTGAGGATGTTGTTGGCGGTGAGGAAGGCCTCCGTCGCGAAGCTCAATGCAGCGCACAACAGCGCGACCGCCAGCAGCCGGTAGACAAGCTGTTGCACCTCACGAGAGACATGGAAGCCGGACGGACGGGCGGAGGCGTCGCTGGCGATGCTCATGACCGGGGGCTCCGCAGGCTGTCGATGAGAAGGGCGGCGATGACGAGGGCGCCGATGCAGGCGACCTGGACGGAGGAGGGCACGGCCATCAGGTTGAGGCCGTTGCGCAGCACGCCGACCGTCAGCACGCCGAGCAGCGTGCCGAAGAGCCAGCCATTGCCCTTGTCGAAGGAGGTGCCGCCGAGCGCCACGGCGGCGATGGCGTCGAACTCCATGCCGATAGCAGCTGTCGGGTGGCCGGCATTGATGCGCGCGGTCATCAGCAGGGCCGCGACCCCCGCCATTGCGCCGCCGAGCATGTAGACGGCTACGAGCAGGCGCTTCCAGGCCACTCCGGCGAGCGTCAGCGCATCGCGATTGCCGCCGAGCGCGCAGACATAGGTGCCGAAGCGGGTATGGTAGAGCAGGATGTGGAAGAGGGCGTAGAAGCCCGCACCGATCAGGATCGGGGTCGGGATGCCGAACGTGGTGCCGGAATAGATCAGCCGCACGAAGCGCGGGATGCCGACGACGCTCTGGCCGTCGCTGACGACGAGGGCGAGCCCCTGTGCGGCGCCCAGCGTGCCGAGCGTGGCGACGAAGGGCGGGATCGACAAGCCCGCAATCAGCCAACCATTGACGAGCCCGAAGACGAGCCCGACGCCGAGTGCGCCCAGCAGCGCCAGCACGAGCGATTGCGTCGAGACCACGATCAGCGCCAGCACCAGCGAGGCCAGCGTCAACACCGCACCCATCGAGAGGTCGAGCCCCTCGGTCATGATGATCAGCGTCATCGGCAGGGCCAGCAGCAGCAGGATGACCGACTGCACCAGCACGTTGGAGAGGTTTCCGGCGCTGAGGAAGCCAGGGCTCGCCACGGCGAAGAACAGCGAAAGCCCGGCGAGTGCGACCGCCACGCCCGGCACTGCCGGGACGCGCGGGGACGGAGAGGAGACGGCCTGATCACTCATCGTGCATCCCCATTCTGACGATGTTCTCTTCGGAGAGTTCGGAGCGGGAGAGTTCGCCGACGATGCGCTTGCCGCGCATGACATAGGCCCGGTCGCAGACATGGACGATCTCGGCCTGCTCGGAAGAGATCATCAGTACTGCCGCACCATCCGCGACGAGTTGGTCGATCAGCGCGAAGATCTCGGACTTGGCGCCGACATCGATGCCCCGCGTCGGCTCGTCGAAGATGAACAGCCGCGTGTCAGCCGCGAGCCATTTGCCGATCACCACCTTCTGCTGATTGCCGCCGGAGAGCACCCCGACGCTCTGGCTGGGCGAGGGCGTCGCGATACGCAGCCGCTTGATCAGCTCCTCGGCCGAGCGGCGGGCGCGGGCGGGCGAGAATAGCTTGTGCGGGAACAGCTTCGGCAGGCCTGCGGCGGCGAGATTGTCGCTGACCGTGCGGATCAGTGCGAGCCCCTCCGTCTTGCGGCTTTCCGGGATGAGGCCGACACCGGCGAAGGCGGAGACGTCCGGTCCACCGCGCTTGGCCTGGCCGAAGACCCGCACTTCGCCGGCCGTGATCTCGTCGGCGCCGAAGATGGCGCGCGCGACCTCGGTCCGGCCGGAGCCGACGAGGCCGCACAGCCCGACGATCTCACCGGCGCGCACGGTCAGATCGATGTCGCGGATGCCGTTCTTGGCGCTGAGGCCCCTGACCTCCAGAGCGATCTCGCCCGGCTTCTCCGCGAAGTTGCGCGGATAGCTCATATCGACATTGCGGCCGACCATCATCCGCACGAGCTCGTCCGGCGTGGTCTCGCCCGGCTGCGCCCGGCCGGCGAGCTTGCCGTCGCGCAGCACGGTGATGCGGTCGCCGAGCGCGAACACCTCCGCCATGCGGTGCGAGATGTAGACGATGGCGACGCCCTTGGCCTGAAGCTGGCGCATCACCGCGAAGAGACGTTCCGTCTCGCGGTCGGAGAGCGCGGCGGTCGGCTCGTCCATGACGAGGATGCGCGCATTCTGCGAAAGCGCCTTCCCGATCTCGACCATCTGCTGCTGCGCGACGCCGAGCGTGTGGACCTTGGTCCTCGGATCGACGTCGAGCCCGATCAGGTCGAGCACGGCCTGCGCCTCGCGATAGAGCCGCCGGCGGTCGACGAGACCGGGCATGCGCGAGGGAAATTCGCGGCCAAGGAAGATGTTCTGCGCGACGTCGAGATATGGGACGAGCGAGAATTCTTGGAAGATCACGGCGATGCCGAGCTTGCGGGCATCCGCCGGGGTGCGGATCTCGACGGTCTCGCCCTTGTGGAAATACGTGCCGGCATCGGCCTGGTAGGCGCCGCACAGCACCTTCATCAGCGAGGATTTGCCGGCGCCGTTCTCGCCGAGCAGCATGTGGACCTCGCCCGGCCAGACGGTGAAGGAAACGTCGTCGAGCGCCTTCACACCGGGAAAGCTCTTGCAGATGCCCTTGAGCTCGAGGAGAGGCTTGCCCTCGGCCGCGCGGGGCGGTGGGAGTTCCGCTTCGATGCGGGGCTTGGCCGCGGTCATCGCGTTCATGCTGCGCCTCCCATCCGCGGCGAGGAGCGGAAGATCTTGCCGGGGTTCATGATCCCGAGCGGGTCGAGCGCCTGCTTCACGAGGCGCATCGCATCGACGGCGTCGCCCAGTTCCAGCTCGAGGAAATCCATCTTGCCGAGGCCGATGCCGTGCTCGCCGGTGCAGGTGCCGTCCAGCGCGATCGCCCGCCTGACGAGGCGCCCGTTGAACGCCTTCACCCGCGCGAGGTCCTCGGCACTGTCGGGGTCGTGCAGGACGAGAAGATGGAAATTGCCGTCGCCGACATGGCCGACGACCGGGGCGACGAGGCCGCTCTCCGCGATGTCGGCGGCCGTCGCGACGAGACATTCGGCCAGGCGCGAGATCGGCACGCAGACGTCTGTGACCAGGGCGCGCGCGCCGGGCCGCAGGGCGAGCCCGGCATAGAGCGTGTTGTCGCGGGCGTGCCAGAGGCGGCTGCGCTCTTCCGGCGAGGTCGCCCAGGCAAAACCCTGCCCGCCGAACTCGCCGGCCAGCGCCTGCGCCGTCTCGGCCTGCTCGGCGACGTAATTCTTCGAGCCGTGGAACTCGAAGAAGAGATGCGGCTCTTCCGGCAGGCCGAGTTTTGCGTGCAGGTTCATGCCGCGCATCATCACCGCGTCGAGAAGCTCGATCCGCGCCACCGGAACGCCCGATTGGATGACAGCGATCGCGGTGTCGACCGCGGCTTTGAGATCGGGAAAGGCGCAGACGGCCGAGGAGATCGCTTCCGGCTGCGGATGCAGCTTCAGCGTCACCTCGGTGATGACGCCGAGCGTTCCTTCCGCGCCGACGAGCAGGCGGGTCATGTCGTAGCCGGCCGCGGATTTGCGGGCGCGCCGGGCCGTGCGGATCACGCGGCCATCGGCGAGCACTGCCTCGAGCGCCAACACATTGTCCTTCATGGTGCCGTAGCGCACTGCCATCGTGCCGGAGGCGCGCGTCGAGGCCATGCCTCCGATCGAGGCGTCGGCGCCGGGGTCGATCGGGAAGAAAAGGCCGGTGTCGCGCAACTGCGCATTGAGCTGCTTGCGGGTAATGCCGGGTTGGACGCGTACATCCATGTCCTCGGGGCTCGCCGACAGAACCTTGTCCATGCGGGACATGTCGATGCAGACGCCGCCTTGGGGCGCTGAGGCGTTGCCCTCAAGCGAAGTGCCCGCGCCGAACGGCACGATCGGCAGCCGCAGCTCGTGGCAGAGGGTCACTATGCTGCGCACCTCCTCCGTGGATTCCGGAAACACCACGAGATCGGGAGGCGAGGGCGCGTGATAGGCTTCGCTGCGGCCGTGATCGGCTAGGACGCCGGGAGCTCGGCTGACGCGCGGGCCGAGCGTTTCGGTCAGCCGCGCCAGCGCCGTCTCCACGGCTCCCTCGTTGGATGAGGGTCTGGTCAACATGGTTTCTCCCTTCGCGTTGGCCCGCTGACCGGGCTCTCTGGATGCGATTGTCGGTGGCGTTCCCCGGTGGCGCAGGCGGTTGCCTAGAATGCGGGGTTGAGCTGGAAGTCGTAGGTCAGGCGGCACCACGGTCCGTCGAGTGCCCGGCCGTCCGGAGCGGTGCCCGCCGGCTGCTCGGTGAAATCGCTGATCAGCGAATCCTTCACACCGAAGACGGCATCGGAATCGAGATACTGGTCGCCGGAGACGAAGACATGGGTGACGAGCTTCTCGTGGCCCGGCGCCGCGATCATGAAATGGACATGCGCCGGCCGCCAGGGATGGCGGCCTTGCGCCTCCAGCATCTTGCCGACCGGGCCGTCATGCGGGATCGGATAGGCGGCGGGCTTTATCGACCAGAAGTGGAAGCGGCCCTGCGCATCGGTGCGGAAGCGCGCCCGGGCGACGAGATCGACCCCGTCGTCTGAATGCTGCACATCGTAATAGCCGTCCTCGTCGGAATGCCAGACATCGACGATTGCTCCCGCGAGCGGGCTGCCATCCGCCGCGGCGACAGTGCCGGAGACATACATCGGCTCACCCGGCAGCTCGCCGGAGATGTCGCTGCCTAGCGCCGCTTCCGGCGGGCCCTCGACATAGAAGGGGCCGAGCACGGTGCTCTCGGTGACGGCGCCTTGATGGTCGTGATTGATCGCGTCGACCAGCATGGAAACGCCGAGCGTGTCGGAGAGCAGGATGAACTCCTGCCGCGTGCCGGTGCACATCTGGCCGGTATCGGTCAGGAAGGCGATGCCCTTGGCCCATTCCTCCTGCGTTGGGCGGACCTCGCGAATGAAATCGTGCAGGTGGCGGACGAGTGCTTCGCTGATCTGCTTGGTGCGGGCATCCGGCGCGCCGGCAACGCGCTCCAGTACCGCCTGGGTGATACTGTTCTGGTCGAAGTTCCTCATCCGAGCCTCCCTGCGTTGGTGTCGAGACCGGGCTCGCCAAGCCCGGCGAGCCATTCGGCAAGGCGCACGGTCGAGATGAAATCGGCCTCGCCCTCGCCGCGTCCGATCAGGGCGCCGTAGGTTTCGCGCGTTAGTGTCGCCAGGGGCAGCGCCATCTCGGCGGCATGGCCGGCGCCGATGATCAGGTCGAGATCCTTCGCCATCTGCCGGCATGAGAAGGTCGGGGCGAAATCGCGCGTCTCCAGGCTCTTGGCCTTGTAATGCACCATGGGCGAGCCGACCGCGCTGTTGGTCAGCACGTCGAGAATATCCTGCCACGCGAGATTGCCCTTGCGGGCAAGCACGATGCTCTCACCCATCATCGCGGCGGAAACCGCGATCATCAGGTTGACGGCGAGCTTGGCGAAGCGTGCCTCCTCAGCCTCGCCGAGATATTTCTGGGCGCGAGTGAAGTCCTGCGCGATCGGCAAGAAGGCGTCGAAAGCCGCGCGCGGTCCCGATACGAAGCAGGTCAGATTGCCGGTATGGGCGATAGCGGCGTTACCGGAGACCGGCGCACGCAGATAGGCGATGCCGCGCTGCGCGGCTGCCAGCGCGACCTCGGCCGAGATAGCGGGACTGACGGTCGAGGTTTCAACCAGGATCGCGCCCTTGCGCATGGCATCGAAGAGCCCGCCTGAGAGAGTGACGGCGGCGAGCACCTTGTCGTCCGGCAGTGAGGTGAAGACGATGTCTCGTCCGGCTGCGTCGGCAAGCGTTGTGGCAGGCGTGACTCCGCCACGCGAGGCCTCGGCGATGCGCTGCTGGTCGCGATCAAAGCCTGCGACGGCATGTCCGGCTGCCGCGAGGCGGGTGGCGATGGGCAGCCCCATCTTACCGAGCCCGATCCAGCCGATGGTTTGTGTGTCCATCATTCTGTTGTCCTCAAGCTGCTCGCTGCGAGCGGCGAAGCTCCTCGACGATTCTTGTGCCGGCAGCAGCAAGGCGTTCGAGCTTCTCGTTCAGTCCATCGGCTAGCAGCCGGCCGTCCCGTTTCGCAAAACGTCCTGCGATCAACACGGCTTCGATGTCGCCGCGTCCAGCCTGCATGATGACGGTGGCGGCGGGATCGTGCACCGGCTGCAGATGCAGCGCCCGTGCGTCGATCAGGGTGATGTCGGCCTGCTTGCCGGGCGCAAGCGAGCCGATGCGGTGATCGAGGCCCAGCATCTTCGCGCCCTCGATGGTGATCCAGGAGAGCGCCTGCCGCACGCGAATTGTCGAGGTCGACGGAATGGGGCTGGTCCGGCGGCGGCTTTCGGCGTTGTCGAGCGCACGCTGCATGCCGAGCGCGATGCGGGCGACGCCGATCATGTCGCCGGCGAGAACGGATTCGAGATCGACGCCGAGCGATGGCGCGACGCCGCGTGCGAGGAGCCGGCCGGTGATCGGGAAGCCATGGCCCTGCGTCATCTCGTTCTCGGGCGTGACCGAGAAGGAGGCGCCGAGATCGACCAGTTGCCCGAACAGCTCGTCGGAGAGGTCATTGCCATGCACGATGTTGATGCCCGGCCCAACCAGTTCCTCGGCGATCAGCTTTTCCCATCCGCCTGGCGTCTTGGCTTCGCCGCCGCCCTGATGCATCGAGGCGACGAGGCCGAATTCGCGCGCGAGGCGGAAGTCGGCGCGGGCTACMTCCAGCGTCGCATAGTGGGGGCCGAGGATGGCGAGGCCGAGCGTCAGCAAGCCGTCATCGCTGGCGAAGCGGCCGCGCCGCAGGCGCTCGATTTCGGCGCGCGGGTGCGGCACCTCGGAGAAATGCGGTTCGCCGGGGTTCGGATCGGGCTTGGGCGAGCCGTGGAAGAAGGCGGCGCGGATGCCGCTCTCGGCCAGCGCCTCGACGGCGGCATCGGTATGTTCGGGCGTGGGATTGTTGTGGCACCAGTCGACCAGCGTCGTGGTGCCGGCATCGATCTGGCCGAGCGCGCCCATCAGGGTCGCGATGCCGATGTCCTCCGGCCTGAACAGCGTGGCGAGACCGGCATGGACCCAGCGGAAATATTCGAGCAGCGTCCAGTCGGCCGCGAGCCCGCGCAGGCCCGTCTGCCAGCTATGCATATGGGCGTTGACGAAGCCCGGCACGGCGATCCGCCCGGCCACGTCGAGACGCTTGGCATCCCCGGCCTCGATGCGCGGCGCGATGGCGGCGATCTTGCTGTCCGCGATAAGGATGTCGCCGCGAGGCAGGTCGCCCACGGCCGGATCCATCGACAGGATGGTGGCGCCCGAGAGGAGGATGCGGCGAGCCATGGCTCAAGCCGCCTCGTCTTCGACGATAGCGGCGCGTGGCCGCTCGCCGGCGTAGGCATTGGCGAGCAGGTCGCGGATGCCGTCGCGCGTGATCGGGCGCGGATTCCAGTAGGGGTTCTCGACCGCGATATCCGCCGCCGTCTCGATGCCGCTTTCCGGCATGCCGAGTTCGGCCAGCGAGAGCGGCACGCCGAGCGCGCGCACCAGATCGAACAGGCCCTGCGCCGCGTCGGGCGCGCCGAGCGCCCGGCAGATCGCGGCCATCGCCTCCGGCGCGGCCGCGGCGTTGTAGGCGACGGCATGCGGCAGGATGACCGTATGCGTCTCGGCATGGGGCAGGTCGAAGCTGCCGCCGAGCGTGTGGCAGAGCTTATGATGCAGCGCCATCCCGACCGCACCAAGGCAGCAGCCGCAGAGCCAAGCCCCGTAGAGTGCGTTGGTGCGCGCCTCCAGGTTCCCCGGCTCATGGACGAGGATCGGCAGGGCGGAGGACAGCGTGCGGATGCCGTCCTCCGCCATTAGGGAGATGATCGGATTGCGATCCCTCGCATAGAGCGCCTCGACCGCGTGGGCCATGGCGTTGATGCCCGAGGTTGCCGAGAGCAGCGGCGGCAGGCTGACCGTCAGATCGACGTCGTAGATCACCGTTTCCGGCAGCACATCGAGCGAGCGGATCGTCGTCTTCCGGCCGGCTTCCGTCTGGCCGAGGATCGGCGTCATTTCAGAACCCGCATAGGTCGTCGGGATGACGACCTGCGCCACTCCGGTGCGCAGTGCCAGAGCCTTGCCGAGGCCGGTGGTGGAGCCGCCACCCAGCGCCACGACGCAATCGGCCCCGGTTTCGCGCAGGGTGACGAGCGCCCGCTCGGTCACCTCGACCGGCGTGTGCATGGTTGCCTCTGTGAAATAGCCGGCGAGGGCTGGGCCGAGCAGAGCGCCGAGGCGCTGGCCCGCGCCGACCTGCTGCGGCGTCGTCAGCACCAGAGCCCGCCGGCCAAGCCGCTCGACTTCCGCCGCGACGTCGCTGATCGTGCCACGCCCGAAGCGGACCCGCGAAGGGAGAGCCTCATAAGTGAAGGTCTCGATCATCGGCCTCTCCTTGTGGATCAGGATTGCGGTGGGTCTTGCCAGCTCATTCGCCGGCAACGACTTCGCGGCGACGGTGCGGCTGGCTCCCGGCGAGGGCAGGCGGCTCCTCGCCGGCGTGATAGTCGACCTGGAAGCGCGCGATCCTCAGATCGGCAAGTTCCTGCCGCACCCGCAGGTGCTCGGGATGGGTGGCATAGGCTTCCAGCGCGGCGCGATCGGTGAATTCGCTGACCAGCACGACATCGCAGGCATAGTCGACATCGCTGAAGTCGACGCCGATCTCGATGTGGCTGAGGCCGTCGATCAGACCCCGGAGTCCCTCGAAGGCGGACTTCACCTTGGCGCGCGCCGCGGCGCGCTCCTGCGGAGTGTCACCGCGCAAGCGCCACATTACGATGTGGCGGATCGGACCGGACATGAGTGTTTCCTCGACCCAGGATCGTTCTTGTTGCAACCAATTAAGGCTTGCGGAACGCGGAAATAAAGACGACTTCCAGGAAGTCTCTTTTACGGAAAGCGGAAATATGGATCGGCTCACGCAGATCGAGGTTTTCGTAAAGACGGCGGAGATGCGCAGCCTTTCACGGGCGGCGGAAGCGCTGGGCATGTCGAACGCGGCCGCCAGCCGGCACCTGGCCGCCCTGGAGGAGCGTCTCGCCGCCCGGCTTGTCGAACGCAATACGCGGCGTCTTTGGCTGACGGAGGCAGGCCAAGCCTTCTATCAGCGTAGCAGCGCACTGCTTGGTGAATTCGCCGAGGCCGAAGACGCCGTAAACGCCCATACGCTTGCGCCACAGGGAGTGCTGCGGGTCACCAGCTCGCTCTCTTTCGCGACGATTTATCTGGCGCCGATGCTGCCGGCCTTCCGCACGCTCTATCCCAAGCTCAGCATCCATATCGCCGTCGCCAACCGCTATCTCGATTTCATCGAGGCCGGGATCGACGTCGCCATCCGCACGCGGCTGCACGAACCCGATACGAACATCATCGTGCGGCGGCTGGGGCGGATGCGGCGCGTGCTGGCGGCTTCCCCGGCCTATCTGCAAGAACGCGGCTGGCCCAAGGCGCCCGCCGACCTCGCTCAGCACGAGATGCTGGTTTACAACCTCGCCGCCGATCCGTTTTCGCTACGCCTGACCAGGGGGGATACGGAGCGGGTCGTCCGGATCAGCGCAGCCCTGGACTGCAATGACGGGCAGGTGATCCGCCAGGCGGCCATCGCCGGCCTCGGTATCCTCATCCAGCCGCTCTACATCGTGCAGGAGGACATCGCGGCAAGCCGCCTGGTGCCTGTGCTGCTCGACTGGCAACTCCCGATGCTGACGATGAACATCGCTTATCAGAACCGCGACCACCTGCCTGCCAAGATCCGGGTGTTCAACGAATTCCTCGTCAATCACGTCCGTTCGACCTCGAATAGCCAGATATGGACGGCGTGACCGCCCCTCGCGGCGCTTGACCACAGGCGATCGTCTCGGATGACTGGGAGGCGGCCGATACAGACCCGTGCCAGCCGGGGGCGGCAGGACCAGAGACAGCTCGGCTATTTCATCCGCATCGCTGAACTCGGGAGCTTCCGCAAGGCTTCCGAAGCGCTGAGATCGCCCAACCCGCCCTCACACGCCATATCCAACACTTGGAAGAGGAATTGGGAGTCCAGCTTTTCTTCTTCCACGGTTCGACCGCCATGCCATCGAAATCCGTGTTGCCGACACCTAGGAATGCATCGAAGCGGACCTCGCCGTTGCCGCAGCAATCATCGCAGCGGTTAGGCAGCTGTATCTAAACGAAGCTGCCTTTCATGCGCCGTTGGATACCAGCCGCCTCGTCAGTATCGTCGCTGCATCGTACGGGCGGAAGACGCCCTCATCGACGATCCGGGTTATCTTTCCGCCCTCGGCCGATCGGGAAACGCATGCACTGCTGGCTAGCTTGGCGCAATCTGCTCGGGCACGCGGCTGACGGAAACGGGGCATCCCATTGGGAGAGCCTCCTTCGGGCCGGTACGATTGCGAGCAGAATCGAGCACGCACTCGGAACTTGCCCTTCCAGAAAGCGGATCGCGTCAGTCTATCGAGAATGTCTGACTGCCTCGCCAATGGATATCGTTCCGAGGCCAAACTTTTGCTCGCCACAGGGCGATAGACTGGCCTGCCCCCTGAAAAGTGGCCCTCCCTGAAGTAGGCTTTTTGAGCCTTTGGAGGATGCCCGCGATGCCGCAGAAGAAGCACAAGCCTGAAGAGATCGTCGCGAAGCTGCGGCAGGTCGACGTGCTGTTGTCCCAGGGGCGCCCGGTCGCGGAGGCGATCCGGGCCATCAGCGTGACGGCGTTCACGTATTATCGCTGGCGCAAGGAGTTTGGCGGGCTGAAGTCCGACC
>NZ_JBFUIF010000058.1:0-16869 GCF_056402015.1 Allobosea sp. P4_C6
GGCAGAACTACACCGGCATCCTATTCTCCGGCCGCTACTGGCAGATGCTGTGGAACTCGTTCGTGATTTCGGGCTTCACCGTTCTGCTGACGCTGATCGTGGCCTCGATGGCGGCCTTCGCCTTCGCCCATATCCGCTTCTTCGGCTCCTCGATGCTGCTGAGCTATCTCACCATGGGGCTGCTGTTTCCGGCCGCGACGGCGATCCTGCCGCTGTTCATCAAGGTCCGCGATCTCGGCCTGCTGGATAATTACTTCGGCGTGATCCTGCCGCAGGTCGCATTCGGCCTCGCCATGAGCATCTTGCTCCTGCGGCGCTTCTTTAAGGACCTGCCGCATGAATTGCTGGAGGCGGCGCTGGTCGACGGCTGCAGCTATTTCGCCTTCTTCCGCCATGTGACCCTGCCGCTGTCGCGGCCGATCCTCGCCACGGTCGGCACCATCACCTTCGTCCATAGCTGGAACAGCTATTTGCTGCCGCTGGTGATGCTGAACTCCGAGCAGCTTTATCCCTGGCCGCTCGGCATCATGATCTATCAGGGCGAATTCTCGTCGGAATGGCACCTGATCCTGGCGTTCATCACGCTCACTTTGCTACCGACGGTGCTGCTCTTCATCCTCGCGCAGAAGCACATCGTCGCGGGGCTTACCGCCGGCGCGGTCAAGGGCTGACGCCGTTTCAACGAACCGACATCGGGCAACATCTGTGGAGACGAGCATGCGCAAGGTCGGGATAGGCATCATTGGCTGCGGCAACATCAGCACGAAATATCTGGAGGCGCTCAAGCACTTCCCAATGGTCGAGCTCAAGGCCGTCGCGGATATGCGCAGTGCCGCAGCCGAGAAGCGCGGCGCCGAATTCGGCGCGCCGGGCCTGCGCGTCGACCAGTTGCTCAAGCGCGACGATGTCGAGATTGTGGTCAATCTCACGGTGCCGCTGGCCCATACCGATGTCAGCCTCGCGGTCCTCAACGCTGGCAAGCATGTCCATTCCGAGAAGCCGCTCGGCATCAACACCGTCGAGGCCCGCAAGGTCATGGAGCTCGCGGCCCAGAAGGGCCTGCGTGTCGGCTGCGCCCCGGACACCTTCCTCGGCGGAGGCCACCAGACGGCACGCAAGCTGATTGACGACGGAGCGATCGGCAAGCCGGTGGCGGGCAGCGCCTTTTTCGGCTGCCCCGGCCATGAGAGCTGGCATCCGGCGCCGGGCTTCTACTATCTGCGCGGCGGCGGACCCATGCTCGACATGGGGCCCTATTACATCACCGATCTCGTGCAACTGCTCGGGCCTGTGGCAGGGGTAGTGGGTTCGACGGCGCGGCCGCGCTCCGAGCGGCTCGTCAACAGCCCGCCGATGAAGGGCGCGCTGATCCCCGTCGAGGTCGACACCCATGTCGCGGGCACATTGGAGTTCGACAACGGAGCTGTGGTCTCGATCACGATGAGTTTCGACGTGCCCCAGCACAGCCATTCGCCGATCGAGATCCATGGCGACAAGGCGAGTCTGCTGGTGCCCGATCCCAATAAGTTTGGCGGCGAGGTCAAGATCGCCAAGCCGCGCGGCGCATGGGAAACGATCCCCCTTTCCCATGGTCACGCCGATGGCGAGTTCCGCTCGATCGGCGTGGCGGACATGGCCGCCTCGCTCCTGAGCAACCGGCCGCATCGCGCCAGCGGCGAGCTCGCCTTCCATGTGCTGGAGGTGATGGAGGCGTTCCAGACATCGTCCAATGAGGGCCGGCGGGTCAAAATCGAAAGCCGCGTCGACCGGCCTGCTGCCATGCCCGCCGGCCGTGCCACCGGCCAGATTGATTGAACCAGGGGATCACGAGAATGCGCAAGGCGATGATAGTGTGGGGCGGCTGGGCGGGTCACGACCCGGATCTCTGCGCCTCGATGATGCGCGGTTGGCTCAAGGCGGAGGGTTTCGAGGTCCGGGTCGACACCTCGACCGAGGTCTTCCTCGATCCGAGCATCCGCGACCTCTCCCTGATCGTGCCGATCTACACCATGTCGAAGATCGAGAAGCCCGAGGCGCTGGCGCTGTGCGAGGCCGTGCGCGGCGGTGTCGGGCTCGCCGGCCATCATGGTGGCATGGCCGATGCTTTCCGCGATTCTGTGGACTACCAGTTCATGTGCGGCGGGCAGTGGGTTGCCCATCCCGGCAACATCATCGACTACAAGGTCGATATCACGAGGCCGGACGACCCGATCATGGCCGGGATCAGCGGTTTCGAGCATCGGTCGGAGCAGTATTACATGCATGTCGATCCGGCCAACGAGGTCCTGGCGACGACGCGGTTCAATGGCGATCATGCGTCCTGGATCGACGGCGTCGAGATGCCGGTCGTCTGGAAGAAGCGCTACGGCGACGGCCGCGTCTTCTACTGTTCGCTCGGCCACCGCGCCTATGAGTTGGACGTGCCGGAGATCCGCACGATGCTGACGCGCGGGATGCTCTGGGCGGCGCGCTGATGGGAGCTGGCGAGGCAGGGTTGATCGGCCGCGCGACGCTCGAGGATGTCGCGCGTGCCGCGGGCGTGTCGCTCGCGACCGCCGACCGCGTCGTGAACCGCCGCGACGGCGTGCGCGACAAGACGATCGCGCGGGTCGAGGCCGCCGTCTCGCTGCTCGGCTACAGGCCGGACCCCGCCGCCGCCCGCCTGGCCCGCAACCAGAGCTTCCGCTTCCTCTTCGTCCTGCCCAGCGGCGCCAACAGCTTCATGACCCTGCTGGGCGACCAGGTTGCGCGCACCGCCGATTGGCTGGCCGCCCAACGTGCCTTCATCGACGTCGAATATGTCGACGTCTTTGATGCCGACGCCTTGGCGCGCGTGCTGGAAAATCTCCTGCCGGGCTATCACGGCGTCGCCACGATCGCGCTCGATCATCCGCGCGTGCGTGCCGCCATCGACGATCTCGCCGATCGCGGCGTCCCCGTCGTGACGCTCGTCTCCGACGTGCCGAGCGCGCGGCGCCTGCATTATGTCGGCATCGACAATCCGGCCGCCGGGCGCACGGCGGCCAATCTCATGGGCCGTTTCCTGCGTGGACGCCAAGGCACCGTCGGCGTGATCGCGGGCTCGCTGTCGCTGCGCGACCACGCCGAGCGCCTCTACGGCTTCAACCAGGTGATGGCGGGCGAGTATCCCAACCTGACCATGCTGCCGGTGGTGCAGGGCCGCGACGACAACGAATTGACGCTTGCCGGCACAAAGGCGTTGCTGGAGCGGCATGACCATCTCGTCGGCCTCTACAATGTCGGCGCCGGCAGTCGCGGCGTCGCGGCGGCGCTGCAGGAAGCCGGGCGCGCCCAGGAGATCGTCTGGATCGCACATGAACTGACGCCGCATACGCGGCGCTTCCTGCTGCATGGCGAGGTCGATGCGATCATCAGCCAGAATCCCGGGCACGAGGCGCGCTCGGCGGCGCGCGTGCTGCTGGCGCATTGCTCCGGCGACCAGCTGGTGCCGGATCAGGAACACATCGGGATCGACATTTTCCTCAGGGACAATCTGCCTTGATCGCGGAGCGCGCAACGGCAGGTCGCAACTCCCCCGCGCGCGTGGACGAATGCGTCAAGGGCAGCGATGCCAAATCCAAGCTTGACCGCTCGCCCCTTTCTTTGGTGAGTTTTCRGGTGCGCGTCATCGCTGCTATCTGTGCAATTGTATCTATTCTTTCAGCATCTTCAACAGACCATGCTTCTCAAGTAGGCATCTAATTGTACGGCTTGATGTCGGGGTATATTGCCTCTCGCGCCGACACTTCCTAGCGATTGACGGAAAATCAACTGCTTCGGATCGTCGAGGCATCCAAGAGCTCAGGTCGTCCGGACATCTGGTAACGGTGGAGCGGACAAGGATCCTTCGACCACCGGTCCCGGCAAGCCCGGTGCGAACGTCGATATGATCGATCCCAGAGTGGTCCATTTCGAGTTGCCACAGGAGCAGCTCAGGGCCGTCGGCTGGCAGATGACCTGTCTCATACAGTTATCGGCGGCGCCTCAGGGTTCCAATGTGTTGACGACCGCTTCACCAGCGTGCCGGGGAAGCGCAGGTCCAGAGGTCCAGCCCACGGCGTGGAATCTGGCATCGCCCGCGTGATCGCCTCCTCCACGATTCTGTCGATCGGGTGCTGAATTGTCGTGAGCTGGTAATGGGGCCAGGACGACATCGCAATGTCGTCGAAGCCAGCCACCGCAATGTCCCGGGGGATGTTCAACCCGCGCTCGTCGCGCAAGGCGTCCATGCCGCCGACCGCGAGGATGTCGTTGGCGAAGAAGACAGCCTCGGGTCGRCTCGCGCTTGACAGGTGATGCGCCGCTTTCCATCCGGCCATGTAGCTGTATTCGCCGGCGCTCAACGCGTCGGTCAGCGTCATGCCATGCTCGGCGATCCGCGTGATGAACGCATCCCGCCTCTCGCGGGCGATTACCGTATGCGCGAGCCCCCCGATATAAGCGACCTTGCGTACGCCGAGATCGTGGAAATGGTCAGCGACGGCGCGAGCGCCCGCCACGCTGTCGCATGAGACCGACGGAAGGTCCGTCTCAGCCGCCACCCGGTTCACCAGAAGCATCTGGCGCCCCTCGRCTGCCCAGAGCAGATCCCTGGCGGACAGCACCGTCGCCGAGATCACGATCACCGACGAGACATGGTGCAGTTTCAGCGCCGCGAGCTGCTGCTTCACGTCGGCGCCGAGCGTGATGTTAAACAGCAGCGTCTGGAGCCTTGCCTCCTGGAGCGCCTGGGTCATGCGCTCGAGCAACACGGAATAGAACGGATTCCTCAAATCCGAGATCACAAGTCCGACGATATCGCGCGATTGACCAGAGAGGGTTCGCTCGGGGCTCGGGCTGTAACCGAGGCGTTCGGCCGCCGAGAGCACGCGAGCGCGCAACCGCGGCGAGATCGACGCACCGGGCGTGAAGGCGCGCGAGACGGCCGATTGGCTGACGCCGATAAGCTGCGCCAGATCGCGCGATGTCAAAGTCCGTTCGCTCATGGCCATTCTGAAACACGTTTGCATCATTGATGCAAGAGATTGATTCGTCGTAATCAACGAGCATTCCGAAATTTGCTGAATTTTTCATGCCATCTACTGCGCCACAGTGCCGCTTTTGATCAGAGAAGCACCGATTCTGGATGAAGCGTGGATTAATTCCAGAGATGATCGAAAACGTCTTGAATGACAATTCAGCCCGCGCTAGGCTCTCGCCAACTCGGGGCCGCTAAATGCCCGGATCGCGAGGCGGGAGGATCTGACGACATGCCGCACCCTGCGTTGCATGGCATCCGCGTGCTGGACCTGTCTGAATCGATCGCGGGCCAATACTGCTCGCGGTTGCTTGCGGATTTCGGTGCGGATGTCGCCCTCATCGAGCCCGCTAGCGGCTCGGCGCTCAGGTCTCAGTCGCCGATGTCCATGGGCAGCGACACGTCGCTGACCTTTCTGCATCTCAATTCAGGCAAGTCGTCCATCGTACTCGATGCATTGTCCCGGGAGCAGCGGCACGAGCTCTTCGCCTCCACCGATGTCGCCATCTTGGGCCCCTCTATGAGCCAGTCAGCACTGCCCTTGCCGGAATCTGCCGTAACGGTCGAGATCACGCCATTCGGCCGCGATGGCCCCCGCGCCGGCTGGCAGGGTCCCGAAATCGTCATCCAGGCGTTATCGGGCATGATGTTCAACAATGGCGCGGAAGGGCGCGAGCCGCTTTATGGCTGCGGCGAGCGCTCCTCTTACGCGGCGGGCCTCGCGGCCCATATCGGTGTTGCCGCAGCCCTGCTGGCGCGCGGCACGTCCGGGCGCGGGCAGCATGTCGAGATCTCGGCCGCCGAGACAGCCGCGGCCATGTGCTTTCCCTACGCCTTCCAACACATCTACAGCAGGACGCTCCGCCGTCGCGGGGACATCACTAACCCCTGCGGCCAGGTCCAGTGTCGCGACGGCTGGGTCTGCATATGGATCTACAACCATCGCTGGCCTCGCTTTTGCGAGACAGTCGGTCTCGAACACCTGACCGACGATGCGCGCTTCGCCGATCCAGCGATCAGACGCCAGAACTGGGCACAGCTTTTCGAGATCGTCCAGATCCATCTCGCTGATCGGGAGGCCGAGGCGCTGGTCGACGAGCTTCAGCGGGCGGACGTCATCGCGGCCAAATCCTATCGTCTCACCGAGCTGCCGCGCCAAAAGCACCTGCTCGAACGCGGCTACTGGGAACGGCTGCCCGATGGACAACCGATCCTGGGGCCTCCCTTCAGACTCTCGCGCACGCCCCGCCGCGTGATGGGAGGGGCTCCGGCGCTGGGCCAGAGGCGGGCCGAGCCAGCGACGATCCCCCAACCGGCCCCGGTCAGGACCTCGCCGCGGCAGGTGGCGGCAACCGGTTCAGGGCCTCTCGCCGGGCTGCGCGTGCTGGAACTGACGACGGCCTGGGCCGGGCCGATGGCCGGCCGCGTGCTCGGCTTCCTCGGCGCCGAGTGCATCCACATCGAGTCGCCTAATCGGGTGAACTCCTGGCGGCTCAACAAGGAAAAGCCCAACCCGGACAACTTCCCGGAGGGTGAGCCGGGCGAGCGCCCTTACGACCGTTCGTTCCTGTTCAACTCGCAGAACGTTAACAAGCTGTCGTGCATCCTCGACCTCAAGACCGGCGAAGGCCGTGAGATCGCCAAGCGGCTGGCCGTGGCCTGCGATGTCGTCATCTGCAATTTCCGCCCGGGCACGCTGGCGAAGCTGGGGCTCGACTATGATAGCCTCCGGGAGGTGCGGCCTGACATCATCGTGGCGGAATTGCCGGCCTTCGGCGTCCACGGGCCGCTGGCGAACCATGCGGCGCTTGGGCCGACCATGGAGATGGCGGCGGGGATGTCGAGCCTCGTAGGCTATCGCGACGCGCAGCCCGAGACTACAGGACCGTCCTATCTTGACCCGATCGGCGGCTTCAACACGGCCGCCGCCGTTCTCACCGCTCTCATCCACCGCCAGCGCACGGGTGAAGGCCAGCAGATCGAGGTGCCCCAGGTCGAGGCCGCGATGCACTTCATCGGCGGTGAAATCCTGGCCGCGGCCGAAACCGGACGCGACCCTGGCAGGAACGGCAACCGGGTCGAGCACGCGTCGCCCCACGATGCCTTTCCATGCGCCGGGCTGGACTCATGGATCGCGATTGCCGTCCGCGACGAGACGGAGTGGGCCTCGCTGTGCCGCGTGATCGATCGTCCGGAGCTGATCGGCGACCCGCGTTTCGTCTCGCTGGCGGCCCGCAAGCACCATGAGGACGAGCTCGCGGCTCTGATTGCGGGCCGGACCGCGCCGCAGGACCGGCACGCGCTCGCGGAGCGCCTCCAGCGGGCCGGCGTACCCGCCGCGCCGGTGCAGACACCGCGCGATATCGCCGAAGACGCACATTTGTCCCAACGCGGCTTCTTCCATCGGCTCCACCATCCTGATGCGGGAGAGCATAGCCATCCGGGACTGCCCTTCCATCTCAGTGCCACGCCTGGCAGCCAACACCGTGCCGCGCCGGCCTTCGGAGAGCACACGGAAGACGTGTTGGCCCGGATCGCCGGCCTCGCGCCCCATGAAATCGCGCATGCCTGGGCCGCGAATGCGACCGCGACGCGGCCGTTGCCGGGCTTCTGAGGGCGCGACATGCTGATGACCCGTCCCGAACCTGTCACGCTCACCATCCGACTGGACGACAGTCCGCGTTACCGTGGCAGCGTCCATGACGACGAAGTGGCCAAGCGCATGGGCTATCGCGCCGCGCTCGTGCCCGGCGCCTTCCTGTATGGCCATTTCAGCCGGCTCGCGGTCGATCTTTGGGGCCGGTCCTGGATCGAGACGGGGGCGATGGCGGCGACCTTCCGCCGCCCTGTTTACAATGGCGACGACGTCGGCATCGACGCGGCACTCGACAGCGACGGGAACCGACTCGCGCTCGCTATGCACGGGCCGGACGGACAGCTGGTTGCCGATGGCTGGATCGCTCCTCCCGCCGCCGTGCCCGCGCCTGCGCTCGCCCTATGGCCCATGCTCGCCGTGTCCGACGACCGCCCCGCGATCGGTGATGGCAGGCAGATGGTCGGTCTGCGCGGTACGACGGCGGGAGCCGTCCTCACTCAAGATGACATTGCCACGTCGCGCGCGGCCTTCGCCGAGCGGCACCCGATCTACGAGACGCAGGGCCTCGCCCATCCCGGATTCCTGATGCGTCGTGCCATGTTCGAAGTGAATGCGAGCTATCGCTGGCCGGGACCGGTGGTGCTGACCGGCTGCGAGGCACGGCACTTCGCGCCCGTTGCCGCCGGTATGCGTTTCGAGACGTCGAGCGTGATCAGCGAGACCTTCGAGCGGCGCGGCAAGAATTATGTCGTCACCGAAGAACTGGTGCTGGCCGACGGCCGGCCGGCCGCGCTGTTCAGGCGCACGCAGCTTTATACGCAGCGAGCCGCGTGATGCACGCGATGCGTGCTTTGCCCGCTCAAGTCGAGATGTGGTCAGATCAATTTCAAGCGAGCCGGCGCTTGACGCCTGGAACGCCAAAAAGAAGCAGAGAAACGGATGGAAACGTGGGGAGCGGAGAGCGATGGCAGCATGAGGCCTGAGGCTGGAACTGCCTTGGCGGCGAGACGCGCCCGGCAGCAGCACTGACCGCATTCGCCGTTCTTCGAGGCTCCTCCCGCAATGGGAGGCCGATATCGTGCAAGCGCTAGCGACGATAAAAAGCGTCGAGCCGTTTCAGGTGGCATGGTCGCCAGAGGATCCTGCGGGGAGCCGCAGCGCCTTCGTTCGGATCACGACCAGCGATGGCGTGGTGGGCTATGGCGAGGCTTCCCCAATGCAGGGCGGGCTGCACTCGCTCGGCATCATCGCGCGTGACATCGCCCCCGGCCTCGTCGGAGCCGACGCGTTCGATCAGGCGGTGCTGCATGACCGATTCTTTCACAAGAATATAAAACTGGGCCCTGAAGGCGCGCTGACCGGCGCGCTGGCGGCCGTAGATATCGCGCTGTGGGACATCAAGGGAAAGGTGCTGGGCCTGCCAATCGCGAAGTTGCTTGGCGGGGCATGGCGCCGGGATGTCGCCTTCTATTCGTCGATCGGGGGCAATGCCAACCGCACGGTCGACGAGGTGCTGAAAGTGGTCGAAGGGAGATTTCGGCGCGAGACGCCCTCCGCCATCAAGGTCCGGCGCGACGGCGATCGCTCCAAGCTCGACATGGACATTCCCGGCGACATCGCGAAAGCTACGGCGGTGCGTAATCTCGTCGGCGAGGACTTCCCCCTCGCCTTCGACGCCAACAATGGCTACTCGGTCGGCGGCGCGATCAGGGTCGGCCGGGCGCTCGAAGACCTCGGCTATGTCTGGTTCGAGGAGCCCGTCCAGCATTATGACGTGCGCAATATGGGCGAGGTCGCGCAGCGGCTCGACATCACCGTTTCGGCAGCGGAGCAGACCTACACGCTCCAGGCCCTCGTCGACATCATCAACGCGGGCGTTCGCATGGTCCAGCCCGACATCGTCAAGATGGGCGGCATCACCGGCCTGATGCAGTGCGCGGCCGTCTGCTTCGCGCATGGCGTCGAACTTGTGCCGCACCAGACCCAGCCCACCATCGGCCATGTTGCCAACCTACACGTCCTTGGCGCGATCATGCATCTCACCAAGCCTGCGGAGTATGCCGATGGTTCGGGTCGCATGGACGCAGCCTTTCCCGATCTGCCGAGGCCTCAGGACGGGCGCTTCACCATCCCGGACGGGCCCGGGCTGGGAATTTCCATCAACGATGGCGAACTCAGACGTAAAACGGTCTGACAAACAGCCGTTCAACAGGAGGGAAACCCATGGACCGTCGTGAAGTTCTCAAGCTCGGGACGGCCGTCTTCGCGGCGAGCGTCGCTGGGCTCTCCTCGTCGCACGCTCAGGAAGCCGACGTCCTGCGCATCGGCATCGCGGCCGCGCGGCCGCGGCATACCGATCCCAACTTGACCACGCAGGGGTCGGACAATTGGGCCACCGAACAGATGTACGAACAGCTTGTCCGGCCCGACGACGGCCGCTTCGCGGTCAAGCCGGAAGACAACATCCCCACGCTGGCGACGAGTTGGACACAGTCGGACGACGCGCTGACCTGGCGCTTCAAGCTTCGCGAGGGTGTGCAGTTCCACAAAGGCTACGGCGAGATGACCTCCGAGGACGTGGTATTCTCGTACGAACGCGCCATCAAAAGCGGCACGAATACCACCGTTCTGTCGAACATCGCCGACGTCCAGCCGGACGGCCGCCATGGCGTGGTCGTCAGGCTCAAGGGCCCCGATGCGCTGTTTCTCGGCTCGATCGCCTTCAGCAACAACACATCGATCGTCTCCAAGAAAGCCGCGCTGGAACTCGGGGAACGCTTCGCCACCGACGCAGTCGGGACGGGACCTTACGAACTCGCCAAGTTCGACCCCAATGGCGCGGTGATCCTCAAGCGCCATGAGGGCTATTGGGGCCAGAAGGCCAAAATCGGCAATGTCGAGTGCCTCTATATTGCCGACACGACCGCCCGCACGCTCGCTTTGCTCGCTGGCAAGATCGACATGATGGAAGCCGTCCGCGCGCCGGGGTGGGTCGACTCGATCCTGCAGCGCGACCGCACCGTCAAGATGGACATGACCGCCCCGGGCTCGTTCAACACGCTGCATGTCAACCTGACCCGCCAGCCTTTCGGCAACCTCAAGGTCCGCCAGGCGCTGATGCATGCCATCAACCGGCCGGCCGTGTCGCAGGCACTGGCGCCGATGGGCGGCGTTCTGGCCTGCCTCCAGCCAGCCGGCTTCCCCGCCGGCTTCACCACCGAGGAATTGCCGCCGGAGCTGCGCTATCCGCATGATCCGCGCCGGGCGCGCCAGCTCCTTGTGGAGGCCGGATTTCCCAACGGCATCGCCTTCTCCGCCAACAGCAGCCGCCGCGAGGACTATGCTTCGACCATGCTAATCGTGCAGGAGCAGCTGCGCGAGGCCGGCTTCAACATGGATCTCAAGATCGGGGATCACACAGCCTATCATGCCGACAACCGCTCCGACAAAAACACGCTGGCGATGCACTCGTCGAGCTATCCGCCGATCCCGACGCAGCTCTACCAGCAGCAGCTCGCCAAGGCCTCGCTGGTCACGGCCGACGGAACCGGAGGCGGAAACTACAGCCATTACGGCGTCGCCATGCCCGGAATCGACGGCCTGCTCGACAAGGCCCTGAACACGGCAAGCTTTAAGGACTACGAAGCGATCTGCCGGCAGATCGAGCTGCAGGTCCTGCGCGACCTTCCGCTCATCGGCCTGTCGACCCTCTCCTTCACCGTCGCGCGCCGGGGCAATGTCGATCTCGGCTACGAGGTGAAGGGTGGCTACGCACGCTGGCGCTTCCACCGCGCCACAAAGCGCGTCTGAGGAGCGAGGGTGAGATGGGTCAATTTCTGCTGAGACGCCTCTTTGATGCGTTGCCGACGGTTCTGCTCGTCCTGACCCTCGTCTTCGGAGCGATGCGGATTCTGCCGGGCGATCCGGCCCTCGCCGCCCTCGGCGACAACGCGTTGCCCGAACAGCTCGCGGCCTTCCGCGAGCATTTCGGGCTCAACATGCCGCTCTGGCGCCAGTATCTCGACTTTCTGGCAGGTGTGCTGACTTTCGACCTCGGGCGCTCACTGCTGCACAACCAGCCGGTGGTGACGCTTCTGGCCAACGCCCTGCCCTTCACGATCGAGTTGACCATCGTGGCGACGCTGATCGGCGTGACGATTGGCGTGCCGCTTGGGGTGCTTGCTGCGACGCACCGCAACAGGCTGGCCGATTCCGGCGTGCGCCTGTTCTCCCTCGTCGGCTACGCGGTGCCGGACTTCTATCTTGGGGCGCTGCTGCTCATCGCGCTCTCGCTGAATCTCGGACTATTCCCGATCAGTGGCGGCGGCCAGGGATTCTGGGACCGCATGCATCACATCATGCTGCCTGCGGTCACACTGGCCTTCCTCAAGGCGGCCTTCATCGGCAAGCTCACGCGGACCTCGCTGCTCGAGGTCTTCGGCAAGGACTATGTCCGCACGGCCCGGGCCAAGGGTGCGCGCGAGGGCCGCGTCATCTATCGCCACGCGCTGCGCAATGCGCTGCTGCCGCTGACGACCGGTCTCGGCATCAGTCTGCTCGCCACGCTGTCGGGCTCCGTCGCGGTGGAACTGGTGTTCAACCGGCCAGGCCTCGGGACCCTGCTCATCGGGGCGATCAGCGAACGCGACTACGCGGTCATCCAGGGCGGCATCATCGTGTTCGCACTGCTCGTGGTGGGCGTGAACCTCATGATCGACCTGCTCTACATCGCCGTCGATCCCAGGCTGAGGATACAGGCATGACGTTTGCCGCAGGCCAGATCGATACGATCGCGCCCGAGCCGTCCCGCCTCGCCATCGCCCGGCGGGTCGTTTTGGACAGGCCCGGCACCATGGCGGCTGTCGCACTGATCGCGGTCTTCGTCCTGATCGCGACCTTCGCGCCGCTGCTCTCGCCCTACAATCCGCTCGCGCAGAGCTACGTCAAGATCAACCGCGTGCCGTCATGGGAGCATTGGCTCGGTACAGACCAGTTCGGCCGGGATGTGTTGTCGCGGATACTCTACGGCTCCCGGAACTCCCTCATCATCGGCGTGCTAGCACCGTTTCTAGCTGCGATCATCGGCACTACCCTGGGCGTCGTCGCCGGTTTCTTCGGGGGCCTTGTCGACCGGATCATCTCGCGGGTCATCGATCTGCTCATTTCCTTTCCCGAACTGCTCCTCGCCATCATCATCGCCGCGGCCCTGGGCGGCGGGTTCTGGAACATCGTGATCGTGCTCGCAGCGGCATTCGTCCCGAACTTTGCGCGCGTCGCTAGGGCGCAGACCATGACGGTGCGGGCCGAGCCGTATGTCGAGGCGGCTGTCGCCTCCGGCGTCACCAGGTTTCGCATCATCCTGCGCCACATCATTCCCAACATCGCCGCGCCCGTAGTGGTGCTGATGACTTTGTGGACGGCGTCCGCCATCCGACTCGAGGCTTCGCTGAGCTTTCTGGGCCTCGGCACGCAGGCGCCCCAGCCGAGCTGGGGCAACATCATCCGCGACGGGCTCAACAACCTGTTTGGTTCGCCCTGGCCCGTGATCGGCGCTGGCCTGGCCATCACTGGCGTCGTCCTCGCGTTCAACCTGCTGGGCGACACCATTCGCGACGTGCTCGATCCGGAGATTTCGTCGTGAACGCTATCGGCGAGCCACGCGTGCTGCTGCGGGTCGAAGGGCTCAGCGTCGAATTCGGTCCGAAGGGCGCGCGGCTGCGTGTCGTCGATGAGGTCAGCTTCGAGATCGAGGCGGGAGAGACGGTCGGCCTGGTGGGGGAGTCAGGCTCGGGCAAGTCGATCACGGCCCTCTCGATCCTACGCCTTGTGCCGGAGCCGCCGAGCCACCTCGCGGGCGGTAGGGTGCTGCTCGACGGCATCGATCTGACCGCCCTGCCTCGCGATCGGCTTCCCGAGATCCGTGGCCGCGACATCGCGATGATCTTCCAGGAGCCGATGAGTTCGCTCAACCCTGTCATGCGCATCGGCGACCAGATCGGCGAGGCTATCCTCCTGCACCAGACGCTCGGGGCGGCGGCGCGCCGGTCGCGCGTGCTCGAACTTCTCGGGCTCGTCGGCATTCCCGACCCGGAACAGAGGATCGACGCCTTTCCGCACCAGTTCTCCGGCGGCATGCGCCAGCGCGTGATGATCGCAATGGCGCTCGCCTGCAATCCGCGGCTGCTAATCGCCGACGAACCCACGACGGCGCTCGACGTCACCATCCAGGCTCAGGTCCTGGCGCTCCTACGCGACCTCAAGGCAAGGTTGGGAACGGCGACGCTCCTGATCACGCATGACCTCGGCGTCGTGGCCGAGTCCTGCCAACGCGTCGTCGTCATGTATGCGGGCCGGGTCGTCGAAACCGGCAGCGTGCGCGACATCTTCCGCAGGCCGTCCCACCCCTACACGCGAGCGCTGCTGCAATCGATCCCGCGGCTCGACGAGGAGCGGCGGCGCCTCCACCAGATCCCGGGCAACGTGCCGCCGCCTGGGCCGCTGCGCGCCGGCTGCGCCTTCCACACGCGTTGCGCCGACAGGCTCCCGCGCTGCTCGGTCGACCGTCCCCCGGCAGCGCGTATCGGGCCCGGGCACGAGGCCGCCTGCTGGCTGGTGCAGGAGGCGGCCGCGCCGTCCAGGTCGGAGGCGCTGAGCCGATGAACGATACGCTCCTGTCGGTCACGGACCTCTGGAAGGTCTTCAGCGCCAGGGCCGGCCTCGGCCTCGGGCGAACCACGAAGGATGTACGCGCCGTCGATGGCGTATCCTTCGACATCAAGCGCGGCGAGACCATGGCGCTGGTCGGCGAGTCGGGGTGCGGAAAATCGACCCTTGGCCGGCTTATCCTTCAGTTGATCCCGCCAAGCGGCGGCGAGGTGCTTTTTGAAGGGGTCAGCCTGACCAAGCTCGGCGCGCGCCCCCTGCGCGAGATGCGGCGGCGCATGCAGATGGTCTTTCAGGATCCGTTCGGCTCGCTAAGCCCGCGCCGTAGTATCGCCGACATCGTCGCCGAACCGATCGACGCCTTCGGACTGGCGCCCTCACGCCCGGCGCGGCGCGAGATGGTCGCGCAACTCCTGCATCAGGTCGGCTTATCGACGTCCGTCATGGACCGCTATCCGCGCCAGTTCTCAGGCGGTCAGCGGCAGAGGATCGGCATCGCCAGGGCGATTGCGGCCGGCCCGTCTTTCATCGTGGCCGACGAGCCGGTCTCCGCCCTCGACGTTTCGGTTCAGGCCCAGGTGATCAACCTCATGCAGGACCTTCAGGAAAGCCGGGACCTGACCTACCTATTCATCGCCCATGATCTCGCCGTCGTGCGCCATATCGCGACGAGAGTGGCCGTAATGTATCTGGGTCGCATCGTCGAGATCGGCCCCAAACGTCTGGTCTACGACACGCCTCACCATCCCTACACCCAGGCGCTCCTTTCCGCCGCGCCCAACCCGGATCCGGACGCGCCGAGGCGGCAGATCGTTCTGAGCGGTGATGTTCCCAACCCGAGCAACGCGCCGAGCGGCTGCGCCTTCCACAGCCGCTGCCCGATAGCGGTTGCTCGCTGCCGGACTGAGCGACCGGAGTTGATAGCCGTGGCCTCTGGACATGCAGCAGCCTGCCATTTTGCAAGGCCGAGTCCGATCCAAGCCGTCTAGATAAGGCTTCGCTGCCGCTCACCAGATTTCATTGTCAGAAAGCAGATGGGGGTGGATGGCTCCCGCTCCCGGCGTTGCAGCGCCACAGTGGTGCTGTCACGCAGCACGAGCTTGGAGCGACCACGATGGAGATCACGACTGTCGGCATCGACTTGGCCAAGAATGTCTTCCAGGTGCACGCTATCAGCGGAACAGGAGAGGTCCTCGCCCGACGAGCGCTGAGGCGAGCTCAGGTCATGCCCTTCTTCCGCAAGCTTGCTCCCTCCCTGCCTGGTCGGCATGGAGGCCTGCGGCACCAAGCCATCACTGGGCGCGGGAGCTTACTAGTCTGGGTCATACCGTGCGGTTGATGCCTCCGGCCTACGTCAAGCCATACGTGAAGCGGGGCAAGACCGACGYCGCTGATGCGGAGGCGATCTGCGAGGCGGTCACGCGCCCGACCATGCGCTTTGTTCCRATCAAGTCGGTCGAACAGCAGGCCGCGCTGGCGCTTCATCGGACACACGCGGCATCTCCATCGTCGATCTCACCGGCCACACGCCCGGGCATATCGGCGTACGAATCGAAGATGCCGGCCAGAGCCTGATCATGGTGTCCGACATGCTCTTTCCCGTGGTGCATCCGGTTGCGACCGATGTGAGCTTTCTGTTCGAGCAAGATCGCGTCGCGGCTAAGACGATGCGGGATCGCTTCTTCCCGCTTGCCGCGTCAGAAGGCGCACTCATCGCCGCAACCCACATGCCCTTCCCAGGCCTCGGCCGGATCGTCTCTGATCGGGGACAACATCGCTGGGAGGTTGCAGACTGGGCGCTGCAAGGCTGACGGAAACAGCATACTCGATTGCTCTCAGCCCGCAGATGTCAGTGATGTTCGTCTGCGGACTGCGCGAGCCTAGACGACGGAAATCCGGGACGGCCGAAGCGGTCCCGGAACAGGTAATGGCTGACCAGTTCGGTGAAGGCGCGGGTTCGCTCGCGCTTGCCGTCGCCGTAGATCTTCGCCACCGCGATGCGCGTGTTGTCGTAGAGATCGATAGTGACCCCTCGATCCTCAGACGGCTCGGCCGCCCCTACAACAGGATCTGTGGCGCCGCCGCCATGCGCCGCCCCTGCCGCTAGAGCAGCTTAGAAGCCATGGCGGTCGCCTGGTATTGGCCCCCCATGACGCCCAGAGCCATGACCGGCTTTCCGCCCTTCGCCAGCAATCCGGGGATGATCGTGGGGAACGGCCGCTTGCTTGGTGCGATCGGTCTTGCACGGTTGGGTAGTGCCGCAACGGCACCCTGGCCCGCTCGTGAAAAAACATGCTTGCGATCGCACCGGCATTGGCCAAGCTAGACCGCACTTTGACCTGCTGCCTTCCCCGGAGACGCCGATGCCCGACTATCTGGTCGACCACATGCCGCCGCAGCTTTCCGCGGCCTTGGTGGCCAAGCGCCAGCGCGTCGAGACCGCGACGGTCGGGCATTCCAGGCATTGGGGCTTCATGGATCGTGGCATCCAGCTCGTGCTTCGGGGCAAGCGGATTGCGGGCGCCGCCGTGACGCTGGCGATCCCCAGCCAGGATTCGACGCTGCTGCATCA
>NZ_JBFUIF010000059.1:0-15834 GCF_056402015.1 Allobosea sp. P4_C6
CTCAAGATCTACAGTCAGACCCAGCCCGCGCTCGCGGAGTTCGAGGACGCCCCCCAACTTGTCGCGACGACGCTGTCGCAGATGTGGTTCTCYGCGATCTATGGCGGCCATGGCTCGCAGGATCCCGGCGACACATCGAGCCGCGTCTGACAGGCGCGGGGGTAGGCCAAACCGGGACTATCGCGCTTTCCCGGTGATTGTCCTCCGGCACTCCGGCCGGGCCGAAGCGCCGCCTGCGGCTCGAAGCAGGCGACGCTGACGTTTTCAGGGCTATGGTCGACGCACGAAGAGCGCGTCGACGACGCGGACGTCGCCGGTGCCTTTGCGCACGAGCACAGGGTTGAGATCGCAAGCGGCGATGACGTCCCGCAAGTCGCTGGCGAGCTGCGAAAGACGGACGGCAACGTCGACCAGCGGAGCCGTGTCCGTCGGCGCCATCAGATTCCGATAGCCAGACAACTGCCGGCTGAGACGGGTCGTCGCCAGCATCGTCTCGGCTTGCTCGCGATCAAGCGGGCCCAGGGTTGCGGCGCGGTCGGCCAGAAGCTCCACGAGCGTACCGCCGCTTCCGAGCACGATCATTTGGCCGAACGGCGACGCATCGGTAAAGCCGGCCATGGCCTCCACGACGTCGACCAGCTGCTCCTGCACCTCATAGCCGTCGATGGTGGCGTTCGGTAGCGCCTTGCCGATATTTCCGGAGATGGTGGCGATGGCGCCGCGCAGTTCGTCCTCGTCGCCGATGTCCAGGATGACGCCGCCGACATCGGAGCGATGCTGCACATCCCGCGAGGCGACCTTGACCACCATCGGGAACCCGATTTCCTCCGCGCGGGCCGCGGCTTCATCCGCATCCTTCACGACGATTGACCTGGTCACCGGGATGCCATAGGCGCGCAAGAGCCGGAACGATAGCGCGGCGTCGAGCGTGTTCGCGGTGCTTTCGATCTCCGCCCTGAGGTTTGCGGCCTGCTCGTTGAAGTCAGACGGCCTTGGGCCGTGCTGGCTGGCCCAGGTGCCGGCCAGTCCCGGCTTGCCAAGCGCGAGATTTCCAACGGCGCGAAGCCCCGGGCTGAGGCCGCGCAGCAACGGAACTCCATGCTCCAGCAGCATAGACCGAACACCGGGGTCGAGATTTTCTGATGTCGGCGAGATCACCACCAGCGGCGTTTCGCTCGACCGGCCTGCCTCGGCATAGACGCCAAGGATATTCATGTAGTTCTGCAGGGTCGCGGGATTCAGGCTCTCCTGCGTGTCCTGCAGCGCGACCACCGCGCCGACATTCGGGTCGTTGAGGACGGCCAGCATCGCATCAGGGGTGTTGCGGTCCTCGAGGTTGACGGTCGCACCGAAATCCACCGGGTTGTTCCCGGCCGTGCCAGGCAAGGCGGCGCGCACGCGGGCGGCCGTCGCGTCGCCGAAAGCCGCGACGGAAACAGCTTGCGCATCCGCGATATCGCAGGCGAGCGCCGTCTGCCCGCCGGAAATCCCGACGATGCCGATGCTGGCGCCACGAACCATCCGCCGTGCCACAGCCGAACATTCCAGCGACGCGATCAACTCGTCGTAATCGGCGACCGTGGCGATGTTGGTCTCGCGGAAGAAACTGTCATAGGCGTCGCGATCGCTGACGAGCGCGCCGGTATGCGCCTGCGTCGCCGCGAGGCCGACATCCGAGCGCCCGACCTTGAGCACGATCAGGGACTTGCCGGCGGCATGGACGCACTCGGCCGCCTCGGCCAGCGCATGCGGCGACTTGATGGATTCCGCGACCACGCCGATGACGCGCGTTTCGTCGTCGTCTGCGAGCCAGCGGATATAGTCCCCGGCCGAGACCTGAAACTCGCTGCCGACGGTCACCACCTTCGATAGCCCGACCACCGTCGAGTTCATCACCGAAATCGCCGCCGAACCCGACTGGGCGACGAGCGCGACATTGCCGGGCTTCAACCGCAGCGACGGCCTGGACGGGTAGAGCGGGATGGAGTCGGTGAAGTTGACCAGGCCCATGCAGTTGGGGCCGTGCACGATGATGCGGCTCCTGGCGCCGAAGGCACGCATGGCCATCTCCTCCTCGTGCGAGAAGCCGTTTGTGAAGACGATGGCCGAGCGGACGGAGCTCGATTCGAGCTCCTGCAGCATGCCCGGCACATGGGCCGCCGGGATCGCGACAATGGCGAGGTCGGTCTCGCCCTTGATGTCGCGGATCGAGTTGATGGCCCGCAGCCCGTCGATCTGATCGGCCTGGGGATGAACCGGCAGGATCTCGCCGGTGTAGCCCCAGGATTTGAGGTTGCTGATGACGACGTTGCCTTGCGTGACGCGCTTGGCGGAAGCGCCGACAATGGCCACCGAGCGGGGCTTGACCATGGGAGTGACGTCAATATGCAAGGCTTGTTTCCTTCGGTAGCGGCGTGCCTACGCAGCCGCGCGAAGCGGCTGCGTGCGCGGGAAGCGTCGGGGATTACTGCTTGTCTTTGGGGAGCCAGGCTTCCGCCCAGTTGGGATGGGTGTTGAACGAGAAATTGAACTGCGCATCGAGGTTCTTGAAATTGTTCGTCACCGCTTCGAAAACGCGGGCGTTCGTCAGCGCGAGCTGGTTGAGGTCGCGGGCGACGATCTCGGCATAGGTCTTGTAAAGCGCCTTCTGGCGGTCGAGCGGCGCCGAAGCAGCGTCAGCGGCCACCTTGTCGAATTCGGGATTGCAGTAACCCGTCGGATTGGCGAACGGGACATTGGTCTGGTTGCAGACGAAGCTGCGATCGACGCCGARCACCGGGTTCGACCGGCCCGTCAGCGAGATGATCGACGCGTCGAAATCGTGCTGGGTGTAGACCTTGTTGGTCCAGATCTGCAGATCGAGCGAGCTGAGCTTCACGTCGATGCCAAGTGCCGTCCACTGAGCCTGGACGACCTGTGCCACGGCGTCATAGGGCGCGGCCGAGATCACGGCGAGCTCGATTGCGAAACGCTTGCCGTCCTTCAGGGGGAAGCCGGCTTCATCGAGCAGTTGCGCCGCCTTCTTCGGGTCATAGGCATACATTGCGTCGTAATTGACCGACGGATCGTGCAGCTGCTTGAACTGCGTCGGGATCGCGTTCTTGGCGGTCTCGGCCAGCCCTTGATAGACGTCCTGAACGATGCGCTGGCGGTCGATCGCATGGAACAGGGCCTGCCGAACCTTGACGTTGTTCATCGGCGCGCGCCGCAGGTTGAAGTCGATCACGGCCGTTTCCGGCGCATTGGTCATGATCGGCACGACCCGGAACGTGCCCCGCTTGGCTGCTTGCTGCGTCGCCGGAACCTGGACCACCTCCGGGCGGAACCAGTTCACCTCGCCGTTGACGATCGCGTTGAGGCGCTGCTGCGGATTGGGGATCAGCGCGAAGATGACGGAATCGAGATAGGGCTTAGGCGCCTCCCAATAGTGCGGATTGCGCACGAAAGTGATCGACTGGCCGCTCGCCCATTTCTCGAACTTGAACGGGCCGAGGCCGACCGGCGCGATATTGGTGGGATGAGTGGCGACGTCCTTGCCTTCGTAGATGTGCTTCGGCATCAGCGGAAACACCTCCTTGTCGAAGAGGTCGAGCGTCGCTGTCAGCGGCTCCTTCAGCGTCAGCACGAAGGTCTTGTCGTCCGGGGCCGAGGCCTTCTCGACCAAAGGCATGAGCTTGGTGAGATAGGTGTTGAACTTGCCGAAGCTCTCCAGGGTGAAGACCACGTCGGCGGCCGTGAACGGCTTGCCGTCCGACCATTTGACGCCTTCGCGAATGGCGAAGGTGTAGGTCTTGCCGTCCTCGGAGATGGTCCAGCTCGTGGCGAGGCGCGGCAGGCGATTGGCATCGCGATCATAGGTCATAAGACCATCCGCCCAGACGTCGGCGGCAAACAGCGCCGGCACGGAGGACGTCATCTGCGTGTTCAGGTTGGGGATCGTCGTCGAGTTCAAGGCGGCAATGACCGTGCCGCCCGGTACCGGCTTGCCGTCATCGGCCCGCGCGCCGACCGCGCCGGGAAGGCTCATCGCTGCTGCGAGAAGCGCGATCGCGCTGAGCTGGGGCATCGGCTTGGCATCGTAGCCCTTGGTCGCGTTCATGATGTGCTCTCCCTCGGCTTTATGGTTGGTATTGGTTTGCGTCAGACCTCGATCGGCCTGAGGAGCGCCGGCTCCTCAGCCTTGGCGGGGAGCGCGCCAATCTCCTCGGCGCGGTGGCAGGCGGCCATGGTTCCGGCTGCATCGACTGGCCGCAGCGCCGGGGCCTGCGTCGCGCAGATCTCGGCGGCGTATGCACAGCGCTGCCGAAAGCGGCAACCGCCCGGCGCAGGCGCGGAGGCATCGCCGCGCGGCGGCGTCGTGCTCATGCTGCGGATCCGGCCGCGGCGCGGATCCAGCGAGAGGCGCGCCTCCAGAAGCAGCTTCGTATAGGGATGGAACGGGCGCTCGTAGATCGAGCGGCCGATCTCGACGATGCGGCCGCGATACATCACGGCGGTACGGTCGGCGATCGACTCCATCGCGCCGAGATCGTGGCTGATGACGACGAAGCCGACATTGGTCGTGGTGTGCAGGTCCCGCATCAGCTGCAGGACCTGCGCCTGGACCGATACGTCGAGGCTGGACAGCGGCTCGTCCGCGATGATGATCACTGGCCGCAGCATCATCGCGCGTGCGATCGCGATGCGTTGCTGCTGTCCCCCGGACAGCTGGTGAGGGTAGCGGTTCAGATAGTTCTCGGGCGGCGTGAGGCCGACCGCGGCGAGATGATCGGCGAGGAACCGGCGGATCTGGCCGGACGGTGCGAGCGCGTGGCGCTGGACGATGTAGCCCAGCATGCGCTCCACCGTCATGCGCGGGTTCAGGGACGACGCCGGGTCCTGGAAGACGGCCTGGACCTGGCGCCGGAAGGTCCGCCGACCCGAGGCGTCGAGCGCAGGGAGCGCGGTTCCCCGAAACTGGACGTCACCGGCGGTCGGCCGGTTGAGCATCAGCAGCAGCTTGGCCAGAGTGCTCTTGCCCGAGCCGGATTCGCCGACGATCGCCAGCGTCTCCCCTTCTTTGACCTCCAGGTCGACCCCGTCGACCGCACGGACCGTGTTCCAGCCCGGTCCGTTGGCGTTTCGGCTGGCGTAGATCTGTTCGACCCGGTTCAGGCGCAGGATGGGTGCGCTCATAGCCGCTGCTCCCGCGTCAGCCGGCGCGTGCTGAGCTCGATCAGCCGCCGCGAATACTCCTGCCGGGGCTGCTCGAAGAGCGCGACGGTGTCGGCGCTCTCGATCACCTTGCCATCGCGCATCACGTAGACCCGGTCACACAGCTCGGCCACGACGCCAAGGTCATGGGTGATGATGGCCATCGCCATGTTGCGCTCCTTGTGCAGCCTGTAGAGCGTCTGCAGCACCTGTAGCTGGACGGTCGCGTCCAGCGCGGTCGTCGGCTCGTCGGCGAACAGGAGCTGAGGATCGCTGGCAAGCGCGATCGCGATCATCACGCGCTGGCGCATTCCGCCCGACAGCTCGTGCGGGTAGCGGCGGGCGAGGTTTGTGGGGTCGGGCAGGCCGACCTCGTCGAGCAGGGTGTGGATTCGGATTTGATCCGAGCCGCGATCCGGGGCCCGGGCGAGCGCTTCCTGGATCTGCCGACCGATCCTTTGGGTCGGGTTGAGATAGCCGAGCGGGTCCTGGAAGATCATGGAGAAGCCGCGGCCCCGCCGCAGGGTGCGCAGCTCGCGGTCGGTCATCGCCAGAATATCGCGGCGCTCGAAGGTGAGCCTGCCGCTCAGCTCCGCGATATTGACGTTGGGCATCAGCCGCGTGGTGGCCCGAGCCAACGTGCTCTTGCCGGAGCCGGATTCACCCACGATGCCGACGCACTCGCCGGGCCTGATCTGGAAGTCGACCCCGTCGACGGCCTTCACGATGTGGGAGCCGAGGCGCAGATGGACCTTCAGGTCGCTGACATCGAGCAGCGGCGAGGGGCTCATTGCAGCCCTCCCACACCACTCGTGCTGCGGGGATCGATGACTTCGTTCAGGCCGTCGGCGAAGAGGTTCAGCCCGACGACCGTGATGCAGATCGCGGCGCCGGGAAACAGGCTCATCCACCAGGCGCTGTCCATATAGTCCTGCGCCACGAAGAGCAACCGGCCCCAGCTCACCTTGCTCGGATCGGACAGGCCGAGGAAGCCAAGGCCGGCTTCGATCAGGATGGCGATGCTGGCGTCAAGAGCGACCTGCACGATGATCGGTTGCACCGCGTTGGGCAGGATTTCCCGGAACATGATGTGGGCCGTCGAGAGATCGGCGACGCGGGCGGCTGCGATGAAATCGCGGTCGCGCAGCTTGATGTACTGGCCGTAGACGAGCCGTGCTTCCATTGGCCAGATCGCCAGCGCCACCGCTGCGATCAGCAGCCAGAAGCTCGAACCGAATAAGGCCACGGCGCAAAGCACGAGAATAATGACGGGCAGCGTCTGGAACAGCTCCACCAGCCGCATCAGCCCCGCCTCGACCGGGCCCTGGAAATAGCCCGCGAGCACCCCGAGCGTGCCGCCGATCAGCAAAGCAGCCAGCGCGGCGCCGAGCCCGACTAGGAGGGAGGAGCGACTGCCATGCACGACGAGCGAAAAGACGTCGCGCCCGATATTGTCGGTGCCGAACAGAAATTCGGACGATGGCGGAGCCAGGCTTAGCTGCGTCTGCTCGAGGGGGTTGTAGGGGGCGATCAGCGGAGCGGCGATGGCCACGACAATCAGCACCAGCAGAATGCCCGCGCCGAGCGCGCCATGGCGCGTGCCGAAGAGATTGGCGATGTGGACCTGCCAGCTCCCGATCGAGAGACCGTTGCGAGTGGCAGGTGCGGTGGAGGCCTTGATTTCTGACATCGCTGTCGCCCTCACCGCATGGTTCTGATGCGCGGGTCGAGCGCCGCGTAGAGGAGATCGACGATCAGGTTCATGGCGACGACGGCGACGGCCGAGAAGATCACCACCCCGATCACGGTCATGTTGTCCCGCAGCCGGATCGAGTCGACCAGGAGCAGGCCGAGTCCCGGCCAGGTGAAGACCGTCTCGAGCAGAACGGCGCCTCCCAGCGCGGAGCCGAAGGCGTAGCCCGCGATCGTCACGAGCGGCAGGCTCGAATTGCGCAGGACGTGGCTGCGTATGATCTGTCCGCGGCTAAGGCCCTTCGAGCGTGCCGTGATGATGTAGCCCTGCGAGAGCGTGTCGATGACGCTGGCGCGCATGATGCGGGCGATCCGCATGCCCTCGTGGATGCCGAAGGCGAGGACAGGCAAGGCGAGATAGCGCAGCTTTTCGAGGAGCCAGGCGAAGCCCTGGGTGCGGCTGACCAGGGGGCCGATTCCCTGGGTGGGGAACCAGCCCAGCCGGAGCGCGAACAGCATCACCAGGAGCTGACCGAGCCAGAAGGTGGGAATGGCGTAGGCGATCAACGCCGTCGTGGTCCAGAACTTGTCGACGCCCTGTCGGCGGGACGTGCCGGCCGCGATGCCGATCAGCATGCCCAGCGGAATCGCCAAGGCAAAGCTGACCGACGCCAGCAGGATCGTCCGGGGCGCGCGCTCGAGGATGAGATCGAGAACGGCGCGCTGGTTCTGATACGAAAAGCCGAAATCGCCGCGGGCGACATTGACCAGATAATTGCCGACCTGAACCAGGAAGGGATCGTTAAGACGGTATTTCGTTTCGATCGCCTGCCGATAGGCCGGCGGCACGGGATAGTCGCCGACAAGCGCCTGCACCGGATCGCCGGGGATCATGTGCAGCATCGAGAACATCAAGACGATGACCGCCAGGAGCAGGGGGATGGCGAGCAGCGCACGTCGGCCGACGAAACGAATCATCGGGCCAGCCTTCAGTTCAGGCGGAAGAATTCAGCGGCGTTCCCGTAAAGCCATTTCTCGATGACCTTCTCCTTGAGCGGCAGATCCTTGTATTGCTCGATGATGCTTTCGAAGGAGGTTCCAAACAGGTAGCGCGAGAGCCCAACCATGACCTTGTCCTGAAGCAGGGTATTGCCGAACTGCAGGAACTGTTCCCAGCCCGAGCCGGGCTGACTGAAATAGCGCGGGTGGTGGGCTGCCGTATCGACGTAGAGGCGCGGGTGGCGGCGCAGAAGCCCGACCATCTCGTTGACCCAGGGCCATCCGGCTAGGCCCGCCACGATCCTCAGTTCCGGAAAATCGACGGCGACATCGTCGAGATAGCGCGGATGGCCGAGATCATAGGGCCGATCGTTGGCGTAGTTCATCGCCGTATAGATGCGGACGGGAACATCGAGTTCCGCGGCTTTGGCGTAGAGCGGATAATAGCGCCGGTCGTTCGCCGGCACGCCGTTGTAAAGCGCCGACAGGCGCAGGCCATTTGCTCCCTCCTCCTTGACCAGGCGCTCGAATTCGCGAACGGCGCGCATGCCGTCCAGCGGGTCAAATGTCGTAAACAGGAAGAATCGGCCGGGGTGAGCCTGGTGAATGCGGCCCGTAGCGCTGTTCTCGGCGCCGACCAGCAACCCGCGCTGGATGCCCGCGCGGTCCATGTCCTCGACCAGCCGCGCCAGCCCGCCATCGTCGACCGCCGCCTTGTTAGCTCCGCTGTCCTTGCTGCGGAAGACGTTCCCGTAATTCGCGAAGCCGTAGCCATCTGGGCGCGGAAGGGACTGGGCGAAGGGCGTTCCAGGCCGGCCACGCGCGATGCGCTCCAGCTCCGGGTTCGCCTCGCTGTGAGGCAAACTGATTTCCATATCGATTACGCGGCTCATCAGCGTTCTCCGAGTCGGCTGCGCCTCAGCAGTCAGTGCGACAATTGAGCGTCCATGCGGCTACTGAGTCAAGTAAATGATTATAATCAGTCAAATATGTTCACTATGTTGACATTTGGCCGGTGGCGTCGGATTTTGCTGATGTCGTACCGCGCCGACAGCCGCCTGGCGCAGCTGCCGATCGGCGAGGTGCTGTCAAAATAAAAGCCGGCGTCTCACGTCGGTCCTGAAGCCGAATTGGAGACGGTTCTTGAAGATCCCTGCCGACGACCCCGATATCGCGACGACCCTGGTCAAGGGGCTCGCTGTTCTGGAGACCTTCCGCCCCAACCGGAGCTTGATGAGCAATGGAGAGATCGCGAAGGAGTCCGGGATCAATCGTTCCACTGTCGCCCGCCTGACCTATACTCTCGAGCGGATGGGCTATCTTCGGCAGGAGAAATCCAAGTTCCGACTCAGTTGGCGCGCGCTGGTTCTGGTGAACCCGCTGCTGGTCAATCTGAAGCTGCTGCACATCGCGCGGCCGTCGATGCAGAAACTCGCGCAGGATCTCGGCGGCACAGTTTCGATCGGGACCATCGACCGCACCAACTTTGTCTATCTCGAGACGTCGCGTGTGAACGAAAACATCTGGACCTCGCCCGATCTGGGCACGATCGGGCCGCTCCTTCCGGCAACGATCGGCCATGCGCTGGGCTCGCTGCTCACGGATGCCGAGTTCAAGTTGAAGCTCGATGAGATGAAGCGGCGCTCGCCGGACCTCTGGGCGAAATATTCCGACTCCTATGTCCAGGGTGTCGCCGAATGTCGCGACCGGGGTTTCTCGGTCGCCAAGGGCGTTTGGATACCCGGCACTCATTCCGCCGGCGCGCCCCTGATCCGCGACGCGAACGGCGACTGCTTCGGCGTGAACTGCCGCGTGCCGATCTTCCGGCTCAGCCCCAATCAGATCGAGGAAGAGGTGGGGCCGCGACTGGTTTCGCTTGCAGCCAATATCCGCAACCAGCTGAGCTACATCATGCCCCGCTGACCGCGGCCTCCGCACCGAGCTTCGTGAGCCTCCCGCCGCGGATGGAGCCACAATGCCGGGGGGAGCGGTGGACCGATGCGGACCCATGCGGCCGGCTTCAGCCGGGATTGACCTCAAAAAGCCCGGCACATCCCATTCCGCCGGCGACGCACATCGTCGCCACCACGTAGCGTGCCTTGCGGCGACGGCCTTCCAGGAGAGCATGGCCGACGAGCCTCGCTCCGCTCATCCCGAACGGGTGGCCGATCGCGATAGCGCCGCCGTTGACGTTGACCTTGTCGGGGTCGATGCCGAGCTTGGTGCAGCAATAGATCGACTGCGAGGCGAAGGCCTCGTTCAGCTCCCACAAATCGATGTTCGCGACCGTGAGGCCATGACGCGCCAGCAGGCGCGGAACCGCGAAGACCGGGCCGATACCCATCTCGTCGGGCTCGCAGCCGGCCGAGGCGAAGCCGCGAAAGATGCCGAGCGGGGACAGCCCCCGACGGGAGGCCTCTTCGGCCGACATGACGACGCTCGCCGAAGCGCCGTCAGAGAGCTGGCTGGCATTGCCGRCGGTGACGAAGTTGGTCTCGCCGCGTACCGGCTTCAGCTTGCCGAGCGCCTCGAGCGTTGTGTCGGGGCGATTGCCCTCGTCCCTGGCAAGGGTGACTTCCTGCTGCGTGACCTCGCCCGTCACCTTGTCCGTGGCGGCCATGACCGCGCGCATGGGCACGATCTCGTCGTCGAGGACACCCTGCTGCTGGGCCGAGGCGGTGCGCTGCTGGCTCCGCAGCGAGAAAGCATCCTGCGCCTCTCGCGATATGCCGTAGCGGTGCGCGACGATATCGGCGGTCTCGATCATCGACGTGTAGATCGTCGGCTTGTGCTCCATCAGCCAATCGTTCTGGGTCAGTTCACGCCGCACCACCGGCTGTACGAGGCTGATGGATTCGACCCCGCCACCGATCGCGACGGGCACCCCGTCCATGACCACGCGGCGAGCGGCGTGCGCGATGGCTTCGAGCCCGGACGCGCAAAAGCGGCTGACAGTCACGCCGCTCGATTGAACCGGGATTCCCGCGACGAGCGCCGCATGCCGCGCGACGTTGCCCCCGGTCGCCGCTTCCGGATAGCCACACCCCAGAACGACTTCCTCGACCGCGTCGGGCTCAATCTCTGCACGCGCAAGAGCGTGCCGGATCGCATGCGCGGCCATGTCGGCGCCCCGCAGCTGGTTGAACGCGCCGCGATGGGCTTTCGCGATCGGGGTGCGGGCGGTCGATACGATGACGGCTTCGGCCATGGAAAGGTTTCCTCGCCAGTTAAGGAGTTTCGAAAGCGTCTGCCGGTGGCGGCGGGCGCCGCATCGGCAGGGTCTGTTTCAACTGTCGGTTCGGAGGCCCGCGAAGCCCTTGCTCTCGGCGGGGAGGCGCGTCAGCAGCGGCGCCGGCTCGAGCGCCTTGTCGCCGGCCTCGGCGGCCTGCGCCTCCAGACGCTTCGCGATGACGTCGAGCCCGACGCTGTCGGCCCAATACATCGGGCCGCCGCGCCAGGCCGGCCAGTTATAGCCGTTGATCCAGACGATATCGATGTCGCCCGGCCGCGCCGCGATGCCCTCTTCCAGGATGCGCGCGCCTTCATTCACCATCGGGTCGAGCAGCCGGGCCAGRATCTCGGCCTGCGTRAAGGCGCGSCGCGTSACRCCCTGCTCGGCCGARATGCGGGCGATCAGCGCCTCGACCTCCGGGCAGCGCTGGCCGGTGCGCGCGCCCTGCGGATAGATGTAATAGCCGCGCCCGGTCTTCTGGCCGAACCARCCGGCGTCGCAGATCGCGTCGGCCACGGCGGCCTTMAGCCCGCGTGCCTTGCGCGAGCGCCAGCCGATRTCGTTGCCGGCGAGATCGGCCATGGCGAAGGGGCCCATCTTGAAGCCGAAATCGACCAGCGCCGCATCGACCTCATGCGGCAGGGCGCCCGCGATCAGCAGCCGCTCGGCGGCGCGGGTGCGCTGCTCCAGCATGCGGTTGCCGACGAAGCCGAAGCCRTTGCCGACGACGACCGGCACCTTGCCGAGCTTGCGCCCGAGCGCCACGGCGGTGGCGACGGCATCATCCGCCACGCCCTGCGGCCTGACCACTTCGAGCAGCTTCATGACATTGGCCGGGCTGAAGAAATGCATGCCGAGCACATCCTGCGGCCGGCCGGTCGACGCCGCGATRGTGGGCACGTCGAGATAGGAGGTGTTGCTGGCGAGGATCGCGCCCGGCTTCGCGACCTTGTCGAGCTCGCCGAAGATCTGCTTCTTGACGCCCATCTCCTCGAAGGCGGCCTCGACGACGATGTCGGCGCCTGCCGCCGCGGCCAGCCCGACCGCCGGCTTGATCAGGGCGAGCCGCTGCTTGCGCGCCTCCGGTGTCAGCGAGCCCCGCGAGACCGAGATGTCGTAGATCGCGGCGATGCGGTTGATGCCGTTGTCGAGCGCCGCCTGCSCGGTCTCGATCAGGGTCACCGGGATGCCGGCATTGGCGAAGCACATGGCGATGCCGCCGCCCATCGTGCCGGCCCCGATCACCGCGGCGCGGGCGATCTCGCGCGGCTTCACCTCCGGCCCGATGCCCGGCACCTTCGCGACCTCGCGCTCGGCGAAGAAGACATGGCGCAGCGCCTTGGAGCGTTCGTCGGCGATCAGCGAGAGGAAGAGCCTGCGCTCCACCGCCAGCCCCTCGGCAAAGGGCAGGAGGAAGGCGCTTCGGACCGCCTCGACTAGCGCCGGCACGGTCGGCATGCCCTCTGCTTTCCTGAGCGCCTCCTTCGCCAGCCCCTCGAAGGCCTCGCGATCCGCCTCCGTCARCCTCTCGTCGTCGGCGCTCGTGACCGGTCGGCGCCCTTCGGCCGCCAGCCCCTCGGCCAGCCTGATCGCTGCCGTGACGAGATCGCTGGAGACGATCTCGTCCAGCAGCCCGTATTCGAGCGCCTGGCCGGCCGAGACGGGTTCGCCCGACAGCATCACCGGGAAGGCCTTCGCCGCGCCGATCAGTCGGGGCAGGCGCTGGGTGCCGCCCGCGCCGGGAATGAGCCCGAGCTTGACCTCGGGCAGGCCGAGTTTCGCTACGGGCAGCGCGACACGGCCATGGCAGGCGAGCGCGACCTCGAGGCCGCCGCCAAGCGCCACGCCCTGGATCGCCGCTACGACGGGCTTGGCTGAACGCTCGATCGCGTCGAGCAGATCGGGCAGCAGCGGCGCGGCCTGTGGCTTGCCGAACTCGCTGATATCGGCCCCGGCGATGAAGGCCTTGCCGGCGGATGCGATCACGATCGCGGTGACCGTCGCGTCGCCATTCGCTTGGGCGACGGCCGCCGCCAGCCCCTGGCGCACCGCCGCCCCCAGCGCATTGACCGGAGGATTGTCGATCGCGACCACCGCCACGGCATGCTGAATCGTGTATGCGACCAAACTCATGAGTACCTCGATCAAACCTTCATGCCGGGGAGATTGAGCGATGCCGTATTGCCGCCATCGACAGGAATGGCCTGCCCGGTGACATAGCTGGCATCGTCGCTCGCGAGAAAAGCGATCACCCGCGCGACTTCTTCGGGATGGCCATAGCGCCGGAGCTCGCAGCGCGCGCCCAGCCGGTCCTCCTTGCCGAGTTCGCGGGCCTTGTCGAAGATCGGTTTGGTCATCCCAGTCTCGATCAGGCCGGGGCAGACCGCATTGACCCTGACGCCGAAGGCGCCGAAGTCGCAGGCGCCGGTTTGCGTCATGTTGATCACGGCGGCCTTCGACGCGCTGTAAGCGTTGCCGCCTGCACCCGCCCGAATGCCGGCGACCGATGCGGTGTTCACGATGGAGCCCTGTCCGGCGGCGATCATGGCCGCGCCCGCGTGCTTCATGAACAGCATCGCGCCGAGAACATTGACCTGGATGACGCGCATCCATTCGGCCAAATCCTGCTCGACGGCCGCTCCCTTCGTGCTCGCGATGCCGGCGTTGTTGCACAGGACGTCGATGCGGCCGAACTTGGCCAGCACCTGCGCGACGCATGAGCGAACCGCGTCCTCGTCACCGATATCGAGCACGAAGGTTTCATGTTCGCCCGCACGGGGGAGGCTCGCGACGGTGCTGGCCAGTTCCGCCGCGTTGCGGTCGACCAGCGCCAGTCGCGCGCCCTCTCTGGCCAATTGCAGGGCGGTCGCGCGGCCGATGCCGCTTGCCGCGCCCGTAACGATGCAGGATCTGCCTTCGAAGCGCATGCCGCCCCCTGAGCTTTGATCGAACCAGACGGTTCAGCGATGTTCGGAATGCGCAATCGCACGGCCGATCTGCGCGAGCGCACCCGCCCTGTTGGCCACGTCGAGGGCATTGGCGTCGCTGGCGTTGCCTTGAACGGCACGCGCCATCACGCCGTGCAGGATGGCGGACAGCCGAAAGAAGGAGAGTGCCAGGAACACCGGCCAATCGGCGATCGCAACACGACCGCTTGCCTGCGAATAGCGGTCGAGCACCTCGGTCTCGCCAGGGATGCCGCGTTCCCTGAGATCGAGGCCCGCGAGACCCCGCCCACCGGATAGACGCGCATCGATGCGATAGGTCATGCAGTAATAGGCGAGATCGGCGATGGGATGCCCGAGGGTCGACAGTTCCCAATCCAGGATGGCAGCGACCTGCGGCGCATCGTGACGATAGAGCAGATTGCCGGTTCGGTAGTCGCCATGGACGATCGCGGTTTCGTCGGAGACGTGACGGCGCTCGCGCAACCAGTCGGCCAGCCAGCCGAGATCGGCGATTTCACCGGCTTGGGCTGATGATGCGCGGTACTGCTTCGTCCAGCGCTCGACCTGGCGGGCGACATAGCCGCCCTGCGGGCCGTAATCGGCAAGGCCGATGGCTGCCGGGTCCACGGCATGCAGACGGGCGAGCGTGTCGACGGCGTCGTAGTTGATCGCGGCGCGCCCATCGCGCGGCTGGTCGGCGAGCAGCAGCCCGTCGAAATGCCGCCCATCGACATGCCCCATCAGGTAAAATGGGGTTCCGATGACGTCGGCATCCGCGCAAAGAGCCATCACCTCGGGGACGGGAACCGAAGTCGGGCCGAGCGCGCTGATGATCGCGAATTCGCGTTCGACCTGATGCGCCTTGGGCAGCAATTGGCCCGACGGCTTCTTGCGCAGCACGCAGCGTCGGTCCCCGGATGCAATCAGGAAGGTCGGGTTCGACTGGCCGCCCTGAAACTGCCGGATGGAAACCGGGCCGTCGAAGCCGGGGATATGCACCCGAAGCCAGCGGGCCAGCGCGGCCTCGTCGAAACGGTGCTTGTCGATGACGTCGACGAGTGTGGCGACCTGAGCGGTCATGGCGGCCTACCCGATCGTCTCGCCGCCATCGGCGACGATGACCTGGCCGGTGACATAGGCGGATGCCGGGCTCGCCAGGAAATGCACGATGCCGGCGATATCCTCGACCTCGCCGAAGCGGCGCAGCGGCGTGCGCTGTTCCATCTGCGCCCGCCGTTCGGGCGATTCCACCAGTTCTCGCGCGAAATCCGTGCGCACGATGCCCGGCGCGATGGCGTTCACCCTGATCCCCTTCGCCCCCCATTCGACCGCGAGGTTGCGCGTCAGGGCGGCTTCCGCCGCCTTCGACATCCCGTAGGCGCCGATCACCCCCGTGCCGCGCAGGCCGGCGATCGAGGACATCATGATCACGGCGCCGCCGCCATTCTCGGCCATCTGGGGCAGCACCAGATTGCTCAGCCAGATCGTGCTCTGCACATTGACCGTCATCACCTTCGAAAAGGCATCGTCGGTGAGGCCGGAAAGCGGGCCGAAGACCGGGTTCGTCGCTGCGTTGCAGACCAGTATGTCGATCCGACCCCAATGGTTCAGCACATGGCTGACCAGCTCCTTCAACTGATCGTGGGAGCCGACATGGCAGGCCTTGGCGATCGCCTCTCCGCCCGCGGCTCGAATCTCAGCGGCAACCGCGTCGCAGGCATCCTGCTTTCGGCTTGAGATGACGACCTGGGCGCCGCTGCGGGCCAGCTG
>NZ_JBFUIF010000060.1:0-15132 GCF_056402015.1 Allobosea sp. P4_C6
GGCCTGCCGTAGCTTTGGCCACTGGAAAAGTCCCCGGCGCTGGAAAGGATGATCGCGAGCGGCCTCTGCCGAATGAGCGGCGTGTAGCCAGTTGCAGGGTCGAAGACAAAACTGAGACCCGGCTGTGTGATGAGATCGATCCAATGTTTCAGGCGATATGAAATGCTCAGGTTCCACATCGGCGTYGACAGCACGACCGCTTCGGCCGCCTCGAGGCGAGCCACCATCCCCCTGATCCCGTTCCAGGCGTCCGCCTGGCTCGGGTCGAGCTCGCGGCCGGCGAGCCTTGCATATTTTGCCTCGATCACATGCCCATCGAAGGCTGGAAACTCCTCCTTCCAGACGTCGAGTCTGTCGATCGATAGCGCCAGGTCGCGCCGGAGAAAGACGGTCTGGCCGCTATCCGAGAGCAAGTGCCCGCTCGTCGTAAAATAGAGGTGGCGGAAGCGTCCGCTTCCCGGCAAGCACCTAATGTCCGCAAATGGCGCACTTGGAGTGCATCGCCAAGGAACCGTGAGGTAAACAGAATTGCGTCGGTCAATCGAATTCCTTGCGGAATTTCTCGCTGACGGTCGGGGCCTTGCGGAAGCGCATGATAGAGAACGGGTCAAGCGGCGTGGGCGTTTCGCCGTCGAGAATCATCTCGCTTAGGCAAAGTCCGACGCCGGGGCCGATCTGGAAACCGTGGCCGCAGAAGCCGAAAGCGTGGAACAGCCCGGGCGTCGTTCCGCTCGAGCCGATCACCGGGATCATGTCGGGCAGATAGGCCTCGATGCCGGACCAAACTCGGATGACATGGCATTGCGCCAGCATCGGCGCGACGCGGGCAAGCCCGCGCATTGCCGCCAGCGTTTTCACTGGGGGCACCGGCGCGTGGTTCGCCTGCGGATCGGCCGCGGTGCGCGGATAGCCGGCGAGGATGATGTTGCCGCGCGGGATCTGGCGGAAGATCACCGAGCCGTCGATCGCCTGCACCGAGGGTTCGATCCGATAGGGAAAAGGCTCGGTTACGAATTGCGGCGGCCCGGCTGCAAAGACCGGCGCGGTCTCACCGAAGCGCTCCGCGATCTCAGGCGCCCAGGCGCCAGCACAGTTGACCAGCGCGCCGCAGCTTATCCGGCTGCCGTCGGCCAGCATCAGCGCAAAGCCGTTGCCCTCGCGGTCAACGGCCACGACACGCGTGTTCTCCCGAATGATGGCGCCTTGTCTCGCAGCAGCTCTTGCCACGGTCGGCGTCGCCAGCCTTGGATTTGCGGTGGCGTCGCGGGCGGAGAAGGTGGCTGCGACGGCGCGTTCGCTCAGCCAGGGCCAGCGCCGGCGCAACTCAGCTGGGCCGACCCGCTCGATCGCGAGGCCGTAGGATTCCGATACCTTGGCATAGCCTTCGAGCTTTGCGTGCTCCTCCTCGTCATAGGCGAGGTAGAGATGGCCGGTCTGCTCGAATTCGCAATCCTCGCCGATCAGCGCGTCGAAAYCCTCCCATAGCGCCTGAGAGCGCAGCGATAGCGGATACTGGCCGGGAAAACGCCCCTGGAGGCGCAGATTCCCAAAATTGACGCCGCTCGATTGCTCTCCGACGGCGCCCTTCTCGATCAGCGTCACGCGCTGGCCGCGCCGGGCAAGGAAGAAGGCGGTCCAGGCGCCGATCAGCCCGCCGCCGACGATCGTGACATCGGTCGTTTGCGTGCTCATGTAGGTTCTCCCGCGGCGGCGAGCGCGATCGGCTTGACCGGAGCCTGGCCCCGCAGGCGACCGGCGGCTTCGCCCCCCTGTTCGGTTCCGGCCGCGACGATCTCCTGCAAGGCCGGCCCGCAGACGCGGCCCTGGCAGCGCCCCATGCCGCAGCGTGTTATCGCCTTGACGCGGTTGACCTCGACCGGACCGAGCGCCTTCGCCATCGCGGAGCGCACCTCACCGACCGTGACGTTCTCGCAGCGGCAGAGCGTGACCGGATCGGGCAGGGCGGCGATCTGCTCCCTCGGCCAGGCGAAGGCGCGCGCCAGCCCACGCTGGAAATCGCGCAGCCGCGCGACCCGCCGCGCCAGAAGTCGGATCGCCGCGATATCCTGTGTTCGCCCGAGATCGGCGAGGATGGCATGGGCTGCGAGTGCCCCGCTCGCCTCGGCGGCATCGGCCCCGCCGATCCGCACACCGTCGCCAGCAAGGTAAAGGCCGGGGCGCGCGCGGCCGAAACCGTCGATCTTCGGCAGGAACAGCCGGAAATCCGGATCATAGGCAAATTCCGCCCCGGCGAGATCGGCAAGCTGCGTCTCGGGCTTCAGGCCATAGCCCAGCGCGATCGCATCACAAGCGAAGCGCGGCTCGCGCCCACTGTCATCGCGCAGGACGAGCGCCTCGACACGGCCGTCCCCCTCCACGGCTACCGGCATCACGCCGTGCAACGTCGGAATGCCCGCGCGCAAAGCCGCCGCCATGTACAAGAGCCCGCGCAGCAATGTGCGCGGCGCCCCGAGGAGGGCGGGCATCGCCGCGAGCTTGGCGGAGAATGCGGTCGTATCGGCGATCACCGCGATCTCGGCGCCCATCGCGCGGTATTGCTTCGCCGCCAGCGCAAGTAGGGGCGATGAGCCGAGAAAGGCGACGCGGCTGCCGATTAGGCAGCCCTGGTCCTTGAGTGCGGCCTGCGCCCCGCCGAGCGTGAACACGCCGGGCTTGGTCCAGCCCGGCAGGGGCGCAATCCGGTCCATCGCGCCGCTTGCGATGAGCAGCCTGTCGCAACCGAGCGTCTCGGCGCGGCCGTCGCGCAGCAGGTGCAGGTGCTTGCCGTCAATCGCCCAGACCAGAGTCTGGGGCCGATAGTCGATCTGGGAGTGCAAGGCGCCGAACCGCTTATGCAGAGCCGCATAGCGGCCGGCCTCCGAGCCCATCAGCCTGGTCATGTCGAGCGCGAGGTCGTCGGCCGGACGGCGATAGCCCTGTCCGCCGGCGCGGGCCCCTTCGTCGATCAGGATGGGCTTCAGCCCGTTCGCGACGAGCAGTTCGGCGGCGCTGATCCCGGCTGGTCCGGCTCCGACGATGACGATCTCAGTCATTGGAGTGGGCCATGCCCTGCGGTTCGGCGAAGAGCTCCAAGCCTTCGCTGACGGGCGTCGTGCATGCCCTAATCCGGCCACCGGCCGCACTCCAGACCCAGCAATCCTGGCAGGCGCCCATCAGGCAGAAGCCGGCGCGCGGCTCGGCTCCGAATTCCAGCCGGCGAGCGTGGGCGCCGTTCTCCAGAAGCGCGGCAAGGACGCTGTCGCCTCCGGTCGCATGGATCGATTTGCCATCGAAGCTGAGGGTTATCGGCGGGCCACTGCGGCGAGCCACACGGCGGAACTGCGCCTGCGAGCGTTCCATGCGATCTCTATTTATTGCAATGCGATATAAGTTTTCGGATTCTGGTAAGTCGAGCCGCCCCCTGTCAAGGGCATCCGCCTCTTTTTTCAGACGCGCGAGATGGCGTGGGCGGCGGCGATCACCAGGGAGGAAAAGCGCGAGACAACCTCCTCATGGCTGTAGCGTGAGGTGGAGGTCGCGATGTTGACGGCCGCTTCCGGCCGGCCCTGGTGGTCGACGACCGGTGCGGCGATCGAGGCATCGCCGATATAGACCTCCTCGAAGGCGGTGGCGTAGCCCTGGGCAGCCGACTGGCGCAGCTTCTCGCGCAACGCCTCACGCTGCCATGTCGTCGAGGGCGTATGCGCGCGCCGGTCGGAGCCTTCGATGATCGCCATCGCCTCGTCCTCCGGCAGGCGCGAAAGCATCGCGATGCCCGGCGCCGTGGCATAGGCCGGCATCCGCGTGCCGATGATGACGTCGGTGTTGAGAACGTGCCGGCTGAGGAAACGCGAGACGAAGATGATCTCGGTCTCCTCGCGCACGGTGAGGTTCACTGTCTCCTCGGTCTCCTTGCTGAGATGCATGAGATAGGGCATCGCCCGGTCGAGGAGGCGGCTGCTGCGAACGAAATGATAGCCGAGATCTAGCGTCTTCGCAGTCAGCTCGAAGCGTTTGGTCTGCGCGTCCTTGCGGAGATAGCCGAGCTTGGCGAGCGTATGGGTGAAGCGCTGGGCCGCGCTGACATCCATCCCGGTTTCCGAGGCGACCTGCGACAGGTTCAGCGTCTGGTGCTGGCGGCCGAAGGCCGAGAGCACGCGGAACGCCTTCTCCACCGAATTGACCATCAGGGCGTCTTCCTTGCGGCCGGCTCGGTCGGCCGGCGCCGCCGTGCGCTTGCTCTGTCTCGCGTCGGGCATCGTCATCAGGGCCTGCTCTCCTCGGCGCGATCAATGGCTGCGGCTAACGATCTTGACAAGCTGGGCCTTTGGCGCAGAATAAGCAATAGAAGTTATTGCATTGCAATAGTAACTCATCGGAGAGCGCTATGAAGGACTCTGTTCTGGTCGAGGTGCGAGGCGCTGTCGGCATCATCACCCTCAACCGCCCCGAGATTCTCAACGCCTGGAACGCGCCGATGCGCGAACGGCTGGTCGCCTGCTTCGATGAGATGGAGGCGAACGAGGCCGTCCGCGCAATCATCCTGACGGGTGCGGGCGATCGTGCCTTCGGCGCTGGCCAAGACCTCAACGAGACCAAGACCTTCGATTCGGACCGCGCCGAACTTTGGATGGGTGAATGGGAGCGGCTCTATGACCGCATGCGCTCGCTTTCGAAGCCGCTGATCGCGGCGCTGAACGGCGTTGCGGCGGGCTCCGCCTTCCAGGTCGCGTTGCTCTGCGACCTGCGCGTCGGCCATGCCGACGTCACAATGGGCCAACCCGAGATCAACTCAGGCATCGCCTCGGTCACTGGTCCCTGGATCATGAAGGAGATGATCGGGATCGCCCGCACCATTGACCTGACCCTGACCGGCCGGATGATGGATGCCGACGAGTGCTTCCGCATCGGCCTGATCAACCGGATCGTGCCGAAGGAGCAGGTCATGCAGGCCTCGCTCGCGCTTGCCGAGGAACTCGCCGGCAAGCCGCCGGTCGCCATGCGCCTCAACAAGGCGCGCTTCCGCGAGGTCACCGAGGAGAGCTTCCGCGAGTGCCTCGCCGCCGGTATCCGCAACCAGCGCGCCGCCTATGCCACCGGCGAGCCGGCGCGGATGATGGAGGCCTTCCTCGCCAAGCGCGCGGCGCGGAAGACGGCCTAATCACACCATCTTACCATCCGATCACCCACGGGGAAATGCGGAAAACCGCTTGAAAGGGGAGTAGACGATGTCGAACCTGACCACGAATCCGACGCGGCGCACCTTGCTGCAACTCGCTGCCGGCGCGATCGCAACGCCCTACCTGGCGGGCACGGCACGCGCCGCGACCCAGATCACGGTCGCCGATCCCGGCGGTCCATTTGGCCCCGCCTTCCGCAAAGCCTTCTATGACCCCTTCGAAAAAGCGACCGGCAACAAGGTCGTCAACGTTGCCCGCGAGGCCGAGCCTACCGCCCAGTTCAAGGCTATGGTCGAGACCAAGTCCTATACCTGGGACGTCTGCACGCTGACGCTCTCGGCCCGCGACATCCTCAAGGCGCAGGGCCTGCTCGATCCGATTGGCTTCGCGCATGCCGATGTGCCCAAGCTGATGCCCGAGGCGATCTCGCCCGAATTCATGGGCACGGACGTCTATTCGACGATCTTCGCCTACCGGACCGACAAGGTGAAGAACGCGCCCGCGAGCTGGACGGATTTCTTCAATGTCGAGAAGTTCCCCGGTCGGCGCTCGATGCGCAAGAACCCAATAGACAGCATCGAGCAGGCTCTGCTCGCAGACGGGGTGCCGCTCGACAAGCTCTATCCGCTCGATATCGAGCGCGCCTTCAAGGTTCTCGACAAGATCAAGCCACATATCGCAGTCTGGTGGACGGGTGGCGCCCAGTCGACGCAGCTTCTGCAAAGCGGCGAAGTCGACATGACCACCGGTTGGAACGCCCGCCTGCAAGCTGCGATCGATGGCGGTGCACCGGCCAGGATCATCTGGAACCAAGGGCTCTACTCGATCGAGGGCTGGGGTTTGCCGAAGGGTGGCCCAAAAGCTGAGGTGGCACGTCAGTTCGTCCGCTTCTGCTCCGACGCTAAGCAGCAGGCGGTCTATACCGAGGCGTTGGCATATGGCCCGACGAACCTTGACGCCTACCAGACGATCTCGCCCGAGCGCGCCAAACTCCTGCCGACCTCACCGGAAAACCTGAAGCAGATGGCGATCGCCAATGAAAGCTGGTGGAGCGAGAATCGTGCCAAGGTCACCGAGCGCTTCAATTCCTGGCTCCTGACCTGACGGCGATGATGACGGGTGCCGGAATGACCGCAAACCAGCCGAAATCGGCCCAACTCGTCGTCGAGGGCAAGCTCGTCATCGAAGCGCTTTGCAAGCGCTATGGCGCGACCACGGCGCTCGAACCGAGTTCGCTCAGCGTCGCAGAGGGCGAGTTCCTCACCTTGCTGGGGCCTTCGGGCTCCGGCAAGACGACGCTGCTTCAGCTGATCTGCGGTCTGGTCGAGGCCAGCGAGGGCAGGGTGGTGATCGACGGACGCGACCAGTCGAACATGCCGGTTCACCAGCGCGATATCGGTCTCGTCTTCCAGCATTACGCGCTCTTCCCGCACCTGACGGTGGCGGAGAACATCGCTTTTCCGCTCAAGATGCGTGGGCGCCCGGCTGCCGAGATCGCCGGCCGGGTCGCCTCCACGCTCGATATGGTCCATCTCGGCCATCTCGCCGGGCGCTTCCCGCGCGAATTGTCCGGCGGCCAGCAGCAGCGCGTCGCGCTGGCACGCTGCTTCGTCTACCAGCCCTCGATCATCCTAATGGACGAGCCTCTCGGTGCCCTCGACAAGAAGCTGCGCGAGCACATGCAGATCGAGATCAAGCGGCTGCACCGGGAGAGCGGTGCGACCATCGTCTACGTCACCCACGATCAGGAGGAGGCGCTCGCGATGTCGGACCGCATCTGCCTGATGAACCACGCGAAGATCGAGCAGCTCGGCACGCCGCGCGAGATCTACGAGCGCCCGCGCACGGCCTTCGCCGCCGATTTCATTGGCCTCTCCAACATCTTCCGCGGCAGCTGGGACGGCAAAGGTGCGCTCGACACACCCCATGGCCGTTTCGCCCTGCCGAGCGGCGCGAATTGCCAGAGCAACGACGCGGCGCTCGTCATCCGGCCGGAGAACCTCCATCTCGGCGAACGCGACGGCAATGCCGTCTGCGGCCGGGTGAGCGAAATCGTCTATGCCGGCTCGGAAACGCGCGTAATCGCCTCGCTCGGTGACGGCAGCCYGCTCGTGCTGCGGCTCGGCCCGGAGGATCCGGTGCCCGCCATCGACCAGGCCATCGTCGCCGGCTGGGCCCGCGACAAGGCGGTGCTGGTTGCATGAGCGCGGTCGCGGCAGGCACCGCTCCGGCGCGCCGGAGCAAACTCAGGTTCGGTCCGCTCTGGCTGGCGGTGCCCGGCCTCATGTTCCTCGCGGTCTTCTTCGCCTGGCCGGTTGCACAGCTCCTCGGCCTCAGCGTCGTCGATCCGGAGAGCGGAGGCTTCTCGGCCGGCGCCTACCAGCGCATCGCCGCGACCGACGTCTATCTGCGCGTGCTCGGCATTACCTTCCGCATCGCCGGCTGGACGGCGGTCTGGTCGCTCTTGATGGGCTACCCGCTGGCTTATTGGCTGGCGCGCCTGCCCGACATGTTCCGCGGCCGCATGCTGCTCTTCGTCATGGTGCCRTTCTGGACGAGCTATCTCGTCAAGACCTTCGCCTGGATGATCGTGCTCGGCCRCAGCGGCATCATCAATTCGCTTGCGACGGGATCCGGCCTCGTCGACCAACCCCTGCCGCTGCTACACAACATGTTCGGCGTGATGGTCGGCATGGTCCATGCGATGGTGCCGCTCGCGGTGATGACCATGCTGCCGGTGATGACCGGAATCGACCGTCGCCTCGTGCAGGCGGCGCAGACCCTCGGCGCCGCCCCGGCGCGAGCGTTCTGGCTGGTTTATTTCAAGCTCTCTCTGCCAGGCGTCGCGGCGGCGGGGCTATTGGTCTTCATCTCCTCGCTCGGCTTCTTCATTGTGCCGGCCTTCCTCGGCGGGCGGCAGGAGACCATGCTCGCCCAGCTCATCATCACCCAGGTGCAGGAGCTGCTGAACTGGTCCTTCGCGGGGGCGCTTGCGGCCATGATGCTGGCGGCGGCGCTGGTTTCCTGCTGGATCTACGACCGGCTCTTCGGCATCTCGACGATCGCCGGCGGCTCGGCTCAGGTCGGAGGCGGACGCATCCGCGATCTCGGCCTCGCCATCCTCGGCATTGTCGCCGATATTGCGGGGCGCGTCGCAGCTGTTGCACAGAAATTCCTAGGCAACCGCATATGCGAGGGTATGCTGYCGGGCTTCTGCTGGCTCGTCATCGGGTTTCTGGTGCTGCCGACGCTGATAGTGATCCCGCTCGCATTCACCTCCTCGCAATTCCTCGAATTCCCGCCGCCAGGCTACGGGCTCAGCTGGTTCCGCACCTATTTTGAATCCCCGCTCTGGCTGCAGGCAACGCTGCGCTCCTTTGGCGTCGCCTTCGTTACGGCCCTGGCTGCGACCGCGATCGGCGGCTTCGCGGCGCTGGCGCTGGCCCATAGCCGCACGCGCTGGGGCGGGCTAATCTTCGCCTTCTTCCTGGCGCCGATGATCGTTCCGCGCATCGTCATCGCGGTGGGCCTGTTCTACCTCTTCGCGCGGATGGGCCTGATCGCGACCGATCTCGGACTGATCATCGGTCATACCGTGCTGGCGATCCCATTCACGCTCGTCACCATCGCCGCCGTGCTCAAGACCTATGATCAGCGGCTCGATCAGGCGGCGGCGACGCTCGGCGCCAACCGCGTCCGCACCCTGACGGGCGTGACGATCCCGCTTGTTAAGGGCGGCCTCGTCGCGGCCTTCCTCTTCGCCTTCATCACCTCTTTCGACGAGCTGACAATCGCGATCTTCGTCTCGGGTGGCATCAAGACGACCCTGCCGAAGCAGATGTGGGACGACATGATCCTGCAACTCAACCCGACGCTGGCCGCGGTTTCGGTGGTCGTCTTCGTGGTGGTGACGGTGATGCTGCTGCTGGCCGAACGCTTCCGCTCCTCCTCTTCTTCCTGACATCGACGACTGAAGCGCAACCATGACCTCCCCAGACAAAGACGGCTTCGTAGGCCTTCTGACCGCGCGCGCCGCTGCCGAGCCGGATCGCGTCTATGCCCGCTTCAGCGGCGAGCCGCTGAGCTATGGCGAGTTGGAGCGGCGCTCGGCCGCCTTCGCCGCGCATCTACGGTCGCGCGGCATCGTCACGGGCGACCGCGTCGCGGTGATGATGCGAAATTCCCTCGCCAGTATCGCCGTAGTTTTCGGGCTCGCACGGGCCGGCGTCGCCTGGGTGCCGGTCAATGCTCACCAGCGCGGCGAGGGGTTGAACTATCTCCTGACCCATTCCAGCCCGCGCCTCGTCGTCGCCGACATCGAACTCGCACCCCAGATCGCCGAGGCGATGGGGCCCGACACGACCCTGCCGATGCTGTTGCATGCGCCGGGCGGAGATCTCGATGCGGTGCTCGTGGTAACCGCCCGTTTCGACGGACCGGCCCCAGCCGCGGATGCCGTCTTCGCCATTATGTACACCTCCGGCACGACAGGGCGGCCGAAGGGCGTCATCGTCTCGCACCGCATGCTGCGGCTGGCGGCCGAGAGTGTGCTCTATCTGTCGGATGCCAAGCCCGGCGAGGTCTTCTTCGTCTGGGAGCCGCTCTATCATATCGGCGGCGCCCAGCTCCTGCCGCTGCCGATGATCCGCGACGTATCGCTCGCCATGGTCGAGCGCTTCAGCGCCAGCCGCTTCTGGACGCAGGTCCGCGAGGAGGGCGCGACCCATATCCATTATCTCGGCGGCATCCTGCAGATCCTTCTGAAGCAGCCGGCTTCCGTGCTCGATCGCGAGCATGGCGTGCGCATCGCCTGGGGCGGCGGCTGTCCGGCCGATATCTGGCCGCAGTTCCGCGACCGCTTCGGGGTCGAGATCCGCGAATGCTACGGCATGACCGAAGCCTCCAGCCTGACGACCTGCAACACCAGCGGCGTGTTTGGCTCCGTCGGGCAGCCGATGCCCTGGTTCACCATCAGGCTGCTCGACGGTGAGGGCAGGCCCGTCGCGGCGGGCGAGCGCGGCGAGATCGTGGTCGAGACCAGCATCCAAGGCGCAATCTTCCCCGGCTATCTGGACAATCCCGAGGCGACCGTGAAAGCGCTGCACAACGGCGCCCTCCATACCGGCGATCTCGGCTCCTTCGATACCGACGGCAACCTATATTTCCACGGCCGCATGACCGACAGCGTGCGCTGCCGCGGGGAGAACGTCTCGGCCTGGGAGGTCGAGCATGTCGCGGCCGAGCATGAAGCGGTCGAGGATTGCGCGATGATCGGCGTCTCCGCCGATATCGGCGAGCAGGACATCAAGCTGTTCGTCAAGCCGCGCCATGGCGCGGTCATCGACCCGCAGGCCCTGTCCGGCTGGCTCGGCCGGCGCCTCGCGCCCTACCAGAACCCACGCTACATCGCCCTCGTCGACGAGTTCGAGCGCACGGCGAGCCAGCGCATCATGAAACACAAGCTCTCGCCCCGGCTCGACGATTGCTGGGACAGGGCAACCGCGACGGGGCGCTAATATGGCCGGCTGCGACATCCTAATTTCCGGCACCGGCGGCTTCGCCGCGCGCATCGCCTTCGACATCGCTGCAGCCGCCCGCGAGCCGATCGAGGTGATCATCGCCGGGCGCAACTTCGAACGCCTGAACTGGCTGCGCACTGCCGCCAATGCCCGCGCTGCGCTCTTCGGAGCCACGGCGCGCTTCGCCACCCACGAGATCGACCTGCTGGCGCCGGATGCTTCCGACGTCTTGCTCACGGCGACAGACCCACGCATCGTCGTGCAGGCGGCCTCGATCCAGACCTCGCAGGTCATCGCCCAAAGCGGCAATGCATGGACGGGCCTAGTCGCCGAGGGGGGCCTGAGCGCGACCGCCGTCTTCCAGGCGCTGATCAGCGCCCGCGTCGCCGCCGCCATCACGCGGGCCGGCAAGCCGGTGACGCTGGTCAATTGCTGCTTCCCCGACGTGGTCAACGGCATGATTCGCGCGATGGGTCATGACGTCTCCTGCGGCATGGGCAATGTCGCGATCCTGTCCAACGTCTTCGCTGGCTCGGCCGCGACGCCTGCCGGTGCCGAGGTCAAGGTTCTTGCGCATTACCAAAACCTCGCCGCCTGGCGTCGCCGTCCCGAGGAACGCGGTGGTCGCGCCCCGCGCGTCTGGCTGGGCGGCGAGGAAGTGGCCGATGTCTACGCTCGCTTTGCCGATATCCAGCTCACGCCTGAGCCGGTGATCGAGATTTCCGGCGCGAGCGGTGTCCCGATGCTGTTGGCAATGGCAGGCGGTCGGCGCTGGCAGGGCCATGCGCCCGGACCTGACGGCCTACCGGGAGGCTATCCAGTCAAGCTGGTCGGAGGCAGGCTGGAGCTCGCCCTGCCGCCGGGATTGCTGCGCGAGGAGGCCATCGCCTGGAATACGTCCTTCGAGGCGAGCAATGGCCTTGTCGTCTCCTCAGATGGTACAGCGACCTTCACCGGGATTCTGGGCGGCCGGATTGCTGGTCACATCCCGGAGCTGCGGGATGGCTTTGATGTCCACGAGCTGGAAGCCGTGTGCAAGACGCTGTTGGGCTTACGCGAAATGCTGATGCAGCGCGCATAACCTGCGACTCGTCGTTTGGCCGATAGAGCCTGGTTAACGGGTCCGGCACGACTGTAGCTGTGCGGGTGAGCGGCCGGAGTTGGACCCCTGGCAGTGCTCTCTCCGCGACGATCGCCCTGTACCATGACAGTCCGCTTCCGGCGCTGCTCGGGTGTGCGGGTTTGGCGCTGTGCGGCGCTCAGCCGTCGGAATGATCGGTTTTTCGGTGGACCGTGGACGTTCTCGGCCCTCTATCCTGAAATGCGGCGCGGCGTCGTGCCAATGGCGTTGAACCTGCATCCKATACGATCAGTCTCAGCGGTGCTGACTTCTCGCAACATGACCACCAGAACGGTCATTTGCCCGATCCGCAGAAATTTTCTCGTCCAGCCGACCCACTCGTAGATGTGGGATCGAATAGATCAGCTGCCTCGTGTAGGCATTGGCAGGCGATGCGAGGACTTGCGCCCATCTCCACGATCGTCCCCTTAAGCATAAACGATGATCCTATCCGAAACCGCTTTGCCGCGACAGATCATGCGTGATGAACAGAAGCGAGATTTGCAATTACTACTGCAGACGCAATAGCAGCTTCAATCACCCGACGCGCAGGGCCCGCGCGAGCCTTCTGAGGTGGCTGCCAGGCCGACCGATCCGCGAAGCGTCAGATCGAAAGGTAGGATCTTGCGGAGAGGGGCCGACGTCCCCGCTTCAATCTGATCGATCAGCATCATGGCGAGGTCCTCGCCCGCTAGGCGAATAGAGGTCGCGGTTGCCGTGAGGGGCGGAACGAACTGGTCGGCGCTGATCCCGCGGACGCCATCATCGTGACAGACGACGGAGATGTCGGAGCCGACGCAAAGTCCACGCTCGGCGATCGCCCGATAGACTCCGCGCGCCTGAAAGACCGAGCCGCAGATGAAGGCGGTCGGCGGTTCGGGGCCGTCGAGGCGGCGCGTCGCGGTTTCATAGCCGGTCACCTCGGTCATGGAGACGAACTCGATGGCATCGGGCCGCGGCGTCAAGCCGCGCGTGGCGAAGGCGCGAAGGAAGCTTCGTGCACGTGCCGTCGCGTAGCGGAACTTTTCGAGCCCATTTACCACCACGATGTTGCGGTGGCCGTAGTCGATGAGCAGATTGGTCAGGCGCTCGAACGCCGTGTCGTTGTCGGTATCGACGAAGGAATAGGGTTCGCTCACCTCGCTGCGTCCATGCACCACGAAGGGCAGGCCGAGGCCATTCAGCAAGGCGATGCGCGGATCGTCGACCAGCGGCCGCGTTATGATGACGCCGTCAAGTGTCTTCGAGGAGGCCAGCTTGCGCAGCACGGCAGCCTCGTCATCCTCGAAGGGAGTCAGCAGCAGGCTGTAATTGCGCCGGGTCACCGCAGTCGAGATGCCCGCCAGCACATCGACGAAATTGGTTTCGGGCAGTTGCAGCCGCTCTAGCGGGAAGACGAGGCCGATCGCTTCGGTACGCCCCGTCGCCAAGCTGCGCGCCCTTGCGTTGGGACTATAGCCCATCGCATCGGCGGCGGCGACGACACGATGCCGCGTCGTCTCGGGGATGCCGGGATGGGCGCTTAGGGCACGGCTGATTGTTGATTGCGACAGGCCGAGCGCAATGGCCAGGGTCTTTAGATCAGGGGCGACCTTGTGCAAGCGCTTGCTCTTGCGCGGTGCGCCCTCGCGGGCTGGTTCGTCCTGCGCGATCGAGCGATGTGTCATTTGGCCCGTTGCGCCTCCCGAATGTCATGAGATTTACCCTCCATGCCACCGGTTGACAATTACCAGCTGCGGAATAGCATGCAAGCGCTTGCATAATAATGCTGGAAAACAGCGACCACCTGGAGGAGACACTGATGAGCTTGATGACGATCACGTGTCGTTCGATGCGCAGGCCGATCGTGGCCGCAGCGCTGGCCCTTGGCGTTCTCGCAGCAGGGCTCGGGCGCGCCCAGGCCGTCGAGATCCAGTATTGGCAATACGTTTTCGACACCCGCGTCCAGGCGATGACCGAGGTGATCAAGCAGTTCGAGGCGGAGAACCCCGGCATTACTGTCAAGCAGGTCACCTTCCCCTATGCCGACTACCAGACCCGTCTGATCGCGGCCAAGGCGGCAGGGCGCAGCCCCGAGGTGATGCAGCTCTTCTATGGCTGGCTCGACACCTTCATCGCCGGCAAGCTCGTCCAACCGCTCTCGAAGGGGGCATTCCAGGATGCCGAGATCGAGAAGGACTTCTTTCCGATCGTTTCGGCGATGAAGCGCAATGGCGAGTATTACGGCCTGCCGACTGCCGTTCGGGCCATGGCGCTGTTCTACAACAAGGACCTGTTCCAGAAGGCTGGTCTCGACCCCGAGAAGCCGCCGAAGACGCTGGACGAATTCGTCGCTGCCGCCAAGGCGATCGCCAAGCGCGATGCCGGCGGCAACTACCAGCAGGTCGGCATCGCGCTCGACATCGCCCGGCAGGACCACAACTGGTGGCGCGAGATACTCGTGCGCCAGTATGGCGGCGAGTCATATTCCGAGGATGGCAGCAAGGTCGCCTACAACACCGAGGCCGGCGCCAAGTCGCTGGAGTTCTACACCAGCCTCCAGAAGGTCCATCGCGTCGGCCAGGAGAGCTTCATGGACGAGGGGCAGGCTGCCTTCCGTGCGGGCCTGGCCGGCATGGTCGTCGACGGCACCTTCCGCGTCGCCTCCTACAAGACGATCCAGTCCTTCAAATGGGGCGTCGCCGAACTGCCGACCGTTGACGGCAAGAAGGCCAATTTCGGCAGCTATTTCGCCAATGCCATCGCGGCATCGGCTACCGGCGAGAAGAAGGCGGCGGCCGAGAAGTTCATGCAGTTCATCTCCTCGGAGAAGGCGATGAAGGTCTGGCTCGAGAAGGTCGGCGAACTGCCGGCGCGCCGCGCTGTCGCAATGACCGATGCCAATGTCAACGACCCGATCTACGGCCCTTTCATCCGCGCACTCTCCTATGCCTCGACGCCGCCGATGGTCGACGAAGCGCAGCAGCGCCAGGTCTCGATCGACATGATCAACGGGGTCCTGCTGAAGGACACGCCGATCAAGGAGGCGCTGAAGGTTGCTGCCGATCGCGAGCAGGCGATCCTCGACAAGTTCAAGGCCAAGTAAGAGGCGGCCATCATGACCGCAGCGACATATCGACCTCCGGGCGCTGGCCCGGGGGGCGCCTGGGGGCGGCTGCCAATCTCGACCAAGCAGATCATCTGGGCCTGGGCGTTCCTTGCCCTGCCGGTGATCTTCTTCAYGGTCGTGCGCTTCTATCCGACGATCGAGGCCTTCTACATTTCGGTGACCGACTGGGACCTGCTGAATGAGGCAAAGTTCGTCGGCCTCGAC
>NZ_JBFUIF010000061.1:0-14663 GCF_056402015.1 Allobosea sp. P4_C6
ATCTACACGGTTCTCATCGTCGGCAGCGTCAGATGTGTATWAGAGACTGGATATACGATGATGAGGCGGACGAAGTCGAAAGTTACGATTAAAGCACGATGACGCCCGTCGAACGTTCTTTGAGATGGAAATCCAATCGCGATCCCTGGAATGCCTTGTTGTTCTCGCCGCAGGATTAAATTTTCGTCGGGCGGCTCATAATCTGAGATGGTCTCAACCAGCTCTCAGCATGCGCATCAAGTTGCTTGAACAGTACGTGGTGACCCCTTTATATTCGCGATACCCTCGACAGGTTGCGCTCACACCTGGCAGCGAAGCGTTCCAGACCTGCTCAAGCAGCGATCGCCTGCATCGGACTTGCTCGGCATGGCGCACGCGCGTGCATTTCGGCCAGGCCTGCCGAGTGCCGCTCGGCAGGCCTTCCATCCTGCAGCGACACAGAGCACCACGGTCTATCCCATCGGGACTAGCGCATGAGCCCCGCCGCTCGCAGCGCGTCCTCGATCACCTTTCCCACGCCAGTAGCGGACGCCCGAAGCTGCGAGAAGGGGGCGGCAGGTTTGTCGCCGACACGCTCAGGCGTGGCTTCGGATTTCAGTTTTTCGCCATTGGTGGTCAACGAAAGTTCGGATCCCGTCTCGGTCAACTGCCAGAACCGGGCAATGTGACGTGTCGATGAGATCCTCGCTTCGAGCATGAAAGCTCCTGAAGCCCCGATATCGTCCGCACTGCCAAGGGGCGTGCCGTGCCCCATGCCCTCGACGCTGAACGCCTCGATTTTTGGAACGCCGGCGTCATCGCGCCAGACCCGCTGGGAATGCAGGCCTATCGCGTTTTTCTCAGGGCTTACGCGCTGCAGCCCATGAAGGCCCCTCCATTGTGCAACAATGGCGTCCATGTTCGCGTAAGCAACGGTCTGGTCGGCTGCGCCATGCCAAAGCGAGAGCGTGGGCCAAGGCCCATGGTGGCTAGACGCGCTACGCACCATGGCCTCGAGGTCTCGCTCCGCGGGAAGTCCGTGGCCCCGCATCCTGTCAAACGCTTCGGGGATCGAAGTCGGCGCATCCAAAAGGCAGCCCCGCAACGATTGCGCCACCCGCGAAGAGCTCGGGATAGGTTGCGGGCATCACCGAGGTCATCGCGCCGCCGGCCGAAAGCCCGGTGATGAAGACCCGCCGTCGGTCGAGCCCATGGGCCTCGATCATTGTCCCGGCCATCTGCGCAATCGAAAGCGCCTCTCCGGAGCCTCGCCGGATGTCTTCGGGCACGAACCAGTTGAAGCAGAGGTTTGCGTTGTTGGCCCGCTGTTGCTCGGGGTAGAGAAGCGCGAAGCCGTGTCGGTCCGCAAGCTGGGACCAGCCGGCGCCATGGTCGTATGCGGCCGCCGTTTGTATGCAGCCATGTAGTACGACGACCAGCGGCGCCTGTTCCGGCAAACCTTGGGGAACATAGGTGTACGCCCGAAGCGCGCCTGGATTGGCGCCGAACTTGGCGAGCGGCGACAGTCGGGAAGGCATTGCCGGACCTCCGGCCGCCATATGAACCGATTCAGGCGTGCGATCGTGTCAGAGAGATTGCGCATCGCGGCTGTCCTTTGCGGGTCATGCCGAGATGGCGCTGACACGAGCCCAACGGCCGCGCGCTGATTATGTTGCGATGCACAATCTTCATTTGCTGGTCCGTGCCCCATCGGAGCGAGCGGCGGGCGGGGGAATAGCGCGCCGCTGCTCGAAGCCTGCGATTACTCAGGACCATCAAAATTCCGATTCTTGCGTAACAATGAGAATTCGTCCGGATACTCATAAAATTATGTGAGCTACTTTATTTTATTATCGAAATATTCAACTGGAACTTTTTTGTTTTGGATACGTTTCCGACATAGATGGTCATCTTGCGGGATTTTCCTTCCGGCTGACTCATGCGAAGGATTACTTCCATGCTCAAGAGTTTTTTCCTTGTTGCCGTAATCGCTGCCATTCCTGCAACGACCTTCGCTCAGAATGCACCGGCAGCCCAAGGTGGGGCAGTCGGCGGCGCGGCGACCGGAGCGGTTGGCGGCGCGATCGTCGGCGGTCCGATCGGCGCCGTCGTCGGCGGTGTCGGCGGGGCGGTGGTCGGTGCGATCATCGGCGACCAGACGCCGCGCTTCCAGACTTATGTCGTGGAGCAGCGTCGCCCGTCATACACCTATGCCGAGCCCGTGGTCGTCGGCACGACGCTGCCGAGTGAAGGTGTCGTCTATTACGACGTGCCGCGCGAATATGGCGAGACGAGCTATCGCTACACGGTGGTCAACAACCGCACCGTGCTGGTCGATCCCAGAACGGGTCGCATCGTTCAGGTCATCCAGTAAACCGGATCGACTGCCCCGATGGTGATGGCGCGATACGCGTCGTCACCGGCCTAGCCGGCCCATGGGGCATGCCGAAGAACCCACCGGCGAATTCAGGATCGAACCTGCGGGCCAAGCGCCGCAGACGATGGGGTCCATGAAACGCGGCCCCTTCAAGACGCTTGATGATGCACTCGCCGAAATAGAGCGTTTTACCCACGGCACTTGCAGACGGGCGCTACGGGACGATCCAAGCTGACAGCGAGACAACCTGATGGAGCGGCGTGGCATCGGACGAAACCGCATACACAGGAGGCGGTTGGTATGACCGCTCCGTGGTGGCAGACGGGCGTGATCTACCAGATCTATCCGCGTTCATTTCAGGACACGAACGGCGACGGCATCGGCGATCTCAAAGGCATCACRCACAGACTCGACTATCTGGCCAGCCTCGGCATCGACGCCATCTGGATCTCTCCGGTCTACCCTTCGCCGATGGCGGATTTCGGCTATGACGTCGCCGATTACTGCGATGTCGACCCGCGTTTCGGCACTCTTGCCGATTTCGACGATCTTTTGGCCCGCGCCCACGCCCGCGGGCTCAAGGTTCTGCTCGACTTCGTGCCAAACCATACCTCCGACCGCCATACTTGGTTCGTGGAGAGCCGTTCCTCGCGCGACGCTGCGAAACGGGACTGGTACCTCTGGCGCGATCCTGCCCCCGATGGCGGGCCACCCAACAACTGGATCAGTGATTTCGGTGGCTCGGCCTGGGCGTGGGACGAAGCCTCTGGCCAATATTACTACCACGCCTTCCTGAAGGAGCAGCCGGACCTCAACTGGCGCAATCCCGCCGTGCAGGCTTCGATGCACGAGGTGATGCGGTTCTGGTTCGATCGCGGCGTCGACGGTTTCCGTATCGACGTGCTCTGGCACCTGATCAAGGCAGCGGATTATCCCGACAATCCGCCCAATCCGGCCTATCGGCCTGCGATGGGCGAAATGCACCGCGTGCTCCAGCTCCATTCGACCGACCAGCCCGAAGTGCATGCGCTTGCCGCGGAGATGCGCGCCATCGCCGAGAGCTATGGAACGGCAGAGCGGGACGAGCGCGTGCTGATCGGTGAGATCTACCTGCCGGTCGACCGGCTGATGCAATATTACGGGCAGGAGCGGGCAGGCGTGCATCTGCCACTCAACTTTCAACTGATCGATGCGTCTTGGCAGGCGCGCGCTCTTGCGGATTTGATCGCCGGCTACGAGGCGGCGCTTCCACCGGGTGCCTGGCCTAACTGGGTGCTCGGCAACCATGATCGGCCGCGCGTCGCCAGCAAACTGGGTCGGGCGCAGGCTCGCATCGCTGCAATGCTCCTGCTGACGTTGCGGGGCACGCCGACCCTTTATTATGGCGACGAACTCGGCCTGAGCGATTTCCAGATCCCGCCCGGCCGGGTTCAGGACCCCCGCGAATTGCGAGAGCCCGGGCTCGGCCTCGGTCGCGATCCTGTCCGCACACCGATGCCGTGGGACGGAAGCGAGAATGCGGGCTTCAGCACCGCCTCGCCCTGGCTGCCGCTGAATGCCGATTGGCCGGCGCGCAACGTTGCGGTCATGGCTGAGGAGCCGGCCTCGATTCTGGCGCTCTATCGCCGGTTGCTGGCCCTCCGGCGCGCGCATCCGGCATTGGAGATCGGCGATTTCACGCTGCTGGACTCTACAGGCGATGTGCTTGCCTTTGAGCGCCGGCACGGGGTGCAGCGGCTGATCGTGGCGCTTAATATCGGGACAGATGGACAGCGTCTCGAATTGCCGGGCTGGGCAAGCAATTGCCGGCCRATCCTGTCGACGATCGCCGAGTCGACGCTCGTCGAGGATAATGCGCTGCTGCTGCGGGCGAATGAGGGCGTGATCCTAGAAGCCTGATCACGGCTTTTATTTTTTCATCAGATTTTCCGAAAACCGCAATCCACTTTTCGGGCCGATGATTTAGGAAAGGACGACCGTTTGCGCATCGCCATGCTGGCGCCGATCTCCTGGCGCACCCCACCGCGCCATTATGGTCCATGGGAGCTGGTGACCAGTCTCCTGACCGAGGCGCTGGTGGCGCGCGGCGTCGACGTCACCCTATTTGCCACCAGGGACAGCCAGACGGCGGGCACGCTCGCGGGTGTTTGCCCGGCGCCGTATTCCGAAGACCCCACCATCGATGCCAAGGTCTGGGAGATGCTCCACGTTGCCCATGTCTTCGAACGCGCGGACGAGTTCGATCTCATCCATAATCAGGCCGATTTCGTGCCGCTCGCCTTCTCGCGGCTGGTCGAGACGCCGGTGGTGACCACGATCCATGGCTTCTCCTCGGGCCGGATCCTGCCCGCCTTCAAGGCGTATGAGGATCGCGTCCACTACGTCGCGATCAGCGCTGCCGACCGGCATCCCGATTTGCGCTATGCGGCGACGATCCATCACGGGATCAGACTGGAGGATTTTCCCTTTGATCCCGATGGCAGCGAAGACCTCCTCTTCTTCGGCCGGATCCATCCCGACAAGGGGGCGGCCGAGGCGATCACGGCAGCACGCCGCGTAGGCCGACGGCTGGTCATGGCGGGCATCGTGCAGGACCAGAATTACCATAACGAGCATGTCTTGCCCGCTCTCGACGATCGTTCCGTGGCCTATCTTGGCCCGGTCGGCAGGACTGCCCGCACGAAAGCTCTGGGCTCCGCGCGAGCCCTGCTCCACCTCATCAACTTCGAGGAGCCTTTCGGCCTATCGGTCGTGGAGGCTCTCGCCTGCGGAACACCGGTCATCGCCTCCAGGCGCGGCTCGATGCCGGAACTGATCGAGCATGGGGTGACGGGCTTTCTGGTCGATAGCCTCGATGAGGCCGTGGACGCGATTGGGCGCCTCGACGAGATCGATCGCGCCGCCTGCCGCTCGTCAGTCGCCGCGGGCTTCACTGTGGACCGCATGGCCGATCGATACTGGGAACTCTATCGATCGCTCCTTGCATGATAGCCGGCGCGCGGATGTGCTATCAAACCGCCCTTTTACGCAGCGCTATGCGCTTCTCGAACGCCCGAGATCTGCGCTTATGGCGCTGGCGAGGACCCTCTTCGACAAACCTCGCGATGGCTTAGATGCGTGGAAAGCGGATGACGTCGACTAAGCGATGAGCGTTAGCGGCCGCCCGGCTTCGCCTTCGGGCGAGCGCATGCCCGAACTGCTCGGCATGATGCCGGGCGCCCTGCCCACTTGGGCTGATTAACGACTAGGCCGGGCTGACTACGGCTGTCGTTTCCTTGCTCGACGCCGAGCAGATGAACTTCCACCCACTGACCAACGTCGAGAGCACCGGGATATCGCCAGCCAAACTGCTGGATTTCATCCGGTCCTGCGGACTCGAGCCTGTGGTCGTCGACCTGGCGTCCTAGGCGTGACCAGGCTGGTTGGTGACCCAAGTCGCGATCAAGGTACGCGGTTCGCAGGCGGCCGCGACGGTCAGTTAGGCATCCGGAACGTGAACCGGGTCTCCTCGAGCGTGGACGTGGCGTCCAGCGTGCCGCCGTGCGCCTTGGCGATCTCGGAGCAGATGTAGAGCCCCAAGCCGAGGCCCTGTTGGCTTGGCCTCACAGCGCCGCGGACGAAGGGCTTGAATAGTTCTGACGCCACCTCCGGCGGAATCACTTCGCCGGAATTCGAAACCGAGAGTTCGAAGACGCCGGGCGCCGTCATTCCCCTCACGACGACGGGGCGATCATCGGCGCCATGCGTGAGCGCGTTCGCCACAAGGTTGGACAGCATCTGGGCGATGCGGGCGTTGTCGCAGTGGACCTCACCCGCGATGTCGAACTCGGCAAGAATGTCGCGGTTGGGATGTGAGGTCCGAAGCTCGTTGATCACCTCGCCCAGTCGGCTCTCCAAGTCGCCGACAACTTGGCGCCTCAGCGCGATGCCGCTGCCCATGCGCCCACGCGCGAAATCCAGCACGTCGTTAATCAGGCCCGACATCCGGACGACGCTGGAACTCATCATCTTCGTGAGCGACCGTATCTTGTTCAGGTCTTCGGTCCGGTCCTGCATGCGCAGGCCGGCATCGATCGAGGCGAGGGGGTTCCTGAGGTCGTGGCCGAGGACAGCGATAAATTGCTCCCGCGTCTCGCCGGTCTGGACCTCGGTTGCGAGGCTCGCCTGGCTTTCGGCCAACTTCTGGTGAGCGTCGAGGTGGAAGGCGATCAGCTCCGCAAACAGCTTGAAAGTGGCGATCGTCGAAGGGGTGCTGACGACGTGCGGCTTTGGATCGATCGCGCACAGCGTGCCAAAGAAGCGGCCGTCCGACAGGACGATCGGCATCGAGATGTAGCTTTGGAGGCCGTACATCGCCGGCGTGTGGTGGGAGCAGTAGACCGGGTCCTCCGCGACGTTGTCGATCACCACGATCTCGCGATGGTCCCGGATTTCGTTGCAGATAGTCGTCTCGATCTTGAGTTCGCCGCCCGGCTGGAGACCGAAGGCGATCTCGTCGCGGACCCCGCAGGCGACCCAGCGGTCGTCGGTGACCCGCGCGACGGCGGCGAAGCCCATTCCGGTAATGCGGCACACCACGTCGAGAATGCTTGGCACCGCCGCGATTTGGGCGACCGCATCGAGGTCATCTTGAAAGTCGTGCAATGGCGGGACCTGTGGAGATCGGAAGCAATCACTACCACGCCGCAGTCTTGGACCGAAAGTTTGCGGCCGGCCAGGCAGCCAGCGCATGCAGCAGCGCGTCCTCGCGATACGGCTTCTCCAGAAAGACGGTCTCGGACGGCATCTCCTCCGCCCTCGGCGAGACCCGGCCGGACGCCAGGATCAAGGTCACCGGCGGCCAGCGCTTGCGGATTGCGTGGATCAGCTTCAGGCCGTCCATAGATCCTCCGGGCATCTCGATGTCGGAGAACACGACGCGGATATCAGGGCGGGTCTCAAGAAGCTCGATGGCTTCGTCGGCGTGCGCTGCCTCGATGACGTCGTAGCCAGCCTCCTCGATCAACGCGACCGCGTTCATGCGAATGAGTGGCTCATCCTCCACGACCAGAACAAGAGTTTTTGTCATGGGAACTCTCGAGGGGACCAACCCGATCTAACTGTCGGGGAATGGAATGGTTGCATAGAGGTGCAAGCGAATTCCTAACGCCTCGTCAGCCATTCGGCCGCAGCCATGCAGCCGCCCGTCGATCACCACCTCCGAGTGCTCCCCCCGAGCTTCTCCAGCAGGTACCGGTCGTCCTCCGAATAGTACCGGGCCCTCTGGAGATAATCGCGGCGAATGCCTGGATCGACTCGATGGACGTCCAGCCAAGATAGGGTGCCGACCTCGGTGGGCGGTTGCCGATATCCCCCGCAGCATCGGGAAACTTAGGTTGCCTTCCGTGCCGTCGTAATCGCTGAGGATGCATGCTGCCAGACAAGCCCGGCCCGACAACCGGCTTCCGGGCGAGATGGAGGGAGGCCTTAGTAAACCTGCCTACTGCAATTGAATCTTGAGCTTGCGGATGAGCGGCACCCAGCTCTGGTCCTCCTTCTCGAGATAGGCTCGGAAGGCCTCGCGCTCCATCGGTGCGGCCCGGGTGCCGAGATCGGCGAAGCGCTTGGCGGTATCGGGCTCGTTCAGGATTTTCGTCACCGCGGCATGGATCGCGGCGACGACAGGCTCCGGCCTCTTGGCAGGCRCCATCAGGCCCGTGAAGGTCTGGCCRTCGAATTCCGGATAGCCGAGCTCGACGAATGTCGGGACGTCCGGCAGTTCCGGCAGCCGCTTCGCCCCCGTCACCGCGAGGGCGCGGGTCTTGCCGGTGGTCACGAAGGGCAACGCGACGGAGAGCTGGTCCAGGTTGAAATCGACCTGTCCGCCGACAAGATCGTTGGTCGCTGGCGCATTGCCGCGATACTGGACAGTCGTCCAGCTCGCTCCAAGCTTGGATTGCATCACCTCGGAGATCAGATGGTTGGTCGTCCCGGCACCTGGAGACGCCATGTTCAGCGGAGGATTGCGCGTTTTCGCGAGCTCGACGAACTCGGCGAAGCTCTTCGCGGGCCGGTCCGGATGCACCTGCAGGATCAGCGGCGTCAGGGTCAGGGTCGTGATCGGCACGAAATCCTTGCGCCATTCATAGGCGCGGCGTGCGGCCATCTCGGGCGCGAACAGGATCGGCCCGTTGGCGCCGACCAGCAGAACGCTGCCGTCCGGCTCGCCCTTCGCCACCACTTCGCTGCCGATCAGACCTCCGGCGCCGGGCCTGTTTTCGATCACGAAGGCCTGCCCGGTATCGCGCTGGAGCTTCTCGGCGAGAAGCCGCGCCGCGACGTCGACATTGCCGCCGGCAGCATAGGGTACCATGAGTTTAACCATGCCCCTGGGCCATGTCTGGGCCCCAGCCTCTCCCGCGAAGACGATGCCGGCCATGGCGATGACGCCGATCATGAGACGTTTCATCTTGCACTCCCCAGAATTTATTGTCGGGTCTTTGTTGCGCCGCTTGCCTCAGAAGCCGAACAGCCTCGCAGGATTGTCGACGAGCACGGCGCGTCGCAGAGCCTCGTCGGGCACGGCACGGAACAGGAAGTCGAGAAGATCGCCCTCGTTCGGCGGCTGCCGGACGGAGACCGGATGAGGCCAGTCGCTGCCCCAGATGATGCGGTCGGGTGCGGCCTCGAGCAGCGCCTCCACGGTCGGGATGACGTCGTCCCAGGGTGCGCCGGCCCGCGAGATCTTCTCGGTGAGCGAGAGCATTACCCAGACCGTGTCGCGTTTCAGCAGTTGCAGGATCTTGGCGAGGCTGGGGTCGTCCTTTCCTCGGGCGGGATCGGGGCGGCCCATATGGTCGAGCACCAGTGGCAGGTCGAGCGCTTCGAAAGGTGCGATGTTGCCGATGATGCCCTCGACCTCGGGCTGCACCTTCACATACCAGCCGAGCTCGCGGATGCGTGCGAGCGCGCGCTCGAACTCCGTCTCGCTCATGCCGATGCCAAGCCCCGCTCGTGTGAAGCGCGCGCCCTTCACGCCGGCGGCGTCGAGCTTTGCGAGATAGGCGTCGCCACGGTCCTGGAAGACGGCGGCGTTGGCGCAGCCGCGATAGTTCGGGCCGGCGAGCGCCAGACCATCCAGCGTGACGCTGTGATCGGCGCCGTATGTGGTCGGCTGGACGACGACACCGCGGGAGATACCGAGTGTCGCATGCATGGCGAGCGCGGTTTCGATGCTGGCGCTCGGCATCTCGTAGACCGCACCGGGGCGCACCGGGTAGCGCTCCGCGGGGCCGAGCACATGGAACTGGCTGTCGCAGGCCAAGGCGGGCAGCGGCGACTTCGGCGCGCGCGGTGCGGGATCGAACGGGAGGTAGGTCGCCATCACAAGGCTCCGGTCGCGATCAGGATTTGGAGGTCTGGTGGATCGCCCGCATCGTCATGATCTCGCCGAGCGTCGTGTAGTTCGGGCCGGCGATGCGCCCGATCGGGTCGAGCGCGCGGGTATCGACCTTGCCGTCGGCCATCAGCCCGTCCCGCAGGCGGAAGACGAGCACCTCGCCGACGAGGAGGCGGCTGCGTGTCTCGCCGAACTCGATGCAGTGCCGCAGCCGGCATTCCATAGCGACGGGCGCGGCGGCCAACCGCGGCACCGCGACATGCAGGCTAGGCGCGGTTTCCAGCCCCAGCTCCGCGACCTCGCTGACCTCAGGCGCGAACTCCTTCGCGCTGTCATGCAGCGGTTCGACCAACGAACGATCGGCGATGTGGACGACGAATTCCTCGCTCGCGAGGATGTTGCGGGCCGTGTCCTTGTAGGTGTCGCCCTTGCGGCCGACGCTGATCGCCAGCAGGGGCGGCTTCGGCGAGACGAAGGTAAAATGGCTGAAAGGCGCCAGATTAACGGTGCCGGCAGCCGAAATCGTCGTCACCCATGCGATCGGGCGCGGCACGACGAGCCCGGTCAGCAGGCGATAGCTCGCCTCGGCCGGCAGGTCCGCAGCCGCGATGTCGGTCGTCCCGCCCATCAGCCCCGACCCTCCATGACCGCCACGAAGTCGCACTGGATGAGCTTGCCGCCGTCGAGTTCGCCAGCCATCGCCTGGCGAGCCGGGCGGTTCGCGGGATCGGGGAACATCGCGAGCCATTCGAGATTGACCTGCTCGCGCTGCGAGCGGTCGGACAGCCAGACCGTCACCTTGACGATGTCGTCGGTCGAGCCGCCGGCTTCCTGCATGATGCTGCGGATATGCCGGAACATCAGCGCGCATTGCGCGTCGAGCGTTTCGGCCGGCTTGCCCGTTTCCGGATCGAGCCCGTAGACGATGCCCGACATCAGCACGTCGCCGACGCGGCAGGCGGCAGGGATCGGGTTCTTGTGGCCGAAGCCCTCGACATGGATGCTCTGGCGTCTGGTCATCGCGACCCCTCAGGCGAAATGGCAGGAGACCGTGCCGAACGGTCCGTAATCGGCATGGATCGTGTCGCCCCGGGAGCAGGGGATCGGGCGGATGAAGGATCCCGCCAGGATCACCTGACCGGGCTCCAGCACCACGCCCCGCGGGGCCAGCTTGTCGGCGAGCCAGACGATGCCGTTGGCGGGGTTGTTGAGCACACCGGCGGCGACGCCGGTCTCCTCGACCATGCCGTTCTTGCTGACGATGGCGGAGATCCAGCGCAGGTCGGCGTCCTGCGGCCGGAAGGGGCGTCCGCCCAGGACGATGCCGCAATTGGCGGCGTTGTCGGCGATGGTGTCGACGACCTTGCGCGTCGCCTTGCTGGCGGGGTCGATGCGCTGAATGCGCGCATCGAGGATCTCCAGCGCCGGCACGACGTAGTCCGCGGCGTTGAGCACGTCGAAGACCGTGCAGCGCGGCCCCGCGACCCTGTCCTTCAGCACGAAGGCGAGTTCGGCCTCAATCTTGAGCTCGATATAGCGATCGGTCGGGATCCGGCCGCCATCCGGAAAGAGCATGTCGTCGAGCAGCACTCCGTAATCCGGCTCGTCGATATTGACTGCGCTCTGCATGGCCCGCGAGGTGAGGCCGATCTTTCGGCCGATGACCTTGCGCCCGGCGGCGAGCTTGCTCTCCATCCAGGCGCTCTGCACGGCATAGGCATCGTCAATGGTCAGCCCCGGATGGGCGAGGCTGAGCTGGCCCATCTGCACGCGGCTGCGCTCGGCTTCGTCGAGGGCGCGTGCCGCGGCGGCGATCTGGTTGGCAGAGAGCATGGTCGCCCCTTATGCTTCGTCGACGACGCGATTGGAGAGCAGGCCGATGCCGGGAACCTCGACCTCGACGAGATCGCCAGGCTTCAGCCAGCGCGGCGGGTCGAAGCGAACCCCGGCCCCGGTCGGCGTCCCCGTCACGATGATGTCCCCCGGCTTCAGCGTCGCGAAGGTGGAGAGATAGGCGAGCAGCCGATCGAACGGGAACATCAGGCGCTCGGTCGTGTCGTTCTGGCGCTCCTCGCCATTGACACGCGTCGTCAGTTCCAGCGGCCGCGAGAGATCGATGTCGTCGGAGGTGACGATCCACGGACCGATCGAGCCGGAGCGGTCGAAATTCTTGCCTTGGGTAACGTTGAACTTGCCGTGCCGCAGCCAGTCCCGCACCGTGCCCTCGTTGCACAGCGTCAGGCCGAAGACGTGGTCCAACGCGCTTTCGCGCGGGATGTGGCGCCCGCCCCGGCCGATCACCAGAGCGATCTCGCCCTCGTAGTCGAGCTGTTCGGAGACTTTTGGGCGTTCGAGCGGGACGCCGTGACCGACGAAGGAGGAGGCCGAGCGGCAGAACAGGCTCGGATAGCGCGGAAGGTCCGAGCCGTCCTTGTACTCGGCATTGCGGTCGGCATAGTTCACGCCGACGCACCAGATTTTCTCCGGCGCAGGGATCGGGATCAGCAGTTCGACATCGGCGAGCGCATGGTCGGCGCTCTGCCCCTTGGCCGCGTCGCGCAGAGTCTGAAGAGTTCCCGCGGCAATCGCATGTCGCAGGGTGGGCAAGGCCGGCAGGCGCCGGCCGAGATCGATCACCCCGTCGTCGACGATCGCGCCATAGCCTTCCGCCTCGGCGCTGCGAAAGCTCGCCAGCCTCATGAACTTTTCCTCCCCGCCGGCGGATTATCCGGGCCTGTTCTCGTTGATCGGATCGAAGCGCGCAGCGAGGTGGGGCACAACTGGATTCCTCATTTTCTGTCCATATAATGGACAAGACCGATGGAGCTGAGGTGGACCGCGTCGCATGAGATCCCCGAATGTCAGAGCTGACGCTGTTCAAGGCACCGGCAGCCTCCGACGGGCGATCGAGATCCTGCGCATCCTGGCCGCGAGCCGGGAGGCTGGGCTCGGCCTGTCGGCGCTTGCGCGGTCGACGGGCGTGCCGCATCCGACCGTGCACCGGATGCTGAAGGCTTTGGYCGCCGAGGGGCTCGTCGAACACAGGCCGGCGACGCGGCGCTATGTCGTCGGCGAGCAGATCCAGTTCCTCGCCCTCTCGCGGGAGCGCCCGAGCGTGCTGCAGGCCGTGGGCGAGCCCCACATCGCCCGTGCGGCGGAGACGGTGGGAGACACGTTCTTCCTGACGCAACGTACCGGCTTCGACACGATCTGCATCTCGCGTGTGCTCGGCTCCTATCCCATCCAGGTGCTGCCGTTGCGCGTCGGGGATCGTCGTCCGCTCGGCGTCAGCAGCGCGGGGCTGGCTTTGCTCGCGGCGCTCGAACCCGGCGAGGCCGCCGCGGTGCTCGCCGAGAATCGGGGGCGGTTGCGCAGCTACCGCATCGACGAGGCGGTGGCTCACGGCTGGGTGCGCACCGCCCGGCATCTCGGCTATGCCCTGCGCGACCGGGGGCTGGTACCGGGCACCCGCGCGCTGTCGGTCGCGATACGCGACGAGGCCGGCCGGCCCTTCGCCGCCGTAACCGTGGCCGGGGTGACGCGCCGTATGGGACATTTGCAGGTGGAGGCTCTAGCATCCCAGCTGCAGGACATCGCCGCCACAATCGGGCGCGAACTCCGCAGGTGAAAAAAGGCCGATCTGGGCTGGCCACGATAATTCGCCGGTCAACGTCTGCCGACCCGGATTGGACGGAAGTACGGCCGGCCAAATGTCGGCATTACGGCTGAAGCCCAACTTCTGCTTCTGGCGCGAGGCGAGCGCCACGTCCCGCAACACTTGATAGAATAACCCCGGATGCGGCGTCCCAAGAGGGGATCAGCCATGGATATCCAAGCGCAGAACCAACTGCCTCATCAGGCGTGGAACCTCGAGCGCATCATCGGACCGAAACCACCTCTGAATCCAAAGCATATCTGGGCGATACGCACCCGGCTGCAGCACGAGGCGCGCGTTCGTGATCTCGCCATGTTCAATCTCGCGATCCAGAGCAAGCTAAGGGGATGCGATCTGGTTCGTCTCCGCGTTGGCGATGTCGTCCTCGGAGGCACCGTTCGCCTGCGAACGGCGATGTTCAACAGAAGACCTGGCGGCCGGTGCCGTTTAAACTAGTCGATTCGGCCCGCGAGGCACTCACAGCGTGGCTCAGAAAGAGAGGCCCGCGCGAAGAGGATTGGCTCTTCCCGAGCCGTAGCCGGCATGGTGATCACATCACAACGCGCCAGTACGGCCGTCTCCTCGACACCTGGGTGGGTCTGATCGGATTGGATCCAGCGCTCTATGGAACTCACAGTCTCCGCCGAACGAAGGTCGCGCTGATCTATAAACGCACCGGCAATCTGCGCGCCTGTCAGCTCCTGCTCGGCCATACAAAGCTGGAGAGCACCGTGCGCTACCTCGGCATCGAGGTTGACGACGCGCTTCTCCTTTCGGAGCAAACGGACTTGTGACACTGGGCACGGCGGGCACCCGGCGTGCCATTTCGTCATTCGGCCAACGGCGCAATTGGGTGGGAAGCGGTAGTTCGGCGGCACCCTCAGTTTCTGCCGATCCGCGCCCACAACCAGACATTGGGGGTGCGCCACGAAGCGGACAATTCGCAAAAGAGAAGACTGAGGCTGGTGATCGTTGCTCAGGGACCGCCAGCCCCTTTTGAACCCAGCTACAGGCGTTTTGCAATTCGCGGATCGAGGGAGTCTCGCAGGCCGTCGCCGAGGAGGTTTACGGCGAGGACGGTGATGGAGAGGAACACGGCCGGGAACAGGATGATATGCGGCCGGACCTGCCAGAGCGCCCTGCCCTCGGCCATGATGTTGCCCCAGGACGGCGTCGCCGGCGGCACGCCGGCGCCGATGAAGGACAGGATCGCCTCGACGATCATGGCGCTGGCGCAGATATAGGTCGCCTGCACGCTCATCGGCGCGAAGGTG